>CANBQJ010000117.1 GCA_947371645.1 Burkholderiales bacterium | reverse complement strand
GTCAGGTCAGGCTGCACCTGCACGCGGCCGGCGCGGTCCAGCGCGCAGCCCGTGCTCTTGGCCAGCGCGCGCCCCAGCGGTGAGGCGGCGACGCCGGCCGCCCAGATCACGGTGCGGCTGGGCAGGAAGTGCGAAGTGCTGCGGGTGCCGCCTTCCGGCAGGGCCTCGACCAGGTCGTAGTGGATGCCAAAGGCCGTGATGTTGGTCACCTTGGCACCCGTCAGCACTTCGGCTCCCAGCATCTCCAGCTGCTCGCGGGCCCGTTGCGACAGGTCTTCGGTGAAGGTGCCCAGCACGCGCGGGGCGCCCTCCAGCAAGATGATGCGGGCCATGCGCGAGTCGATGCGGCGGAACTCGTCGCTCAACGTTTTCTGGGCGATCTCGGCCATGGTGCCGGCCATCTCCACGCCGGTGGGGCCCGCGCCCACCACGGCAAAGGTCAGCCAGGGCTCGCGTTTGGACGGGTCGGTTTCGCGCTCGGCCTGCTCGAAGGCCGTCAGCACGCGTCGGCGGATGGTGAAGGCGTCGCCCAGGGTCTTCAGGCCTGGCGCGTACTTGGCCCAGTCGTCACGGCCAAAGTAGCTGTGGGTGGCGCCCGCGGCCACGATCAGGTGGTCGTAGTGGAGGTGCTCGCCGCCATCGAGCACGACGCAGTTCGACGCCGTGTCGATGGACGTGACTTCGCCCATCAGCACCGTCAGGTTGCCGCGCGCGATCTGCTTGCGCAGGATGTGGCGGATGGGGCCGGCGATGGCCGGTGCAGGCAGACCTGCCGTGGCCACCTGATAGAGCAGGGGCTGGAACAGGTGGTGGTTGGTGCGGTCGATGACGATGATCTCGACATCGGCGTGCGACAGCGCCTTGGCCGCCTCCAGCCCCCCGAAACCGCAGCCGATGATGATCACGCGCTGGCGCTGTGATGTGGCGGAGGGTGTCGATCGTGCAGGAGGAGGGCGGTCGGCGTGGTTCATGCGAGGTTTCAGGCGTGGGAGCGACACCAACCGATGTGACAACGGATGATGTCTGAGTGAATTGATCGGATTACGCGTTTATACCCGTAAGCCATGCCGACGTCCGGGTTTTCCCCCTCATGGAAGGGGGCAGGCCCGAGGGGTCAGGTTCGTCAATTCGCCCCCACAACCTGACGCCAGGGCTCCCGCTCGTCGGTGGCCAGTGTCAGCGCCGGGCTGGCCACACTGGCAACGTCGCCGTCCACCAGCCTGTCGGCCAGCACATAGCGCGACTTGCCGGCCTTCTTGGCCGTGTACATGGCGCTGTCGGCGCGGTCGCACAGGGTATCGGCCGTGTCGCCCATCTCGAAGATCGCGGCGCCGATGCTGGGGCTGGCCACCAGGGCGTGCCCGGCGATGGCGTGCGGCAGGCGCAGGCACTCCAGGATGCGCTGGCACACGATGGTCACTTCGTCGGGCAGGCTTGCGCCTTCCAGCACCACGGTGAACTCGTCGCCGGCCAGGCGGCACACGGTGTCGGTCAGGCGCACGCACTCCTGCAGCCGGCGCGCCACGCCGATCAGCAGTTCGTCGCCGGCCGCATGGCCGTGCTGGTCGTTGACGGCCTTGAACCCGTCCAGGTCGATGAACAGCACCGCCAGGGCGCGGGTGCCCCGGCGCGCGCGCGCCATGGCCTGGTTGAGGCGTTCACCAAAGGCGCGGCGGTTGGGCAGGCCGGTGAGGCTGTCGTTTCGGGCCTGCTCGGCCAGTTCACGCTGATGGGCCTTGAGCACCGAGATGTCGCTGAACACGCGGATGTGCTGGGTGACGGCCTGGTTGGCATTGCGCACGGTGCTCACGCTGAGCCAGGTGTCCAGCTTGCGGCCGTCCAGGCAGGCCTGGTGGCTCTCGCCCGACCAGCGCTCGCCTTGCTTGATGGCTTCGATCACGCCGGGCAGGTGGGACTCGCGCAGCGGCGGCAAGCCCAGCAGCTCGGCGTTCTGGCCGATGGCGTCGGCAGGCTGGATGCCGGTGAGGCGCAGGAAGGCGGGGTTGACCATGACCACGCGGTCCACGGCATCACTGACGACGACCGCGTCGCCGGTTTCCTCCACCACGCGGGACGCCAGCTTGAGCTGCTCGGCCGCCTGGCGTTGTTCGGTCACGTCCTGAGCGATCACCAGGATGTGGTCCACATCGCCGTCGGCGTCGTACACCGGCGTTTTGATCAGGTCAACGATGCGCTCACCTGCCGGGGTGGGGAAGCTCAGGCCGGTGAAATGGTGCATGCCGGGCTCGCGCAGCACCTTCAGGTCCTGCTGATAGGCCTGGTCGATCCAGCGCTCAGGCAGCATGTGCTCGCCCTTGGTGCCCAGGATGCGATCGGGCTGCACGCGCAGCACCTCGGCGGCGCGCTTGTTCCACACGATGTACTGGCCAGCGGTGTGTGGTTGCGTGCTGCGTGCGATCACGCCCATGGGCAGGCTGTCCACCAGGGTGCGGTAGAACGCTTCACGTTCGTGCAGGGCCTTGATGGCAGCTTTGGCTGCGGTGATGTCCCGGGTTTGCACGATGACGCGCTCGCCGCAGCGCATCACGCGGTGCTGCCACCACCGTGTCTGGCCCTTGTCGTGGGAAGGCATGCTGACTTCGCAGCTCAGCGCCGACGCTTCGGACGACGCATCGTCTTGCGGGCTCAGCTGGTGCACCAGGCTGCGGATGGCGTCCAGCAAGGGCGTCATGGCGTCGGTGGGCCACAGCTTTTCCAGCGAGGCGGCCGATCCGCCCGACGTGGTCGACCAGGCCCGTGCCGTGGGGTTCATGCTGCGCAGTGCCGGGGTGGCCGAGTCGGGCGATGAAGGCGCCCAGCCTGCCCAGCCTCGCGTGGGCGGGTCCAGCACCAGCACGGCATCCTCGCTGGCGGCCTGCCAGCAGCGCCAGGCCAGCGCGTCGGATTCGGCCAGGGCCAACTCCTTGCGCATGCCCAGGTGGCTGAACCAGGCGATCAGGGCGCCGGCGGCGACCGCGGCCAGGCCCATCCAGCGCAAAGCAGAATTTGAAGAGGACGACAGCACGATTCCCAGCGCCAGGGAGGAGAGCGAGAGCCACTCGGTGGCTGCCCGCAGGCGCGGATGGAGAGTGGGCGTCCCCATGAATGACGACCCTGAGACCGTATGCATGGACACCCCGACTGATGTGAAAACAGCAACCCTGTTTTCGACAGAGGTAAGCCAGACTTGAGGATTCAGGACGGCAAAAAGATCAGGCCGCAGCCTTGGTGGGTTGGCGCAAGGCCAGCAGCGTCTGTTGCAGCACGCGGGCGTCGGCGCTGGCGCGGTGGCGCTCCAGGCCCATGCTCAGCGCCACGCGGCGCTTGACCTCGTGCCAGCGCGCGGCTTCGCTGTCGCTCAGCAGCTGGCGCAGGTTGTCCAGCTTGTACGTGGGGCTGCGATCGGCCACTTCATACAGGCGGTTGAGCCAGGTGTAGTCGTGGGCCCAGGCATCTGAATAAACCACCTGCCCGCGCAGGCGATCGTTCAATATCTGAACAATTTCTTCGGGCGAGCGGCCACGTTGCGCCAAATGCTCTCGCGTGATTTTGTGCACCGCCGCAGCATTCGGGTCCCAATGTTGCCAGTCCGGCTGAGGGCGCACCAGGCTGCACCAGGATTGACCGTGAGAATCAATGAAACCGATTTCAATGGGGTAACTGCCCAGACCAAAACCGGACGCTTCGATATCGAGCACCACAGGGGGCAAGTCGATCTCTGGTCCACCAGGTGAAATGTGGGTCATGAACAGTGTCTCCGAGCTCATTTTTGGAAATAGGTCCGCTAACGCAAGAGTTTGTCACCAATGCCTGCCATCAAATCATCGGGTTTGAACGGGCAGCGCTCATCTAATTCATCGATGTAGTGACGCATGCCACGCTTTTCACGCTGCAAGAAATCGGCCACGGCCGTTTTCAAACCGTCATGGCGCAGCCAGTGCAGCGAATGGGTGTTCACCGGCAGCAGCCCCCGGTGCAATTTATGTTCGCCCTGTGCGCCACCCTCCAACCGCTGATAACCCTGCTCGATGCACCAGGCAATCGGCTGGTAATAACAGGCCTCGAAGTGCAGGCAGGACAGGTGCTCCAGCGCGCCCCAGTAGCGGCCATAGGCCACCCGGTGCTGCCGGTCCAGTGCCAGGAGGGACGCGGCGATGGGCTGGCCGCCGCGCACGGCAGTGAACATCACCCAGTCACCAGGCATGTCACGGCCGATGGCCTGCCAGAACGCCGAGGTGAGGTAAGGGCGCTGGCCGTGTTCCAGGTAGGTCTGGGTGTAGCAGCGTTCGAAAAATGCCCAATCCTCAGGCCGAAGCTGGGGGCCTGTGCGCACCTCGAAGACCACACCGGCATCCGCCACCTTGCGCCGCTCTTGCTGGATCTTCTTGCGGCGGTCGCGGGTGAGGCTGGCCAGGAAGTCGGTGAAGCTGGCCCAGGGCTGCGTTGGCGCCTGCCAGTGGAACTGGACCCCTTCGCGGCTCAGCCAGCCCAGCCCTTCTGCCTGGGCCACCTCTTCATCCGACACGAACAGCAGGTGCGCCGACGACAGCCCCTCCGCCTCACAGGCCTGTGTGATGGCGCCCAACAAGGCATGGCGCACGGCCTGCCGGGTGGCGGCGTCCAGGTCGGGGTGCACCAGCAGGCGCTGCCCCGGGATGGGCGAAAACGGCACGGCACTCAGCAGCTTGGGGTGGTAGCGGCGGCCATCCTTGGCCAGGGACCGGTCGAAGGCATCGGCCCAGGCCCAGTCGAACACGTACTCACCGTAGGAATGCGATTTGAGGTAGACCGGGCAGCCCCCCCACAGTGGCGAGCCCGCCGACGCAGGCCCGTGCACGGTCAGGAAGCGTGGCGTCCATCCGGTGGTGACACAGGCGCTGCCGCTGCTGCCCATGGCCTGCAGGAAGGCGTGGCGCAAAAAGGGCGAGCCGCCTTCCACCGAGGCGACCAGGGCATCCCAGTCTGCCGCGGGGATGTCGTCCACCGCACGGCGCCAGTGGGCAGACAAGCCCGCTACCATGGGCGCTGTGGCGCTGATCCCCGAGCCTGGATTGGCCATTGCTTTGCTGTTGCCCATCTCTCCGACTTCTTCCTGATTCATGACCGACGTGCCCTCTCTGGTGCGCCCCGCCCAGCCCCAAACGGACCTGGCTGTGGCGGTGCTGCAGTTCAACCCCACCGTGGGCGACCTGACGGGCAACGCCCGCGCCATCGTCGACGCCACGCGCCAAGCCTACGCGCAAGGCGCGCGCCTGGTGCTGACGCCCGAAATGGCCCTGTGCGGCTACCCGCCCGAAGACCTGCTGTTGCGCCCGGCCTTCATGCAGGCCTGTGCCGATGCGGTGCAGGCCATCGCCGCCCAGCTGGCCGACCTGCCCGACCTGCACCTGGTGCTGGGGCACCCGCAGGCCCTGCCGGGCGACGACCCGCGCACGCGCTCCTGGTCCATCCCCCGCTGCCTCAACGCCGCCAGCCTGCTCACCGCCGGCCAGGTCAAGGCCAGCTACGCCAAGCGCGAACTGCCCAACTACCAGGTCTTCGACGAGCGCCGCTACTTTGTCTCCGGACGCGAAGCCGGCCTGGGTCCTGTGGTGGTGGATGTGCTGGGCTGGCGCGTGGGCCTGCTGGTTTGCGAAGACGCCTGGTTTGATGAGCCGGGCCAGTCTGCGCTGGCCCAGGGCGCCCAGGCCCTGCTGGTGCTCAACGCTTCGCCTTATCACGCAGGCAAACGCGCCGAGCGCGAGCAGCGCATGGCCGACCGCGCCCGCAACTGGGGCCTGCCGTTGGTCTACGCCCACCTGGTGGGCGGCCAGGACGAAGTCGTGTTCGACGGCGCTTCCTTTGCGGTGAGCGCGCAAGGTGAAATTGGCGCCCGAGCCCCCAGCTTTGCCACGGCCACCAGCCTGGTTCGCCTGAGCCCGGACGGCAGCGTGCACGGTGAGCTCAACCCGCCCCTGACCGAAGAGGCCGAAATCTGGGCTGCCCTGGTCACCGGCGTGCGCGACTACCTGGGCAAGAACGGCTTCCCCGGCGCCATCATCGGTTTGTCGGGTGGCATCGACTCGGCCCTGGTGCTGGCCATCGCCGTGGACGCGCTGGGTGCAGACAAGGTCCGCACGGTGATGATGCCCTCGCCTTACACGGCCGACATCTCCTGGATCGATGCCAAGGACATGGCCGAACGCCTGGGCGTGCGCCACGACGAGATCGCCATCGCCCCTGAATTCGACGCATTCAAGCTGTCGCTGGCGCCCCTGTTCGCAGGCCGCGCCGAGGACACCACGGAAGAAAACATCCAGGCCCGAATCCGTGGCACCTTGCTGATGGCCTTGTCCAACAAGATGGGCGCCATCGTGCTGACCACGGGCAACAAGAGCGAAATGGCCACGGGCTACTGCACGCTCTACGGCGACATGGCCGGCGGTTTTGCCGTCATCAAGGACCTGGCCAAGACCCTGGTCTACCGCCTGTCGCGCTGGCGCAATGCCGAAGCCATTGCACGCGGCGAGGTCGCGCCCATCCCCGAGCGCATCATCACCCGGCCGCCCTCGGCAGAACTGCGCCCCGACCAGACCGACCAGGACAGCCTGCCCGAGTACGAGGTGCTGGACGCCATCCTGGCGCGCTACATGGAGCAGGACCAGTCCATCGAAGAGATCGTGGCGGCAGGCTTCGACCGTGCCGACGTCGACAAGGTCACTCGGTTGATCAAACTCAATGAGTACAAGCGCCGCCAGGCCCCGGTCGGCATCCGCATCACGCACCGCTCTTTCGGACGGGACTGGCGCTACCCCATCACTTCGCGGTTCCGTGCCTGAGCGGCGGGGTTTTGCCTTTGCCAGACACTGGCTCATGATTAAATACATGTGAAATGCGCCAACCACCTTTTGGGTGGGCAGAGCGCGACACGAGTCACCAGCCTTGTTTTTTTGCGATTTTTGGAGCGCCCCCATGAAACAGATCACTGCCGTCATCAAACCCTTCAAGCTGGAAGAGGTTCGCGAAGCGCTGGCCGAGGTGGGCGTCACCGGCCTGACCGTCACCGAAGTCAAGGGCTTTGGCCGCCAGAAGGGCCACACCGAGCTCTACCGTGGCGCCGAGTACGTGGTCGACTTCCTGCCCAAGGTCAAGATCGAAGTGGTCGTGAAAACGGTGGACGTGGACCGCTGCATCGAGGCCATCATCAAGGCCGCCAAGACCGGCAAGATCGGCGACGGCAAGATCTTCGTGACCTCGGTGGAGCAAGTGGTGCGCATCCGCACCGGCGAAACCAACGAATCCGCAGTCTGAACCGGCTGCGCGTGTTTCAAGTGCCTGGCGACAAACCGCCGGGCGCTTCCTGGGCTTCGTTGTGCTGTGACACCGCGGTTTCAGCGGCCTGAGCTGACTGCAAGCTGGCATGGTCGTGCGCCAGCAGGTCCAGCAGCGCGCTGGCGTCGCTGCCCGTGCGCAAAAGGGCCTGGACGTCGGGCCACAGGAAGCCGCCTTCACGGGCGTGGTCGACGAAGCTCAGCAGGGCATCAAAGTAGCCATTCACGTTGAGCAGGCCCAAGGCCTTGTGGTGGTAGCCCAGCTGGCGCCAGGTCCACACCTCGAAAATCTCTTCCAGCGTGCCGATGCCGCCGGGCAGGGCGATGAAGGCGTCCGACTGCCGGGCCATGCGTTCCTTGCGCTCGTGCATGGTGTCGACGATCTGCAAGTCGGTGACGCCGCCGTGCCCCAGTTCCTTGGCGATCAGCCGGGTGGGGATCACCCCCACCACCTCGGCACCGGCCGCCAGCGCCGCATTGGCCACCTCGCCCATCAGGCCGGTGCTGCCACCCCCGTAGACCAGTCGCCAGCCTCGCTCGCCGATTTGTTTGCCCACTTCGCGGGCGGCCGCCAGGTGGGCCGGGTCCAGGCCATCACGTGAACCGCAGTACACGCACAGAGAAAATGGGGTGCTCATGGCTGGCGAGTATCCACCAGTTGCGTGCCGCAGATCTGGTCATGGAGAAACTGTGCCCGAGGGGTCAATCGGGTGAGCATGGCGTAGATCAGCACCCAGACGGCCATGGCGCCGTACAGCAGCCTGGACTGGTGCCAACCGGCCAGCCAGGCGGCCAACCAGGGTGGCATGAACCACAGCCAGGACAACATGAAACGGGCCAGGGCCTGGCGCAGGCTCACCGGCCCGCCCTGGGCGGATTGCAGTCGCACGTGCCAGGTTTTCATGGCCAGGGTCTGGCCACCGCGTGTCCAGAACCAGATGAAGTAGGCCGCCAGCGCCAGAAATTGCGTGGCCATCATGCCCTGGCGGCCGTGCAGGCCGTGGCGTTGACCGGTCGTGATGGAGTAGGCGGCGCCCACCGCCATCACCAGGCCAAACAGCAGCACGCCTTCATAGGTGAAGGCAGCCAGGCGTCGCCGCAAGGCCGGTGTCACAGAGGGAGCAGGCATCAACAGGGGTCAGTGGGGCTGGTCGGCGTAAGCCGGCGCACTGCCCGCAAGCGGTGCACTGGTCATGCCCACGCTCTGCGCGCCGCGCTGTGGCAACAGGGTGACCGGGTCCACAAAGCCTTTGGAGGCGGCAATCTTGGGCAAGCCCGACTGCTGGTGCAAAGGGGGCGTGGGGCGCTGGGTGACCAGCGTGGTGGTCGCGCCAGAACCCGCTTTCACCACCGTGGGCGCCACGACGGCCGTGCCGTTGGCGTTGCCATTGGGGGTCGGCACCAGGTTTACTTTGCGATCGGTTTGCGTGCCGCTGGCGTTGCGCTTGAGTGCAAATGCCTGCCTGGCTTCACGCGGGCCGGTCATGCCGTCGGCCAGGAAGACAGGCTTGGCGCGGCGGACAGCCTGGCGCTGCAGGTCATCGCGGTCTTCTTTAGGCAAAGCCTGGTAGGCCTCCCACTTCTTCTGGCGTTCATCGGGGCTCATCTGCCGCGACTGCTGGAAGCGCAGGCGGGCTTCGCCCCGTTCCGTGGGCGGCACGCGAGACCATTGCGCCATGCGTTCGCGCACGCGCGCTTGTTCGGCAGGGCCCAGTCTGGGGTAGCGTTCGGCCACGCCCAGCCACTTGTCATGGCTTTGGTCGTCCATGGCCGACCAGTGTTCGTGCAAGGGCCCCAACACCTGCTTTTGCTGGGGCGTGAGTTGCTGCCAGGCGGCGTTGGGGTCTGATTTGACGGGCAGCACGCCCGCAGCCTGACTCTTGACCACCACCGCATCCGCGCGGGATGCGCCGTGGTGCAGCAGCGAACCACACACCACCACCAGGCACAAGGCCACAGCACCCCAAACCCAGCGCAGCAAGCGAGCCGGCGACACACCCGACCACACCCGGCGCTCAGACGGCACTGGCAGCGAGGACATCAAGACGGGGTGCTGCATGACCAGAGCGCTCATCAGGGCGTGGCAGCGGCAGGTGCCGTTTCTTCGGTCTTCAGGTCGCCGTCGGCTTCAGGGGCCTGCGTGTCCAGCGGACGCACGGGCGAGGCGCTCGCGTCACCACGCAGGAACTCGGCGAAGCCCGGGTCAGCATATGCTGAGGGAGGCAGGTCATCGGTCAACAAGGCCATGTCGACCTCGGTGGCCGCCTGGACCTTTTCAGCGCGGAAATAGGCCTGGATGCCCCACAAGCCGGCCACCAGGGCCAGCACTGGCAGCGCAGACGCCAGGCGCCAACCCCAGGTCAGGGGGGATTCAGAAGGCTTGCGGCCGTGTTCGCGACCCACGCCATGCAGGCCGGGCATGGGGATCAGGTTGACCGGCATGCGCAGGCCATCGCCCAACTCACCCACGTTGCCCATGCCCGCACCAGCCGGACTGAATGCCGGCGCGGCCACAGGTGCCAGCATGGGCGCGGTGGCCAACTGGGGCGCACGCGCTGGCACAGGGGCCGCCGCGCGCACAGCTTGCTGGCGGGCGATGCGCAGGCGCTCGGTGATGTCGTGGGGCAGGGCGGCGACGCCTTCGTTCAGGCGCGCACTCACACGCAGCGCAAAGCGCGCCTCGAGGGCTTCGCGCTGGGCCAGCGACAGTGGGGTGGTGGGCCTGGTTTTCACAATGTGATTCCGCGTGCAGACAGGGCTTTGGACAGAGCCTGGACAGCTCTGGAACAGTGGGTCTTGACGCTGCCTTCCGAACACCCCATGGCGGCGGCGGTCTCAGCAACGTCCAGTTCCTCCCAGTAACGCAGCAAGAAGGCTTCCCGTTGACGCGCCGGCAGCTTGCCGACCTCTTCTTCGATTTGCCCCAGGATTTCTGCGCGTTGCGCGGTGTCGTCGGCGCCTTCCACGCCAGTGTCATCCAGGCGCAGGGATTCGAGAAGGTCGAAATCCCCCTCATCCTCGCCAACCGAGGCCTCCAGGTCGCCGATGTTCATGAACACGGCGTTGCGCACCTTCTGGCGGCGGAAGTAGTCCAGCGTGGCATTCGACAAAATGCGCTGGAAGAGCATGGGCCATTCGGTCGGCGGGCGGTCCGGGTAGCTTTGCGACAACCGGATCATGGCGTCCTGCACGATGTCCAGGGCCGCGTCTTCGTCTCGCACGGCGTAGGCGGTGCGCTTGAAGGCACGACGTTCGACGCTTCTGAGGAAGTCGTCGAGTTCGTCTGCAGGCGTGGGTTGGGGCAAGGGGCTCAAATCGGGATGGCCGCACCAGTGGCAGCGTCGGCGCGGCGGATTATGGCATCCCCACCGGGGGCGGGGTCGCTGCTGCAGCGCAACTTGGAATCGCAGCATTTGGGTGCGATAATCCGCGCTTTTGCGCCATCTCGATCTGGCCTGAGCCTGGTGTCAACCGGTATCAGGGGCAGGCCGCGCAGGCTCCAAATCCGTCTCACAAGGACGAGCACACGACCATCCGTGGCCGCAGTGCTGCCGACTTCACCCGCATGTGTGGTTGCATGTATAGGTGTTGCCAGGTGTGGAGGGGCACCGATCGTTTTTCGTTAGAGAAAATCTGAAAGGTTCTTTTCATCATGGACATCTCGTCTGCGGACATCAAGCGCGCCGGCACAGCCGACGCCAACGCGGGCTCCAGCCCCGAAATCCTGAACGGCTCGGACATCCTCGTCCGCTGCCTGCAGGCTGAAAACGTCAAGTACATGTGGGGCTACCCTGGCGGTGCCGTCCTGTACATCTACGACGCCCTCTACAAGCAAGACACCATCGAGCACGTGCTGGTGCGCCACGAACAGGCGGCTGT
>CANBQJ010000116.1 GCA_947371645.1 Burkholderiales bacterium | reverse complement strand
AGCCAGCCGCTCAGCAGCGCGCCGCAAACCAGCCAGACAAACCAGGCCCTGCGGCCGTGGTCGGCGTCGAGCGCGCGGGTGGTGAGGGCAAAGGGGGTGGCCATGTGGATTGCCTGGGGTCAGATTCAAACTTCAAACGGGAATGCAAGGAAACAGGCCTCGACACCTCAGGCCCGGGCCCGAGCTTGGGGTGTCGAGGCGACTGATCAACGGGTGATCAGATGCCGGCGCAACGGCTCACGGGCGGCACGTAGACGGGCTTGGGTTCCTCGACGGTGCTGTTGCCGCCGACACCGCTGGCGCCACCCTTGCCTGCATGGACGTTGGTCTTGATCTTCATGGTCATCTCCTGGTTGGTTGGCGTGCGACGTGCACGCCTCATTTGCCCGCACCATGCGGGCAAATCGGGGTGAGGGGTGCCAGCGCCGTGGCGGGCACCTCCTCGATGTGGATGTGCTGGGCGCTGACGTCCAGACGGATGCCCAGCACTGCGGCCAGACCGTCCATCAGGTGGGGCAGGCGGCGGGCTTCGCGGCCTTGCAGCAACACATGGATGTCGATGTCCAGTGCATGGAAGGGGCGCGTGCTCGCATCCCGCCCCAGCAAGGCATTGATGCGGCCCTGGATGGCTTCGGCACGTTGCAACACGGCCTGTGTGCGGCCCAGCACGTCGAGCAGCAGTTCGGTGATGGCCTGGGTGCGGAACCGGGCTGCGTCGTCGGTGGGCGCCAGCAGGGCTCGCAGCGCTGGCCCGATCTGTTGCGTCAGCGCCTGGCGTTGCCATGCGGGCAACTGGCCGTCCAGCCAGGTCCGCAACGGCGGGGTCTGCGCTTCGCCCAGGCCGTGTGCCGTGTGCTGGTGGATGGCTTCGTAGACGGCTTCGCGGTTGCGGCGCCAGGCTTCGGTGGCGTGCAGCGACTGGTGGGCCAGCAGACGCAGTGTCTCGGCCAGGTGGCTGAGCACGCTGGCCACTTGCGGGCCATGTGGCTGTGGCCAGCTGTCCATCAGCTCGCCCAGCTGTGCCCAGCAACGGGTCTGGATGGGCCACAGCGAGAACACCGTGGCGTGGGCCTGCAAGCCCAGCAGGCCGTATTCCAAGGCCTGATCGAGCAAGCCCAGGGCGACTTCGACCTCGTCGGGCAGCGGCCCCGCAGCGGCATCTTCAGGCAGTCGGCCATCGACCATCAACTGCAGGAAGGCGTCGATCATGGCCCGAGGGCCTGCACACACACCGTGGTTCGAGTGAAAGGACTGGTTGCGCTCGGCGTATTCGTGGATGTCACGTGCGCTCACCACGGCGTCCGGCAGCCAGGTGGCTTCGTCCACCGGCACGAACAGCATCTGGTGGCTGACCATGCGCAGCCCGTCGGTCACCCGGAACATGGACGACAGCGCCGGGTGCAAATCACCGTTGGCGACCGCGCCTTGTTGGCGCATCAGCTGGTAGGCGGGCACGGCCAGCACCAGGGTGGACAGGCATTCCACGTCGGCCAAGGTCATGGCCTGGGCTGCGGCCGGGAAGCGCTGCACATAGGCCTGTCGCACGCGGGCCAGCGCCGCCACGATCACCGGCCAGTGCGCCCGCATCGCCTTGAGCGCCGTGACGTTCATGGGCTTGTCGTCCAGGTAGCGGCTGCCTGGGTAGACGCAGGTTCGCCAGTCGGTGGGCACGTCCAGGCGCAATGGGCTGGGGAAGACGTTGGACTCACCCACCTGGCGGCCCTCTGCGTCCAGCGCCATGTGGGCGATGCGGAAGATGGGCACCACCAGTTCCAGGTGGGCCAGTGGCAGCGTGCGGCCGGTCAACTCGGCGGTGATGGCTGCGCAGTCGTGCCAGTCGCGGGCCACGGTCGTTTGCGAGGCAGGCAGGGGCGAGGGACGCGGGCCGGTCTGGGCCGTAGGTGGCAGGAATGCAGCCTGCGCCGCAGGAATCAGGATGCCTTCTTCTCGCAATTGGGTCAGCAGGGGCTGCACTTCGTCCCACTCGTAGCCTGCACCCCAGCTCATTGCATCCTGTGCTGTGAAGTGGTCGGCGTGGGCCAGGGCTTCGCCGAAGGCGAAGAAGTGCGGGTCGTCAAATTCCACCTCGTGGTCGCCATGGAAGAGGCGCAGGCGTTCAGCACCTTGCTCGTCGTGGTCGCGCTGCACGACGGTGCGACGCGCCAGTGGAAAGCACAACCGCGCACCGGGCTGGACGGCCTGTTCACCGGCCTCGGCCAGTGCAACCAACATGGTTTCGCCACGCGCTGCTGCGGGGCTGAAGGCCGGGCAAGTGGGGGTGGTGGCGGGATTCATGTGGGTCTGTGTTTCGTTGATGTGTTGGATGTTAAGTGTGCAAAGCGCACACGGCAAGCTTTCAAAAGAAACAAAAAGTAACTGAATGAGCAAAAAAAAGCCGCCCCGGAATGCCGGAGCGGCCTTTCGATGTGCAGGCCAACGAGCCGTCAGCGCAAACGGATGCGGGTGGCCGTCAAGGTGCTGCCGTCCGTCGACAAGGTGCCTTCGGCCTCCACCTGGCGCCCGTTGACCAGGTCGGCCTCCACACCGTCGTCAAAGCGGGTGCCGGTGCTTGGCGTGGGGTCGTAGGTCACCGTCAGCCCCTTGAGCGTGAAGCGGTCATTGCCGGTGTCTGCCCCTGAGATCGGCCCGATCAGCTTGGCTTGCGCACCCGACGAGCCCCCGCTGGTCTTGAAGCTCAGCTTGCTGGCCACCAGGACGCCCCCGCTCACCACGCCTTCCACCTCGACCTGGCTGCCATTGATCACGCCACCGATGTTGCCGTTGTTGCCGTTGACGGTGACCTGGCCCGACGCGTTCACCGCTTGCCCGTTGACCTTGAAGTTGCTCAGGCTGCCGAAGTCCGACACCAGACCTTCCACCTTCAATGCCGTGCCATCCGCCCAGCTTTGTGGTGCCGCCGACGGTGAAGACAAGGCCGGCCAGCGGCCCTGCCCGTTTGCAGCCGTGCCCAGCCTCACCCGCACCAGTTGCCCCACGCTGGGCAGGCTCGCCAGGCTGCTGCCATCGATGACCAGGCTGCCCACGATGAAGCTGCCCTGGGCGCTGTCGACCGAGGCCACCTGCGCACGCACGACGTAGGCGCTCAGCGCTGACGAGGCCTCGATCCGCGTTGCCAGGAAGCGTTGCAAGTGGGCGTCGTAGAAGGCATATACCGTGACCAGCGTGCCGTCGACCAGGCTCAGCAAGCCCTGCGGCAGGCCCTGGTACAGCGTGGCCCCATCCGTGAGCACCGTCTGCCCCAACACCACCACCGTGCCCGAGACGTTGTCCGTGGTCTGCACGCTCCCTTGCACCGGCCCTTGAACGGCCCGGATCACACGCACGGTGGTGGCGGTGGCGGCCGTGAACCCCAGGCTGTCGATGTGGGTCGGCCCCCCCACCACCTCCACCTGCACGCCCAGCGCCGTGCTCGCCGCGCTGTTGTCTTCATCCTGAGCGATGACGCTGCTGTCATCGAACCGCACATCGTTGACGATGATCGAGCCCAGGCCCGTGATGGGCCCTGTGCCACCTGAGCCCCCCGTGCCACCCACGCCGACGCCAGCGGTCTGGCCGCCTCCCCCGCCGCCGCAGCCGATGAGGCTGGCGGCGAGCAGCGCGCACAGCCAGATCCAGGTGCGCAAAAGGGGGGGCAATGCAGGTCGTCGGCTCATGTCGAGCTCCTTTCGTCAGCCCGCCCGTCGGGGTGGCCATCGGGTGCGGCAGGTGCGGGCGCAGGGGCCATGGGCGCGTTGTAGGCGTACATGCCCACGCGGATGCGTTGGTCCTGCGGGCGGCCAGTGGCCGCGTCCTGGTTGATCAGATCCTGCAGCAAGGGCGCCAACTCGCGCACCAGCACGTGCCAGCGCTCATTGATCAAGGGCCTCATGTGCTCGATGGACCGCGTGGACAGCTCATCGGCAAACAAGGCTTGCTCCAGGTGTTGCACGCCAGGATGCAGGATGTTGTCAGCGGCGGCGCGCAGGTGGTCGCCCACGTTGGTGCTCAGGAAGCCCAGCATGTGGGCCTCGTCATTGCTCGGGATGAAGTGCGTGCTCAGCAGCTCCACCCGCTCGTCATCGGCCACCCGGGCCAGGCCCAGGCGGCACAACTCTTCGAGCAGGGTGCGTGGCCGCACGTCCTTGATCACCGATGTGGCCAGGGCCTCGAAGCTGGGTGCAGCGCCCAGGCGGGGAATGCGCAGGGGCACGCCATCTGCCTGGTAGGACGGGTCGCTGACCCAGCGCACGAACAGCTCGGTGGCAGGCGAACGGTGCCGTGCGCGGCCAGCCGGCACGTGCTGAAGCAGGCGGGTCACCTCACGCCGGTTGATGCCGGTGGTGGTGCTGATGCGGCTCACCGAGCGCTGCGCGGCCACATCAGGGTGGGCACGCTGGGCACCATGGATGAACAGCAGCTTGAGCATCTCCTCGAAATCCGCATGCCGCACACCCCGGGCGATGGCCAGGTCCACCAGCGGTTCCAGCAGGCTGCGTGCTGCCGCGAGCAAAGCTTCGCCCTGTGGCGAATCGCTGGTGCCGCCTGGGCTGGGCGCGTCGGGTGCGCTCATGGCTGAGGTGTGGTGTGTGCTGTGGGAGAAAAGCCCACATTCTGGCCCCAAGTTGTGAGCAAAGATGTATGGACGTGTGATCGCAAGGTGAAGCGAGCGGGCAGGTGCCGCGAGCCAGCGCTGCAAACTAGGGGGGCATGCCCTGTTGGCGCGTGCGTGGTGATATGGTTTTCGGGCGGTTCACAAAGTGAAATTGCCACCGCTCCCCCGACAAGGTCCATGGGCCACTTGCCACATTCAGGAGGACACATGCTGCTCAACGCCGACGCCAAAGTAGAACAACTGGGTGACTACCGGGTGCAACGTGGGCACAGCTCGGTGTCCGGACTTTCTTCCGGGGCCTTCATGACGGTGCAGTTGCACCTGGCGCACGCCGCCAGCTTTCAGGGGGCCGGCATCATCGCGGGCGGGCCTTACCGCTGCGTCGAGTCTTTCCGGCAGGCCGCCTACCTGGCTGCTGACGCCTACGTGGCCAATGCGCAGTACATCTGCATGAGCCCGCTGATGCCGCAGACAGGGCCTCAGGCCGAACGCCTGGCCGAGCTGGCGCGCCAGACGGCGGACGCCGGCCTCATCGACCCCGTCAGCCACCTGCGCGGCCAGCGCGTCTACATCTTCACGGGCAGCGAAGACCAGGTCGTGTACTCGCCCGTGGTGGCCCGCACCCGCGAGTTCTACCGCCTGCTCGGCGTGCACCCGCACGACATCCGTTACAGCGATGACGTCCCAGCCGGGCACGCCATCATCACGGACAACCCGGAAGACTCGCCGCTGGGCACCAACCAGCCGCCCTACATCAACAATGGCCACTTCATGCAGTCGCATGACATCCTGAGGCACATCTACGGCGAGCTGAACCCTCCTTCCGAGCGCCTGAGCGGCCGCCTGGTTCGCTTCGACCAGACCGAATTTTTCGATGGCGAGACGCGCGCCAGCATGAGCCCTTTTGCTTACGCCTATGTGCCCAAGGCGGTGGAAGAGGGCGCCACGGCCCGCGTGCACATTGCCCTGCACGGCTGCAAGCAGGGCTACAACTACATCAACTACGTCAACGGCAAGCCGGATGTGCAAGGTGGCCCACCCTATGGTCACCGCTACGTCACCACCACCGGCTACAACGCTCTTGCAGACAGCAACAACTTCATCGTGCTCTACCCGCAGGCCCAAGGCCAGGATGATGGGGTGACCCAGAACCCCGATGGCTGCTGGGACTGGTGGGGCTACACCAGCCCCAACCCGGATGCGCCCGATTACTACTCCCGCCAGGCCATCCAGATCCGGGCCATCCACCGGATGCTGGCGCGGCTGGGTGGTTGAGCTCACAGGCGTCACACCCGCCACATAGACATCAGGAGGTCTCCACATGCCACGTGCTGCTCGTTCTCGGGCCGTCAGCCCCAGCCCAGGCCCCAGCGCCACCCCCAGCCGCAACACAAGCCCGTCTGTGCCGCAGCCGGCCGTGCGCGAGCTCATCCCGATGGCGCCATCGGCAACGTCTCAGGGGCCCGTGCACGCGCACGTCATGGGCACGCCCATGAGCCGTGTGAACCACATGCAGAACCTGTGCGCGCAGTTGATGACGCGCAGCCTGGGCAACCAGCTGGGCGCCAGCCACGTCCTGGGCGGCGGCGACGCCGAGGTCTGGAAAGAGCTCGGCGACATCCAGACGGCCGTGATGCACCGCTTCCAACAGCAGCAAGACGCGTGGCAGCAGGGTTTGAGTGGCGTCTGGCAGGAGTACCTGCAGCTTCGCAAGGTCAACACGCTGTCCAAGCTGGTCGAACAGGAATACAACGTCGGCATGCAGCTCAGCGCGCTGTGCATCAACCAGGCTGTGAACCTCACGGCGCTGTTTGAGAACATCCAGATCGACATGGGCTACTGGCTGGCGCAGAAGCAAGGCGCTGCCGCCTGATCCAGGGGTCGCGGCGAGGCGCCCTGGCCTTGGGACGCCACTTCGGGGACAATACCCGCCCATGCGCCACGGCGCCGGTGCACCCTGCGTGCGCCGGGGCCTGACGGCGAGCGACTACAGGTGACCCCGACATGACTTACTGTGTGGCCATGCGGCTCAACGCCGGCCTCGTTTTCTTGTCCGATTCCCGCACCAATGCGGGCATGGACCAAATCAGCACCTTCCGCAAGATGACGGTCTACGAGAAGGCTGGCGAGCGTGCGGTGGTGATTTTGTCCGCCGGCAACCTCGCCATCACCCAGGCGGTCAAACAGCTGCTGGGCAATGAAACCATCGAAGGGTCGGACGGCGAACCGGCCACCATCTGGACGGCCAAGAACCTGTTCGACATCGCCCGCATCGTGGGCAGTGCCGTGCGCAAGGTGCACGCGCGTGATGCGGAGGCGCTCAAGCAACATGGCATCGACTTCAACTGCAGCCTGATCGTGGGCGGGCAGATCAAGGGCGAGCCCATGCGCCTCTTCAATGTTTACGCCGCAGGCAATTTCGTCGAGGCCGGCATCGATGGCGTGTGTTACTTCCAGATCGGCGAATCCAAATACGGCAAGCCGGTGATCGACCGCGTGGTCACCCCCGGCACGCCCTTGCAGGAAGCGGCCAAATGCGCCTTGATCTCGATGGACTCCACGCTCAAGTCCAACCTGTCTGTGGGGCTGCCGCTTGACCTCTTGGTCTACAGCGTAGACCAGCTCAAGGTGGACCAGCTCATCCAGATCGACGAGAGCAACCCGTATTTCCGCATGATCCGCAGCACCTGGGGGCAGCGCCTGCGCCAGGTCTTCGACTCCATCCCGGACCCGACCTGGGTGGGCGATCAGGCCGACCTGGGTGGCTTGCCCACCGGTCAGGCCCAGGCCATGAACCCGCTGAGCAAGATCAGCGCGCCACAGGGCTGATCCAGGCTGATCCAGCACAGGGCGGGGCGGCGGTCACCCCGCAGTTTCAGTGGCTCACGTGGCGTTGCGCGGTGTGCGCGGTGCCGGCCGCCACATCCAGTTCATCGATGGCCTTGCGCATCGCCTGCTCGCACTGGGCCAGCAAGGCAGGCACGTCGTCTGCCGTCAGGCCTGCCGTGGGGATGGGCGCCAGGGCGCGCATGTGCACCGTCCCGGTCTGCTTGCGGCCGGGGCGCCAATCGCGGGCGTAGTTGTTCACGCACACCGGCATGATGGGCACGCCCGCTGCAATGGCCATCTGAAAGGCACCTTTTTTCAAGGGCCCCAGCCCACGGCCGTGGCCACGCGTGCCCTCGGCAAACACCAGGATCGATGACTTGTTCTCGACCAGGGTGCGGGTGGTGGCCTGCATGGCGGCCTTGGCCTTTCGGGCGTTGCCCCGGTCGATCAGCACATTGCCCGTCAGCCAGTAGAGCTGGCCAAACAGCGGCAGCCACTTCAGGCTGGTCTTGCCCAGGGTGACGGTGCGCGAAGGCACCATGCCACCGTAGACGTACAGGTCGTAGTTGGAGATGTGGTTGCACACGATCACGCCCGGGCCGCCGTGATCGTGCAGGGCCTGCAGGTCGGCATGCAGTTTCACGCCCAGCAGGGGCAAGCCCGTGTTGCCAAACCAGTTGGCACAACGTGTGGTGTTGTCCGGGTGAAAGGGGCGCCTCAGGCTGGTGACGATGCCCAGCACACTGATCACGGCCAACTGGCCGCCCAGCG
This sequence comes from Burkholderiales bacterium, assembly GCA_947371645.1. Next base: position 2,992 of record CANBQJ010000116.1, on the reverse strand, counting down.
CCAACATCCTCAAAGCGTGCAACATGGGCCTGTACCTTGTTCCTGCTGGCAAAGCCTGCGATTGTCGCCGCAGTTTGCGACCTTTCGTGCGGCCGCAATCGTTGTCGACGCGCTCAGGCGATCGTGCAGGTCACCTGAGCACCTATAATGCCTCTTTACCACCGCAGCGTTCGGCTTCAAGCGCGAACGCTATCGCGCAAATGACCAAGTTTGTCTTCGTCACCGGCGGTGTGGTGTCCTCACTCGGTAAGGGCATCGCCGCTGCGTCGCTGGCCGCCATCCTCGAATCTCGCGGCCTCAAAGTCACCCTCATCAAGCTCGATCCGTACATCAACGTGGATCCGGGCACCATGTCGCCATTCCAGCACGGCGAGGTCTTCGTGACCGACGACGGCGCTGAAACCGACCTGGATCTGGGCCACTACGAGCGCTTCATCACCACGAGGATGAAGAAGGCCAACAATTTCACCACCGGCCAGATCTACAAGTCCGTGCTCGAAAAGGAGCGCCGTGGCGACTACCTGGGCAAAACGGTTCAGGTGATCCCCCACATCACCAACGAGATCCAGGACTACGTCCGCCGGGGCGCGGGCGTGGGCACACCGGATGCCGTGGACGTGGCCATCGTCGAGATCGGCGGCACCGTGGGCGACATCGAGTCACTGCCCTTCATGGAAGCCGCGCGCCAGCTCAGCCTCAAGGCCGGGCCGTCCAACGCCGCCTTCGTGCACCTGACCTACGTGCCCTTCATCGCGGCCGCTGGCGAGCTGAAAACCAAGCCCACCCAGCACACCGTGCAGAAGCTGCGCGAAATCGGCATCCAGCCCGATGCCTTGCTGTGCCGGGCCGACCGCGCCATCCCCAATGATGAGCGCGAGAAGATCTCGCTGTTCACCAACGTGCCTGAATCGGGCGTGATCTCGGTGTGGGATGCGGACACCATCTACAAGGTGCCCCGCATGCTGCACGAGCAGCACCTCGATGACCTCATCTGCAACAAGCTGCAGCTGCAACAGCAGACCAAGCCCGCCGACCTGTCGCGCTGGGACAAGCTGGTCCACGAGGTCGAGCACCCCAAGGGCGCCGTCACCATCGCCATGTGCGGCAAGTACACCGAGTTGTCGGATTCGTACAAGTCGCTCAACGAGGCCCTGCGCCACGCGGGCATCCACAACCATGTGCGCGTGAACATCGAGTACGTGGATTCGGAGTCGCTGACGCCCGAGACCGCCTCATCCCTGGCCAGGTACGACGCCATCCTGGTGCCCGGCGGTTTCGGCAAGCGCGGGGTCGAAGGCAAGATCATCGCGGCCCAGTTTGCCCGCGAGCACGGCATTCCCTACCTGGGCATCTGCCTGGGGATGCAGGTGGCCACCATCGAGTACGCCCGCCACAAGGCCGGCCTGGACGGTGCCAACTCCACCGAGTTCGACCCGCAAAGCCCGCACCCGGTCATCGCCCTGATCGACGAGTGGCTGGACGCTGATGGCACCGTGCAAAAGCGCGATGCCAGTTCCGACCTGGGCGGCACCATGCGCCTGGGTGCCCAGAGCTCCGACGTGAAGCCCGGCACCATCGCGCACGACATCTATGGCGATGTGGTCACCGAGCGCCACCGCCACCGCTACGAGGCCAACGAGCGTTACCTCGACAAGCTGCAGGCGGCCGGCTTGGTGATCTCGGCCATCACCCAGCGCGAGAAACTCACCGAGATGGTCGAGCTGCCCACCAGCGTCCACCCCTGGTACGTGGGCGTGCAGTTCCACCCCGAGTTCAAGTCCACCCCCTGGGGCGGTCACCCGCTGTTCACCAGCTACATCAAGGCGGCCCTGGCACACCAGGCCGCTGCGAAAAAGGCTTGACACCATGAAGCTCTGCGGATTCGACGTTGGCCTGAATCACCCTTTCTTCCTGATCGCCGGCCCTTGCGTGGTCGAGTCCGAGCAGCTGCAGATGGACACCGCCGGCACGCTGAAAGAAATCACCAGCGCCTTGGGCATTCCCTTCATTTTCAAGTCCAGCTACGACAAGGCGAACCGCTCCAGCGGCACGTCCTTCCGTGGCCCGGGCATGGAAAAGGGCCTGGAGATCCTGGCCAAGGTCAAGCGTGAACTGAATGTGCCCATCCTGACGGACGTGCACAGTGAAGCCGAGATCCCGGCCGTGGCGGCCGTGGTCGACGTGCTGCAAACGCCCGCCTTCCTGTGTCGCCAGACCGACTTCATCCACGCTGTCGCCCAGTGCGGCAAGCCGGTGAACATCAAGAAGGGGCAGTTCCTGGCCCCGGGCGACATGAAGAACGTCATCGACAAAGCCCGTGCCGCCGCGCGCGACAAGGGCCTCAACGACGACAACTTCATGGCATGCGAGCGTGGTGCCAGCTTTGGCTACAACAACCTGGTGTCCGACATGCGCTCGCTGGCGATCATGCGCGAGACCGGTGCACCCGTGGTCTTTGACGTGACCCACTCGGTGCAGTTGCCGGGCGGGCAGGGCACGTCCTCGGGCGGCCAGCGCGAGTTCGTGCCGGTGCTGGCCCGTGCAGGCGTGGCCGTGGGCGTGGCAGGTCTGTTCATGGAAACGCACCCCAACCCCGCCCAAGCGATGAGCGACGGCCCCAACGCCGTGCCGCTCAAGCACATGAAGGCGCTGCTCGAAACCCTGGTCGAGCTGGACCGCATCACCAAGCGCAACGGCTTCCTGGAAGCCCACTTCGACGCCTGATGGGATGACAGGAGGGGTGGCAAACTGCCGCCTCCGCCTGAATGGGTGTCGCGGCATCCTCCCCGGCTCGGTTAACCTTCGCGGTTTTGTGCCGACAACGATCGGCCGGCCACACCTGCGTGGCCCCTGCGAACGACAGTTTTCAACATCACAAGAGGACATTTCAGATGAGCGCCATCGTTGACATCATCGGCCGTGAAATCATCGACAGCCGCGGCAACCCCACCGTCGAATGCGACGTGCTGCTGGAAAGCGGCGTGATGGGCCG
>CANBQJ010000115.1 GCA_947371645.1 Burkholderiales bacterium | reverse complement strand
CATCCAGCGTCTGCACCACCATGGCCACGAACACGCTGCTGGCGTTGAAGCCGAGCAGGGCAAAGGACGAGAGCGGCTGCTTGTGCATGGCGGCGCTGTGCCACATGTACTGGGCCATCAGCATGGTGGCGCCACACACCAGGAAGGTCGACACCATGTTGTCGGTCGAGCCGTCCAGAAAGACCTGGACCAGCAGGCAGATCCCGCACAAGGCCTGGATGGCCCCCAGGATCAGCTCTTTCAGCGTGATCCGGGGCCACCACGATGTCTGCGCGCTGGTCATGGCCATCATGCTGCCTCTCCCAGCGCCTGCTGCAGGAGCGAGGCCAGGATTTTTTCGTTCTGGTGGCCGTTGCGCAGGTAGCGTGCGTGCCCCTGGATGGCCATGTCCTGGCGCATGGCCTGGTCAGCCAGCAGTTGCCTGCAGACCTGAGCGCACTCCTGGGCATCCGACCAGAACAGCGCTTCGACGCCCTCGTCGTACATGGCCAGGTGTTCGCGGGTGCGTTCTGCGCACAGCAAGGCCCCCAGCGCGGGGATCTCCAGCGAACGGGTGGTGTGCAAGTCGCGGTTGCCCTTGGACAGCAGCCCCAGGTTCACCTTGGCGCACTGGATGGCCTTGGCGTAGTCGTCGCCCGCGATGGCGCCCCCGCGCCAGTGAGGCTGCAGCTGCGGCCATTCAGGGGCCTTCTGCCATTGCCCGCCCTGGATGGTCAAGGGCACACCCAGCCTGACCAGGTCCAGCAAGAACGGGCCGCGCTCGGGCATCCAGGTGCCCAGGAAGAGCACGTCGCAATCCCATCGCGCATGGTCCGCATCGCTCAGCGGGCGAGGTGCATGGCTCACTTCATCGGCAGAGCGCCACACGCGGGTCATCCGGCGAGCGCCCAGGGCTTTCAGCTCAGGCAGGTTGTCCTCTCTCACCACGGACAGCAGGTCGTAGTGAGGAACCGCCAGCCGGTAGGCCGCAAAGCGCTGGCGGTCGCGCGGGCCGGTGGGGTCGTCGATGTTGTAGTTGATGACCTTGGCGCAGTGCTGTCGGAAGACTGAGATCACGGCTGGCGTGACGAATTCGCCGTTGTCGACATGGCAGAGGTCAAAGCGCTGCCCCTTCAACACCCGACGCATGGCACGGGCAACCAGTGCACCCAGCCAGTGGCCACCGGCGCGCCACAGGATGCGGTCCACCCACACCGTGCGGGGCAACATGGTGCGCGGGTCCATGTGCGTGACCTGGTGCCCCAGCCGGCGCAGGGCATGGGCGCGGTCCAGGCAGGTGCCCGATACCGGCCCGATGTAGAGGATGTGCATGGGTTTCATGGCTCAACTCGGGTGGGCCAGGCTCTGGTACAGGCTCATGGCCTGGTCGCCATAGCTGCGCCAGCCTCCGATGTGCTGGACCACGCGCAAGGCCGCCTGGCCCATGCGCGCGCGCAGTTCGGGCTCATCGGCCAGCCTTTGCAGGCGGTCGGCGATCAGGTCCGGGCGGCGGATGGGCACGATGAAGCCGGCGTCGCCATCGGTGAACAGGTCTGGCGCGCCCGTGTGGTCGGTGGCGATCACGGGGCATCCACAGGCCAGCGCCTGGGGCATGACCAGGCCAAAGCCCTCTTCCACACTGGGCAGCACCAGCACGTGGCTGCGGCTCATGCGCTCGCGCAAGTCGGGCCAGTTGAGTTGACCCAGCAACTTGATGTCGTCCGACCACAGCCCCAGCGCCCGCATGTGCTGGAGCATGCGCGGCGAAAAGGCACCGGCAAACGACAAGGACTTGCGTGGGTGCTTGAGCAGCTGGTAGGCGCGCAGCAGGTCAGGGACGCCCTTGCGCAGGTCGCCCACGCCCACGAAGAGGATGTCCATGGCCCCGTCGGTGGGTTGTCCGCTGGGGTAGAAGGCGCTGAGGTTCACCCCATAGCTCAGCTGCTGCACCTTGTGGGCTGGCACACCGAGTTCAATGAAGGTGCGTGCGCTGAAGGACGACGGCACGGTGATGCAGTCCGCTTCGGCGTATTCGGCTTCTTCACGCTCGATGATGCGCGGGTCGACGGGTGTCGCGGCCAGGTGCCAGCGGCCGTGTTCTTCTTGCAGCAACTCGGCCTGGCGCCGGATGTGGCTGGAGCCCCGGTCGCACACGAAGCGCGCGCCCATGGCCTTGGCTTGACGGCCCGATTGCAAGGCCGATGAAGACAGGCCCACGAACACATCGCAAGCGGGCAGGTGGCGGGCCGTGTGGGCATCGAAGCTGACGCAGTTGATGTATTCCCAGCCGCGCAGCAAGGTGGTGCCCAGGCGTTCGCGCTGCGGGAAGGCCAAGTAGGGCGTGTTGACCCACGGGAAGCTGTCCACCAGCTGGCGCGGCAGGGCTTCGTCGCGCAGCTTGTAGCGGGGGTAGCCGGTGAACACGCGGGACAGCGAACCGCGGGCGTGCAGCTCGCGCGCCAGGTCGAAGGTGTGGAACTTGCCCAGCACGGACAGGACGACTTTCATGTCGAAGCTCATGTGTGGCGCAGGCCCGTTCTGAAGCTCACCTGGCTGTCCAGGAAGTCGCGGGCCAGGCGCACGCACACGCCGCCCATGAACAGCTCTGACAACAACATGGCCAGGCACACACCTTCGATGCCCAGCGGCTGGTACAGCAGCACGGTGGCCACCACGGCCAGCACGGCGCCGGCCAGGCTCCATTGCGCCAGTCCCACATGCTGATTGGTGGACAGCAACAGCACGCGGGGCACATGCCACGCGCCTGCGGCGGCCGCGTAGGCCAGCAAGATCATCATGGGCATGGGGTGGAAGCCAATCTGACCGTGAGACCACCAGCGCAGCAGCAGTGGCGCCATGCCGAACAGCACCATGCTCAGGCCCACCGAGGTGGCCACGCCCGTCCACAGCGAGCGCTGGTAGATGGGGCGCACGGCCTCGGTGCCGCCCTGGCCAAACAGGTAGGAGAACTCGCCCCACACGGCATTGGCCAGGATGCCCGTGGCCTGGGCCGCCACCCGGGCGATGGTGCGGTAGCTGTTGAACACCGCCACCACGGCCGGGCCGAAGAAATGCCCCACCAGCAGGGTGATGCCTTGCAGGCTCAGCGCGCTGGACAGGGGAAAGACCATGAAGGACAGCGCAGGCTTGAAGAGCGCCCGGATCTCGGCCATGCTGGCGTCCCGCCAATGCCAGGTGAGGCCGTGCCCCCCGCTGCGGGAGACCAGCACCAGCGCCCCCGTGCACAGCAGCCTCACCGCCAGGCCACCCAAGGCGACCGCGCTGAAGCTGCCATCCCAGAACAGGCCGGCCATCATGCCGCCCCATTCCAGCAGGCGCAGCACATTGCCCAGCATCACGGCCAGCGCAAAGCGACCTGTGGCCCGGAAGATGGCGTCGGCCAGGCCGGTGAACTGGCCCGCCAGCACGCTCAGGATCAGCGCGCACACGGCCAGGCGTTCATCAGAAGACGCCACCCCCTCCAGAGGCACGAGAAAAGTCAGTGGCAGGGTCAGCAGGGCGGCCACGGCCACCACGCAGAGCACGAAGACGAAGGCGCTGTGGAAGAGCCGGTTGGCTTCTCGGCGGTCGCCATGGCCCATGGCCATGGTCATGCGGTTGCCGGCCGTGGCCACCATGCCCACGTCTGTCATCGACAGGTAGGACGGCATGGCCGAGAGCAGCAGCCACACGCCATAGGTGGCGGTGTCCCAGCGGTGCAGGAACAAGGGCAGCGAGCACACCTGGATCACGATGACCACGGCCTGCCCGAACGCGCCGGCGCCCATGGCCGCGACCACCCTTTTGCCCAATGCGTTCACGTCAGCTTTCGCGCTTGCCGATCAGGTAGCCACGGTCATGCGCAGGCAAGGCCTGCAGCAGGTCGGCAATGAACTGGTTTTGCAACTCGAAGGCCTTGTCCTTGCGCGTGACTTCAGAGACGCGGATCAGCGTGCCGTCCACCAGGTAGCCCTGCAGGGCCAGCTTGATGCGCTCGACATTGCGCTCTTTCGAGCCGCGCGCCACGGTGTCGCCCACGCGGATGAAGTAGGTCAGGGGCTCGGTCCGGTCTTCGCCCATGGTGGTGAGCAGCCGGGTGGCCTTCACCACGCCAAAGGGAGACGGCACGTCCACGTCTTCTCGCTTCTCCACCCGAAAGCCTTGGGAGGGGTAACACATGTCGGGGGTGTGCAATTGGGTGTCGTTGGACTGGTCTCGGCCATAGGCAATGGACAGCATCACCACGCGGCCCAGGCGCTTGTTGATGTAGCTGCGCGCAAAGGTCTGGCTGTAGATGCGCTTGAGGCTTTCTTCCTGAACCGGGTTGACCACGGCACGCTTGCCATAAGGCATTTCATCCCACTCGCCAAAGTGGTGGGGCACGATGCGCTCGTAGTCGGGCTCGCCCGTGTGGTCGGCCCAGAAATGCGAGGGCCTCAGGAACTCGGCGAGGGCCACGGCGCTCACCATCAGGCCGATGGCGAGCACCAGCACGGCGGGCTTCAGTGACAAGGGGCGGATGAGGCTCATGTGGCGGCCTTGGCGGTGGCCCGGCGGCCGGCGATCACGCGCAGCAGGCCATCGACGCTCATGATCATCACCAGGGCGATGGCAAACAGCACGATGCCGGCGAAGCCGTGCAGGTAGCCTTGCCCGACTTCGTCACCGAAGTGGTAGGTCAGCAGGGCCAGGAAGAGCACGCGCAGCATGTTGGCCACAAAGGAGATGGGCACGATCAGCAGGCTCAGCACCACGTTGCGCAGCATGGACGAATGCCTCACCACGTTCATGTAGAAGATGCCCATGGCTTCGAGCATGAACAGGGTGCGCATGCCGGCGCAGGCGTCGGCCACCAGCAGCTGATAGGGGCCGATGGTGACCACCACGCCGGTGTGCGAGATGGGGTAGCCCAGGTTCCAGAGGATCTCGGTGACGGTGATCGAGATGTGCAACTTCACGAACTGGCTGATCGGGTCCAGCAGGAAGCCGGGGATGGGCACCATGAAGATCAGGAAGAACAGCGGGAACTTGAGCTGATTGATCAGGGGCCAGCCGCCGATCAGAGCGACCACGCCGATCATCATGGGGATGAAGGCGAAGGTCTCGAAGTAGATGATGTTCAGCGCGCGGCCGGGCACATAAAGGGCCAGGCCCATGGCGAAGGCGACCCAGCCCATCCAGGCACCCGCCACCTGGCCATCCGTGCGGCCTTCGTACTCATGCCAGCGCACCCACATCAGCCACAGCGACAGCGACAGCATGATGGGCCCGTGGCTGTGCTCGCCTTTGCTCCACAGTGCGGCATCGGTGCTGAACAGCAGGTCATGCAAGGTCAGCGTGAACATGCCCAGCAGGCCTGCGCACAGCAACAGCACGTCGGCGGCCAGGGCAGGGCGCGCGGCGGCCTGGGGGGCAGGCAGAGGCGCGCCGGCGGGGGCCAGGGTCGACGGTTCGAAGGAGCGGGCGGCAGACGGCATGTTCAGGGGCGGTGGTCGAGGTCAGTTGCGGTATTCATTGACCAGCACGCCCGCGATCTTGACCTGACTTGAAGTCAGTTGTTTGACCAGCTTCTGCAGGGGCTCCACCTTGCTCTGCCCCTTGCTGCCGATCAACATGGCCGCGCCACAGTGGCTGGCGATGATGCGGGCATCGGCACCATGCGATGCGGCGGGGGTGTCGATCAGCACGTGGTCGAACTGGTTGAGCAGGTCGCGGATGAGCAGGCTGAAGGAGGCGCGGTGCAGCAACTCGGTGGGGTTGGGTGAGCGCACGCCCGCAGGCAGCAGGTAGAGGTTGGGCAGGTGCGAGACCGGTGTGATGACATTGGCCTCTGCGCGGCCCGCCAGGATGCCGCTGAGACCGGGGCTGGCCTCCACGCCGAAGATGTCGTGCAGGCGGGCGGTGCGCAAGTCGGCGTCGATCAGCAAGGTGCGCCCGGGCAACTGGCTGAAGGCCACGGCCAGGTTGGCGGCGATGAAGGTCTTGCCTGCGCCCACTTCGGCGCTGACCACGGCCAGCGCATGGTGGCCCAGCCGGGGCGACATGGGGCCCAGCAGCAGCTGGCTGCGCAACTCGCGGAAGTGCTCGACCTGGTCGGTGAAGGGCTGGTTGGCTACCACCAGCTCGGTGCTGAGGTCACGCTCGCCCAGCGGCAGGTAGGGGTAGTGGAACTGTTGAGACAGCGCCCAGACCACGTCTTCATGCCGGGCCAGACCCAGGGCCACCACGGCCTCGCCAAAGCGCATGCCCTGGCTGCGTTGGTGGTCGAGCACCTGCTCGACCTGTGCGGGTGTGAGCCCGGCGGTGCGGCGCAGGATGTCACCCAGGGGGTTGCCGGCGGGCGATGTGGGATGAGGCACGGATTGGGCGTTCATGGGCAATGCGGGAGCGGTGTGGTGAGCGTCAGGCGCTGTGCGGCAGGGCCCTGAGCGCGGGGCGCAGGCGGCTGCTCAGGCCCAGCGTCAGCTCGGAAGGCTTGTCTTTCTTGCCCGGCTTCTTGAACGCAGGGATGGCACCCAGCAGCGGTTGGCCCAGCCAGGCCTCGACCTCATTGAGCGTGCGCAGACGGCGGTCACGCAACTCCACCAGCAGAGCGGCCACCAGGGCCACCACCGCCGCGGCCACCAGGCCCAGCGAGATGTTGGAGAAGGTGCGCGGTGCGCTGGGGAAAGACGGTGCGCGGGCCGATTCCAGCGCGGCGATGTTGGCCGTCTGGGCCTGGCTCTCCAGGCTGGTGTTCTGCAGCCGCGCGTTCACCCCTTCCAGCGATCGCCGTGCGCCGTCCACCTCACGCACCAGCACATCGGCCTGGTCGCGGATGGTCTTGAGTTTGAGCACCTTGCTGCGCTGGGCGTCCAGGGCTGCCTGGGCCTTGGCCACACGCGACAGCGACACGGTGTTGCTGACGCCCAGGCTGGCGGTGACGCGGCGCGTCTCGATGTCGATCTTGTGGCGCAGGTCGGCGATCGCCGTCTTGAGCTCGACCACCTGCGGGTGCTGGTCACCCAGGCGTGCGCTCAGCTGCTCCAGCTGGCCTTCCTGGCGGATCAGGTCGCCGCGCAACGAAGACAGCATGGGGTTGGCCATCACGTCGGGCGACTGGTCGGCACGCGTCTGCGCAGCGTTCTGGCGGCTCAGTGCATCCATTTGCGCCGCCTGGATCGACACCAGCTCGCTGGCCAGTTGGTTGAGCCGTGTGGTCTCGATGTCCATGCGCTCGTCGGACACCACCAGTTCCTGCTCTTGCTGGAAGCTGGAGAGTTTGGTTTGCGCGGCCTCCAGCTTGGCCTTCAGCACCTTGGCCGTGGCGTCGAAGTGCTCGCTGAACTGCTTGGCCGGCAGGTTGCGCATCTCACGGTCGGTGTCCAGGTAGCCATCAATGTAGGCGTTGACGATGGCCGCTGCGAATTTGGGGTCGGCCGAGGTGTAGCTCACATAGATCACATTGGAGCCCCGCGAGGGGTGGGCTTCCAGGCCCTTGCGGATGAGCTCCACCACCCAGCGCTCGAAATCGCCGACACCACCAGTGGCTGCACGCCACCGCTGGTTCATGTCAGGCGAGTCGGCCAGCTTGAGGTTGCTCACCACGCGCTGGGCCACCCGGGTGCTGGTCAGGATGTCGATCTGCGTCATCAGGAAGCTGGGCTGGGTCACCCCGGCCAGCACCGAGCCTGCGATCGGGTCGGGTGAGCGGATGTCCACCAGCACCGAGCCCGAGGCCGTGTAGCTCTTGGGCAGCAGCAAGGTGTAGACCGTCACGCCAGTGGCCACGAGGGTGAAGGCGATCAGCGCGACCAGCCAGCGTGCGCGCAAGATGGCGATCAGTTGCTCCAGACTCATGGGGGCCGTACTCCGTACTCGGTGACAAGGTTTGGGCGCTGCGTGCATCGCAGTCCAAACGGATCGGTGCACTGTACAAACGGAAGATGACAGCTTGTTTGAAGCGTCATCTGGGGCATCCCCTGTTCGCGGGTTGGCCCCCGCCCGGGGCGCAGGAAGGCGCCACGCGGCGCGCGCCCTGGCATCGGCGCACACGCTGCGGCCGATGGGCTCATTCGCCGTGTCACGCAACGGTCACATGCGGTGATGGCCCGTCGACAGCCCGCGGCTGAGCCGGGCAACACATACCCATAGGGGTATCAGGGCCCGATCGGACCATGTCCGTCTTCTTCACGGCGTTACACGGTCTGGCCAACATCACATCCCAAGAGGAAACGTGATGAAGATCCTGATCTACAGCGCCAACTACGCCCCCGAGCCCACGGGCATCGGCAAATACTCGGGCGACATGGCCGAGTGGTTGGCGGCCAAGGGTCACGACGTTCGCGTGGTGGCTGCACCGCCCTATTACCCGACCTGGCAGGTGGCAGAAGGCTACCGTGGCTGGCGCTATCAACGCGAGACCCTCAACGGGGTGGACGTGTGGCGTGCGCCCCTGTGGGTGCCGGCGCAGCCCAGTGGCCTCAAGCGCCTGCTGCACCTGCTGAGCTTTGCCGTCACGTCTGCACCCCTGATGCTGCGCCAGACCCTGTGGATGCCCGATGTGGTGCTCACGGTGGCGCCGGCCATGGCCTGTGCGCCTGCAGGTTGGCTGACGGCCCGCCTGTGCGGCGCCAAGGCCTGGCTGCACGTGCAGGACTTTGAGGTCGACGTGGCCTTCCAGATGAACCTGCTCAAGGGCCGCATCGCGCGTGCCCTGGCCCTGTGGTGCGAGCGCCGCCTGATGCGCGGCTTCGACAAGGTCTCGTCCATCTCCGTGAAGATGGTGGAGCGCCTGCGCGCCAAGGGCGTGGACCCTGAAGCCATCGAGCTCTTCCCCAACTGGGTGGACACCGAAGGCGTGACGCCGCTGCAGGGCGTGAGCAGCTACCGCCGCGAGTGGGGCATCCCCGCGTCCAGCAAGGTGGTGCTCTTTTCCGGCACCTGGGGCGCCAAGCAAAGCCTGTTGAGCATCCCCGCCGTGGCCCGCATGCTGGCCCACCGCACCGACGTGGTGTTCGTGGTCTGTGGTGACGGCGTCATGCGCCCGGACCTGGAAGCCGCCTGCACCGACCTGCCCAATGTGATCCTCAAGCCGCTGCAACCCAAGGAGCGCCTGGGTGAGCTGCTGGGCCTGGCCGACGTGCACCTGCTCACGCAAAGCGCCGATGCCGAAGACCTCGTGCTGCCCTCCAAGCTCACGGGCATGTTGTCCAGCGGCCGGCCGGTGATCGCCACCTGCCGTTCGGGCACCGAGATCGCCCAGGTGGTGTCGCGTTGCGGTGTGGTGGTGGCACCCGACGACACCGAGGCCCTGGCCCAAGCCGTGGCGCAGGTGGTCGACGCGCCCGAGGCCCGTGCAGCCTGGGGCGAACAGGCGCGCCGCCATGCCGAACAGGCGCTGGCCCGCGACCCCATCCTGGCCCGCTGGGTCATGCGCGCCGAACCCACCGGCGCCGCGCTGCCCGTGGCGGTGCAACCGGGTGGTCAAGAGACCTTGTGAGCAAATGAAAAAGGCCCCGCAGGGCCTTTTCAGTTAGCCGCGCGCATCACCCCAGCGGAAGGGCGCGCCCTCTTCACCCTGGTAGGTGGTCTGGCCATGGCGGTCCACCACATACTGCGGCGAAGCGATCACATCCTTGAGCACGCTTTCGGCGTTCACGCGGGTGTAGTCAAACAGCACGCTGCGGGCCAGGCGGCTGTGCGCGCGCAACTGGCAGCCGTGGCCTATCCACGCCGGCCCTTCGATCTTCACGCCCGGCTCGATGCAGGTGCCCGAGCCCACGTACACCGGCCCGGTGATGTCCACATGGTCCCAGTCGATGCGGGTGTTGAGGCCCACCCACACACCGGGGCGCACCTCGCGTCCCGGCATCTTCATGTCGGCGATCTCGCCGGCCAGCACGCGCTGCAGCACCGTCCAGTAGTCGCTGACGCGGCCGATGTCGATCCAGTGGAAGGGACGGCTTTGCGCATAGAAGGGCAGGCCCTGGTCCACCAGCATCGGGAAGAGCTGGCTGCCGATGTCGAACTCCTTGCCCTTGGGCACCATCTCCAGCACCGCCGGCTCGAAGATGTAGATGCCGGTGCTGGCCAGGTTCGAGCGGGCTTCTTCAGGCGTGGGCTTTTCCTGGAAGGACTGCACCTTGCCGTCGGCCGCGGCCACCACGATGCCGTAGTTCTTCACCTGATCGCTGGGCACTTCCAGGGTCACGACGCTGGCCATGGCCTTCTTGGCGTGGTGCTCTTGCAGCGCGGCCGTGATGTCCAGGTCGATGATGGCGTCGCCGCAGATCACCAGCGTGGTCTCGTCGAAGAAGCCGGAGAAATCCTGGATCTTGCGCATGCCGCCGGCCGAGCCCATGGGCTTGGGCACGATCTCGCCGTGTTCACGTGCGCCTTCATAGGAATAGCCGATCTCCACGCCCCAGCGGCTGCCGTCGCCAAAGTAGCTCTCGATCTTCCAGTGGTGGTAGGCCACGTTGATCATGATCTGGCGCACGCCGTGCCGCGCCAGGTGCTCGATGAGGTACTCCAGCACTGGCTTGCCCAGGATGGGGATCATCGGCTTGGGCAGGCCCTTGGTGAGGGGGCGGATGCGGGTTCCCTGGCCCGCCGCGAGGATCATGGCTTTGGTCATGCTGTGTCAGCTTGGTGTGTGGATCGGCGAGAGACCCGCCATTTCACCAAGGGTTCACGTCAATTTGACGACGCCCGCCTGAATGAGGGTCCGCAAGGGCGGGAGCGGGCCTTGATCAGGCGTCGATCAGGCGTGATATGCCCGATACCAAGCGGCAAAGCGCGCGATGCCATCGGCCAAGGCCGTGCCCGGATGCACGCCGGTGCGCTCGGACAGGCGCCGGGTGTCGGCGAAGGTGGCCTGCACATCGCCAGGCTGCATGGGCTGGAAGTCCTTCACCGCCGTCACGCCCAGGGCGCGCTCCAGCGTGTCCACGAAATCCATCAGGGCCACAGGTTCGCTGTGGCCGATGTTGTAGACCTTGTAAGGCGCCCAGGAGCTGCCGGGATCGGGCTGCTGGCGGTCAAACGCCGCGTCGGCCTCGGCCACGTGGTCCAGCGCCCCCAGCACGCCATCGACGATGTCATCGATGTAGGTGAAGTCGCGCCGCATCTGACCGTGGTTGAAAATCTGGATGGGCTCAGCCGCCAGCATGGCGCGGGCGAACAGCATGGGTGCCATGTCCGGGCGGCCCCAGGGCCCGTAGACCGTGAAGAAGCGCAGGCCCGTGGTGGGCAGGCCGTAGAGGTGGCTGTAGGTGTGGGCCATCAGCTCGTTGGCCTTCTTGGTGGCCGCGTACAGGCTCACCGGGTGGTCCACCGGGTC
>CANBQJ010000114.1 GCA_947371645.1 Burkholderiales bacterium | reverse complement strand
GGGGCGAGCTTCGTCACATGTTCGACCAGTTGCTGGGTTTCAACCCGGCCCAGCAACTTGGCTGCATGGAGTTGCATCAAGTGTGAAAGATGGGTCGCCACCACGGTCGAGGGATCAACGACCGTGTACCCGGCCAATTGCGCGGTGTCCCGGCGGTTCTCTTCCACCCACACGGCGGGCAGGCCAAAGGCCGGGTCCACCGCCGCCGTGCCGGGGATGGGGTTGCTCACGTGACCGGGGTTGATGGCCATGAGCATGCCGGGGAAGACCTCGCCCTCGCCCACCACGGCGCCCCTGAGGGTGATGCGGTAGAAGCTGGGCTTGAGCTCCAGGTTGTCCTTGATGTGCACCGATGGCGGCAAGAAGCCGACTTCTTGCGCGAACTTGCGGCGAACGCCCTTGATGCGGGTGAGCAGGTCACCGCCCCGGTCCTTGTCCACGAGCTGGATGAGTCGGTAGCCCACCTCCAGGCCCAACGTGTCCACAGGCTGCAGGTCTTCCCAGCTCGCTTCGCCGTTGGCGGCCGGGCCGTCTGCGGGCTTGTCCACAGGCTTGGGCGCGTTGCGCACGGCTTCCTGCCGCTGGTGCATGCGCCAGGACCACCAGCCCAGCCCGCCACCAATGGGCAGGAAGACCAGGCCAGGCATGCCCGGGATGACACCCATCACGCCGATGATGGCCGCGGCCACGCCCATGACCTTGGGGTTCTCGAACATCTGGCCCATGATCTGGGCGCCCACGTCCATTTCCTTGCCGACGCGCGACACCACCATGGCGGCCGCCACCGAGATCAACAGGCCGGGAATCTGGGCCACCAGGGCGTCGCCCACGGCCAGCAGCACGTAGGAGCTGGCGGCGTCGCCCGGCGACATGTCGTGCTGCACCAGGCCGATCACGAAACCGCCAATGATGTTGATGAACAGGATGAGGATGCCGGCCACGGCATCGCCGCGCACGAACTTGGACGCACCGTCCATGGAGCCGTGGAACTCTGCTTCTTCGCCCACTTCGAGGCGGCGGCGCTTGGCTTCTTTTTCGTCGATCAGGCCGGCGTTGAGGTCGGCATCAATCGCCATCTGCTTGCCGGGCATGGCGTCCAGGGTGAAGCGGGCGCTCACTTCGGCGATGCGCTCCGAGCCTTTGGTGATCACCACGAAGTTGATCACCACCAGGATGGCGAAGACGATCAGGCCCACCGCGAAGTTGCCGCCGATCAGGAAGTGCCCGAAGGCCTCGATCACGCGACCCGCCGCGCCCGTGCCGGTGTGGCCCTGCATCAGCACCACGCGCGTGGAAGCCACGTTGAGCGACAGGCGCAGCAAGGTGGTCAACAGCAGCACCGACGGAAAGGCCGCGAAGTCCAGCGGGCGGATCATGGTGGCCGCCACCATCATCACCATCAGCGCGGTGGCGATGTTGAAGGTGAAGAACACGTCCAGCACGAAGGCAGGCAGCGGCAGCACCATCAGCGCCAGCACGGCCACCACCACCAGCGGCGCAGCCATCACCTGCAGGTTCTTGGCATGCCCCCCCAACAAGGCGTTGAGGCGTTGGATCAGGGGGTTCATGCGTCAAGTCCTTCGGCGTCATCAGCGGCATCGGTGGCCACGCGCTGTCGCGCAGCCTGGCCATGCATGGGGTCGAGTTCGGGTGGCACGTCGAGGTCGGGCAGGTTGCCGGGCATGCGCCCCTGGCCCGACAGGGCCTGCTTGAGCTGCATCACGTAGGCCAGCACCTGGGCCACGGCGCTGTAGAGCGCCACCGGCACTTCCTGGTCGATCTCGGTGTTGGCGTAGAGCGCGCGGGCCAGGGGCGGGGCCTCCAGCACCGGCACGCGGTGCTCGGTGGCCAGGTCGCGGATGCGGAAGGCCAGCAGGTCCAGGCCCTTGGCCACCACGCGCGGTGCGCCCATGCTGGCCTCGTCGTAGCGCAGGGCCACGGCATAGTGGCTGGGGTTCATCACCACCAGGTCGGCCTTCGGCACGGCGGCCAGCATGCGCTTCTTGGCCATCTCGCGCATGCGCTGCTTGATGCGGCCCTTGACCTCCTGGTTGCCTTCCTGCTGCTTGAACTCGTCCTTGACTTCCTGGTGGCTCATCTTCATGCGCTCGGCAAACAGGTGGCGTTGCAGCGGCCAGTCGATGACGGCGAAAAGTGCCATCACCAGCAGCATCGACGTCATCACCTCGCCAATGGTCACGCCCAGGTCATGGATGGCTGCGGGCAAAGGTTGGGCCAGCAGGCCCACCAGGCTGGGCCAGGCCTTGTTGAGGAAGATGCAACCTGCCGTGCCCAGCACCAGGCCCAGTGCGCTGGCCTTGAGGGCGTCGATCAGCTGCTGCTTGGCAAAGATGTTGCCGATGCCCTGCAGCGGGTTGAGCTTGCCGAAGTTGGGCGAGATCACCTTGAAGGACAGCACCCAGCCTCCGGCCAGCACGCTGGCGGCCACGGAGGCCAGGGCGATGCCGGCGGCGAAAGGCACGATCATCCACAAGGCTTCGGTGCCCCAGGTGGACAGGCGGTCCGCCATCACCTCGGGGCCGGCCACCGCGCGCGCATCGAACCGCAAGCCCGCGCTGAGCATCTGCTGGATGTGCGTCATCCACACGGGTGTCATGCCCATGAGCACGGCGGTGGCGGCCATGATGACCAGGAAGTGGCCCAGGTCCTTGGAGCGCACGACCTGGCCGTCCGCCCGCGCTTTCTTCAGCTTGTGGGCTGAGGCGGGTAGTTGCTTGTCCTGGGCGCTGTCTGACATGGGTGGGGCGTACGAAGTACTGCTGCTTGAGGCCCATTCTTCTTGACGCCCGGCAAAGCTTTAGCCGGATAAGGAGGACGCCGCGCAGGCTATTCGGTCTGCGTTTTGCCAGGCGCAAATGGCAAACGGGCCGGCCGTGACGCATGTCACGACCGGCCCGTTGGGGCCTGCGTTGCCTGGATTGGGCCCGCTCAGTCGAGCGTGAGCACCACCTTCACGCTGCCGTCCACGGCAGCCTTGTCGATGTAGCCGATGCCCTTGGGGTCAGCGATCACGGCCTTCTTGACCGCCGCCGCATCTGCTGCCACCGCTGGCGCCTGGCCCTTGCCGGTGAAGATGATGCGAGACCAGACGGCCTTGACCTGGGCAGGGTCCCGGTCGGTTGCTTTTTTGTAGAACTGGTCGCGGATGGCGTTGCCCTCGGGCAAATCGACCGGCTTCAGGTCAAAGGTGCGGCCCAGGTAGATGTTGGCCAGCTGATCCTTGGTGAGGGCCGTGCCGCCCGGCCCCATCACCACGACGATGTCAGCGTGGGCGACGTGGGCCAGCAGGGTCAATGCCAGGGCTGCTGAGCATTTCTTGAGTGTCGATGTCATGCGCATATATGCCTCCACGCTCAGAACACGAAATCGAGGCCAAGCGATAAGGCATCGATCTTCTTGCTGTTGTAGTCGGGGCTGCCTTGTTGCGCGGCCGAAACGAAGGCCAGGCCATCGCGGGCACCGACGCGTGTCCATTGCGCCTTCAAGGCCATGTTGGTGGCCACGTCATAGCGGATGCTTGCCGAGACCTGGCGGTCTTTCACCTGGGTCATCTTGTCGCGGGCCTGGCCAAACACCAGCATGGGCAGGAAGCTGCCCAGGTGCCAGCCACCACCGACGTAATAAGCGTCGTTGCGGGCCAAAGGCATGCCGGCCAGCTTGGCACCGTAGACGTCGGCCAAGGTCATGCCACCGCCGATGTCAATGAAGCCCCAGATGGGGTTGCCCGTCGTAGGCACGTTGCTCATGCTGCGCTGGGTCCATTCGGACATGAACAGCGCCGAGCCGTTGTCATACTGCATTCCCAGGGTGGTGAACTTGTCCTTCATGTCATAGGGCACGCCCCCAGCCTGCGCGCCAAACGGCGCCAGGTTCGTCTGGTTGGTGCTGCTGCGCACTTGGCCGGCGCGAAGCAGCCAGTCACCCAGTTCCAGCGACACGTTCAACGCCCCCACCCACTTGGACCTGTCTTGCAGCACAAACTGGCCGCTCTGGAGGTTGTAGCTGCTCTGGCCATAAGTGGGCTGCACATTGAGGATGGCCGAGCCCAGAGGCAAGCGCCAGTTCACCTGGGCCCCGTCCACATTGGTCAGGGGCATGCCGGCATACACCGTGAGGGGTGCGCGCAACCAGGGCTGCGAATACCCCACGTTGCGCGAATCGGAAATCATGAAGGCCGGCAACACCACCCGCCCCAGCCTCACGTCCAGGTTGGACGTCAGCGCGTACTGGGCATACAGCCACTCGAAACCTGCATCAAAATCGTTGTTCGAATCGGCGCTGGGGTCGTCGCGGCGACGCTGGCCCAGCAACTGGCCCGTCAGTGACAGGCCATTGCCAAAATTGGCAACACCCTGCAGGCCCAGCTTGGAGTCCACCCCCAGGTCAAAGCCGCGGCTGACGCCCTTGGATTGGTTCATCGAAGAGCGAAACTCGTAATCATGAGAATCCGTGATGGTGCCGGACAGCGTCCCATAACCACTCAATTTGAAGGTGGTGTCCGCCTGCGCGGCGCCACTTGTCAGAATACAAAGCCCTGCAGCACACAAGGCGGACACCAATTTGGTTTGGCGTTGCACTTTCATGAAATTTTCTCCTTGTTCACATGGGATGAGCCAGAAGCGATTTGCGCATCGGCATGTCGGCAATCAGGCATATCGGACAAATCGAACGGTATTGAAGGCGCCAGATTCCAAACCCGCGAATAACAGGTCGAATGCCACGCATTCACCAGATCCGCCACAGTCCACAAACGATGGACTTGCTGCACATCAAGTCCAGCACTGGGGTGACGACGGGCCCCGCCAAGTGCCCTTGAATAGCCAGGACTGCCCGGCTTTTTTTCAGCCATTGAAAACAGCCCCCAGGCACTAGCCTGGGTTCATGCACGCCCCGTCTCCACCCACCGTGACGCGCCAGGCCCATGTGGACCACATGCTGGGCCAGGCGCCGGCCTGGGCGGCCAGCCTGTGGACACGCACGCAGGAGTCCTTGCGCGCGGCCAGCTCCGACCTGGCCCTGGCCCACGACCGGCAACTGCTCTACCAGGTGGCCGAATGGCTGCAAGGCAAGCGCCAGCAACTGGAGCATGACTTCGTGCGGCACCTGGTGTCGGCCGTGCAAGGCACAGGGCCTGCGCCGTCCAGGCCGCTGCCCCAGGACATCCACGAGCTGACCCTGGTGGACGAGGCCCAGGCCGAACGCGAGATCGAGGTCTCACGCACCGTGCAATGGATCGACCTGGAAGCCGACTGGGAGCTGCGCGAAATGCAGGCCTTTGCGGCAGTACTGCCCGGCACCCCGGGCCCGCTGGACGCCCAAACCACCTCGGCCCAACAGGCACACCCCTTCCGGCCCGCGACCTTCGCCAGGGCGCTGAGCGACACCGTCAATGGCCTGGGCACACCAGAGGCCGAACGCCAGATGCTCTTGCGCCTGGCAGGCAAATGCCTGGCCGGCGTGCTCAAGCAGGCCTACGCCGCCGAATGCCTGCGCCTGCGCGAAGCGGGGCTGGCGCCCCGGGCCTTCCGTGCGCCCTCTCAGCCGCAAGGCCCACATGGCGACAAGCCAGGCCTGGACGTGACCCGCCCCGGCGCGCTGTCCGCGCTGCTGCGCCAGCACCCGGCATTGGCCAGTGAGCCGGCCCAAGCGGCGACTGCGGCTGCCACCGGCGCCAAAGCCCCCCTCTCCACCCCCGCGGCATCTGGTGGCGGTTTTCACTTGAACCTGGACACCGACGCCATGGTGCGCACGCTGCAGCGCAAGCTGCCCCCGGGTGCCGGCGCGCCTGCGGCCCGGGCGTCTGGCACGCCCCCGTCGGCAGGCGGCACCCAGATCGACGGGGGCCAGGCCGCGGCCTTGCTGGGCCGCATGTGGGCAGCCATGGCACAGGATGGGGCCTTGCAGGCGCCTGTGCGCGCCATGATCGGCCACCTGCAGGAAGCCGCGCAACACCTGGCCCGCGTCAACCCCAGCGTGATCGACGACCCCCAGCACCCGATGTGGAAGCTGCTCAACCAGCTGGCCGACACCGCAGCTGGCTACGCTCGGGCGGACGACGCCGAATTGCAGGCCTTCCTCACCCACATGGGGCCCCGTGTGGCCCGCGTGGCCGGCCAGCGCCCGCCCCAGACCAGCGACTTCTCCGACACCCTGCAGCAAGCCGAAGACTACCTGCACGCGCATGGCGAGCAGCAGCTGGCCTCCGCCCAGCCCCAGGTGCAGGCCCTGCGCACCGACGACCGCCGCCAGGCCCTGCGTCCCTTGTTGAGCCAGCAGATCGAGCAGCAGATGGCTCAGCAACTGGGCGCGCTGTTGCAGCCCTCGCGTGCAGGCGGCGCACGCACGGGCCCGGACGGCCAGCCAGTTCCCAAGCGCCCTCGCCTGCCCAAGGCCATTCCACGCTTCCTGCAAGGCCCCTGGGTGGACGTGCTCACCCAGGCCATGAGCCAGGACGAGCCCGGCGCCGACAGCCGCCTGCAAGGCCTGCTGGGCACGACCGAAGCGCTGCTCGCCAGCCTCAAGCCCCCCGGCAACGCTTCGGAACAGCAGGCCCTGCGTGAGCAGCTGCCCACGCTGGTGCGCCAGGTGCAGCAGGCCATGGCCGACACCGACATGCCCGAGGCCGAACGCGGTGCCGCCCTGGACGCCCTGATGAAGGTGCACACCCAGTACCTGCGCCTGCTGCCCCGCGCGCCCCTGCCCGAATCCACCTTCCCGGTGGACGAAGAGGACGCTGCCTCACCCGCCATGCGCGAGCGCCCCTTCGGCGTGGACACCGACATCGGTCAGTTGCCCACCGTGCCCATGGCCTTGATGGCCGACGGCCGCCGCACGCCCGACATGCCCTGCGACACGCCGCAATGGCTGGACGGCCTGCTGGCCGGCGCCTGGCTGAAGGTGCACCTGCAGGGCCACTGGTGCACCACCCGACTGCTGTGGGTCAGCGAACACCGCTCTTACGTGGTCGTCAAAGACCGGCAGAGCGGCCAGTTGCACAGCCTCACACGCGGTGCCCTGGGCCGCTTGCATGACGCAGGGCTGGCCACCGGCCTGCAGGAACGCAGCCTGGTGCAGCGCACCGTCGACAGCCTGCTGCAAGACCTGGACGCCCCCCGGGCCTGAGTCCGCACCCACAAGCAAAAGGCGCCCGCAGGCGCCTTTTTCCATGTGCAGCGCGGTCTGCCCGCCCTGCCCTCACTCCATCGTGGCCGGCACCACCGTCCACTGCTGGCGGATGTCGCCCGTGCCGCTGACGCTTTCCAGGTGAACCGGGAAGCCCCACAAACGCGCCACGTGCTTGAGCACCTCCCGGGTGCCATCGGCCATCGGGCGGTTGTTGTGCTGGGTGTGGCGCAGGGTGAGCGAGCGGTCGCCGCGCAGGTTCACGCTCCACACCTGGATGTTGGGCTCCTTCGTGCCCAGGTCGTACTGGCGTGACAAGGACTCGCGCAGCGCCCGGTACCCACCTTCATCATGGATGGCACTGACCTCGTACTCCGAGTCGTCTTCGTCGTCGCGGATGGCGAACAGGCGGAAGTCGCGCATCACCTTGGGCGACAGGTACTGGCCGATGAAGCTTTCGTCCTTGAAATTGCGCATGGCGTAGTCCAGGGTCTTGAGCCAGGCGAAATCGCCCGGCGCCGTGCCTTCGGCCGAGCCGGCAAAGTCGGGGAACCAGTGGCGGTCTTCTTCGGTCGGCTTTTCGCAGATGCGCTTCAAATCGGTGTACATCGCAAAGCCCAGCGCATACGGGTTGAGCCCGCTGTAGGCACGGTGGCCCACCGGCGGCTGGTAGACCACGTTGGTGTGCGACTGCAGCCACTCGATCATGATGCCGTCGGTCAGGTGGCCGTCGTCGTACATGGTGTTGAGCAGGGTGTAGTGCCAGAACGTGGCCCAGCCTTCGTTCATCACCTGGGTCTGGCGCTGCGGGTAGAAGTACTGCGCCACCTTGCGCACGATGCGCACGATCTCGCGCTGCCAGGGCTCCAGCAGCGGCGCGTTCTTCTCGATGAAGTACAGCAGGTTCTCTTGCGGCTCCACGGGAAAGCGGCGCACGGCCTCTTCTTCGGGCCGGTCCACCCGGCGCGGCAGGGTGCGCCAGAGGTCGTTGACCTGCTGCTGCAGGTAGGCCTCGCGCTCTTCGCGGCGGGCCAGTTCCTTGTCCAGCGACAGCTTGCCGGGCCGGCGGTAGCGGTCCACGCCATGGTTCATCAGCGCGTGGCATGAGTCCAGCAGCTCTTCCACGGCGTCCACGCCATGGCGCTCTTCGCAGCGCGCCACGTAGTTCTTGGCGTAGACCAGGTAGTCGATGATGGAACCGGCATCCGTCCACATGCGGAAGAGGTAATTGCCCTTGAAGAAGCTGTTGTGGCCATAGGCCGCATGCGCGATCACCAGGGCCTGCATGGCCATGGTGTTTTCTTCCATCAGGTAGCTGATGCAGGGGTTGGAGTTGATGACGATCTCATAGGCCAGGCCCATGAAACCGCGGCGGTAGTTCTTCTCCGTGGCGATGAACTCCTTGCCGTAGGACCAGTGCCGGTAGTTCACCGGCATGCCCACGCTGGCGTACGCGTCCATCATCTGCTCGGCGGTGATGATCTCCAGCTGGTTGGGGTAGGTGTCCAGCTTGTAGCGCTGCGCCGTGGCGCGGATCACGTCGTGGTACTGCTCGATCAGCTCGAACGACCAGTCCGCCGTACCCGGCAACATGTGGTCCTTCAGTAGGGCACTCATGCTTCCACCCCTTCCTTCTTGAACAGCTCGCGGAAGACCGGATAGATCTGCGATGCGTCCAGCACCTTGCGCATGGCAAATTGCTTGTGCATCTCGCTGAGCACCAGGTACTCGTCCCAGAGGTTCTGCTCGGTTTGCGCCACCTGCACGTAAGCAAAGTAGCGCACGACGGGCAGGATCTTCTCTTCCAGGATTTCGCGGCAACGGCTGGAATCGTGGTGCCAGTTGTCGCCGTCCGAAGCCTGGGCCACGTAGAGGTTCCACTCGTTGGTCGGGTAGCGTGCCCGGATGATCTCGTCCAGCAGCACCAGGGCGCTGGACACCACCGTGCCGCCCGTCTCGGTGGCGTGGAAGAAGTCGTCTTCGTTGACCTCCTGCGCCTGCGTGTGGTGGCGGATGAAGACCAGCTCGATCTTGTCGTAATGCCGGGTCAGGAAGAGGTAGAGCAGGATGAAGAAGCGCTTGGACAGCTCCTTGCGCTGCTCGTCCATCGAACCGGAGACGTCCATCACGCAGAACATGACGGCCTTGGTGGTCGGTACCGGCACCTTGACGCGGCTGCGGAAACGCAGGTCGATCGGGTCCAGGAAAGGGATGCCCTTCATGCGGCCATAGAGGTGCGCCAACTGCGCTTCGATGTCTTCGATCTCGGCCGCGTGCTTGCTCACCAGGGCGGCGTCGCCGGCCTCCGTCTCGGCACGCAAGGCGGCCAGGCGCTCTTCCAGCTCCTTGATGTCGCGGCGGCTGGACGCACCCAGGGCGATGCGTCGGCCCAGGGCGCCGCGCATGGAGCGCACCACGTGCAGGTTGTTGGGCGTGCCGTCGCTGCTGAAGCCAGCGCGGTGACTCTTCCACTCGGGCACTTCGGCCAGCGCCGTGCGCACCAGGTTGGGCAAGGCAAGGTCTTCAAAAAAGACCTGCATGAACTCTTCCTTGCTCAAGGAGAACACGAAGTCGTCTTCGCCTTCGCCGGAGTCGCTGGCCTGGCCCTGGCCGCTGCCCTGGCCACCGCCGCCTGGCGGCTTCTCGATGCGGTCGCCCTTGATGTATTCCTTGTTGCCCGGGTGCACCACGTCGCGGATGCCGCCTTGCCCATGGTGGAACACCGGCTCGGACATGTCCCGTTTGGGGATGGCGATGTCTTCGCCCTTTTCGATGTCGCGGATGCTGCGGCCATTGATGGCCCTCTGCACGGCTTCGCGGACCTGGTCCTTGTGGCGCCTGAGGAAGCGCTCGCGGTTCCCGACTGACTTGTTCTTGCCCGCCAGACGCCTGTCGATGATGTGTTGCCGTGTCATGTAGTCGTTTCGCGCCTATCGAATCCAGCGGCCACCGTGGATCCGGCTCTGCCGGTCCACTGGGGGCGCCCCCTTGAGGGGGAGCGCCAAAGGCGCTCGGGGGTGGGCCATCAGGTCATGAACTCTTGCGCACGCGCAGGTACCACTCGCAGAGCAGGCGAACCTGCTTGGCGGTGTAGCCCTTCTGCACCATGCGGTTGACGAAGTCTTCGTGCTTCTTGACCTCGTCGGCACTGGCCTTGGCGTTGAAGCTGATGACCGGCAACAACTCTTCGGTGTTGCTGAACATCTTCTTCTCGATGACCATGCGCAGCTTTTCGTAGCTGGTCCACAGCGGGTTCTTGCCGCCGTTGTTGGCACGGGCCCGCAGCACGAAGTTGACGATCTCGTTGCGGAAGTCCTTGGGGTTGGCGATGCCGGCCGGCTTCTCGATCTTCTCCAGCTCGGCGTTGAGCGAAGCGCGGTCGAAGATCTCGCCCGTGTCGGTGTCGCGGTACTCCTGGTCCTGGATCCAGTAGTCGGCGTAGGTCACGTAGCGGTCGAAGATGTTCTGGCCGTACTCGGAATAGCTCTCCAGGTAAGCGGTCTGGATCTCCTTGCCGATGAACTCGGCATAGCGCGGCGCCAGAGATTCCTTGATGTAGGCGATGTACTTCTGCTCGACCTCTGCCGGGAACTGCTCGCGCTCGATCTGCTGCTCCAGCACGTACATCAGGTGCACGGGGTTGGCCGCCACTTCGGCCGGGTCGAAGTTGAAGACCTTGGAGATGATCTTGAAGGCGAAGCGCGTGGACACGCCGCTCATGCCTTCGTCGACACCGGCGTAGTCGCGGTACTCCTGGATGGACTTGGCCTTGGGGTCGGTGTCCTTGAGGCTTTCACCGTCGTAGACCTGCATCTTGGAGTAGATGCTGGAGTTCTCGGGTTCTTTGAGGCGCGTGAGGATGGCGAACTGGCTCATCATCTTCAGCGTGCCGGGGGCGCAGGGTGCGGCCGCCAGCGACGACGTGCGCACCAGCTTCTCGTAGATCTTGACCTCTTCGCTCACGCGCAGGCAGTACGGCACCTTGACGATGTAGATGCGGTCCAGGAAGGCTTCGTTGTTCTTGTTGTTGCGGAAGGCCTTCCATTCGCTCTCGTTGCTGTGGGCCAGCACGACGCCATCGAAGGGGATGGCGCCAAAGCCTTCCGTGCCCTTGAAGTTGCCTTCCTGCGTGGCGGTCAGCAGCGGGTGCAGCACCTTGATGGGCGCCTTGAACATTTCCACGAATTCCAGCAGGCCCTGGTTGGCCAGGCACAGGCCACCGGAGTAGCTGTAGGCGTCCGGGTCATCCTGGGCATAGGTCTCCAACTTGCGGATGTCAACCTTGCCGACCAGCGCGCTGATGTCCTGGTTGTTCTCGTCGCCAGGTTCGGTCTTGGCGATGCCCACCTGCTTGAGGATACTGGGGTAGCGCTTGACCACCTTGAACTGGCGGATGTCGCC
>CANBQJ010000113.1 GCA_947371645.1 Burkholderiales bacterium | reverse complement strand
CATTGCTGTCAGCGCCGCGCACACGGACGCTGCGAACCCTGCTTTCGACAAGGTCGAAAATTTCATGTCATCTCCTCGATAGCCTGCCGCCTCTGAGGGCGGCGGTAGAACTGGTGATCGTCCGTGAATTTTAACCGGCACGCCAGGGGGTTTTCATGGACAGACGGCGCCACCACAACCAATCGTTGCGCAGGCGCGCAGCACTGGCGCCAAGCGCGCTCGCACTCACCCTCTGCCCCCACCCAAAGGGGGCGCTGATACTGGATTTCGGCGATATGGGCTATGAGGCGGCAAGCCCGCCCTGGTAAGGCCTGCGCGCGGCCCACCACTCACCTTCACATCGGCAAAAAAAAACCGCCCCACCTTGCGGCAGAGCGGTTCTTCGGATGTGGCCTTGCGTCATGACAACGCAAAGCACATCAGAGCCAATTACTTGGCGCGGCGACGAGCAACCAAGCTCAGGCCGATCAGGCCAACACCCATCAGGGCGTAGGTCGAAGGCTCAGGCACAGCAGCCTTGACGATGATCGACGAGTTCAGCGTGCCGAAGTCGGTGGTGGCCGAGCTCAGCGACGAGTAACCCAGACCAGTGGGGTCCAGTTCGAACACGTTGGCCAGGGCGGTGAAGCCAGCCGACGACAGGGCCAGACCCTTCAGGGTGGTGTTGTAGGTGCCAGCAACGTTCGAGAACGTGGTCACGCCAGAGACGTTGGCAGCGGTCACGTTGAACAGCAGGCCGCTGTAGTTCACCACGTTGGCGGTGCCGGTGGTGAAGCCAGTGCTGGTACCAGTGATGGTGCCGAAGATCTGCACGGAACCGTCAGCCTGGAAGCGAACGTCCAGGTTACCCACTTGAGCCGAACCACCACCAGCGGTGATGGAGTCGTTTTGGGCCATGTTCTGCGTGGCACCACCGGACGACAGCACTTGCTGGACCTTGCCAGTGGTGTTGTCATAGGTCAGGCCAGTGATGGGCGCGCCGATGTTGTACGTCGGGAAGGTCGTGACCTTGCCAGTGGTGGGGTTGGTGATCGAGCCAGTCGTCGGGGTGGCGGTGGCGCCGGTGCCGAAGGCACCCACGGTCACTTGACCCAGGGTCAGGGCCGAAGCCAGGTTCTTGCTGAACTGCAGGGTGCCCGAACCGGTCACGGTGAATTGGTTGGGGGCGGTACCGCTCTTGGTCACGCCATCAGCCACAACGCTGACGCTGGCAGCGCTGGCAACGCCCACGGCCACGAGCGCGGCAGCAGCGACGATGCTCTTGATTGCAAATTTCATGTCTATCTCCACTTGGAAGCGGCCCTTTGGAACTTCTTGGCTGTCTTGGGGCATCCGCGTCTTCCCCCGACAAGCACAGACCTTCGATGTCTGTTCCGAACAAGCATAGCGGCCAACCTGCTCTACACACAATGGTTGTTGTCCCTGCGCACGCGAATGAAGCCTCAGGAAAACACCAAGGGCTAGAAGTTCCCCCCGCATACAGGTGTAGGGGTAACCCCTGAAACCCCCTGCTGTCAGCCCTTCAAATTGACCCGCACAAACTTGCGCTTACCTACCTGAAGTGTGTAAGCGCCAGCGGGCAACTTGAGACTTTTGTCACTCACCGTTGCACCATCCATGCGCACGCCGCCTTGTTCGATCATGCGCAGAGCTTCGCTGGTAGAGGGCACCAGGCCCGCTTGCTTGAGCAAGGCGCCGATGGGCCATTCAGACTGACCCGGCGCAGCAGTCAGCGTCACCTCAGGAATGTCATCTGGCACCCCGCCCTTGGCGCGGTTGATGAAATCCTGCAATGCGGCCTCGGCGGCTGCGGCACCATGGAATCGCGTGACCACCTCCTGGCCCAGCATGACCTTGGCGTCACGCGGGTTGCGGCCCGCACCGCACTCGGCCCGCATCGCGGCAATGTCGCCCAGCGGCTTGAAGCTCAGCAGCGTGAAGTACTTCCACATGAGCTCGTCGCTGATGCTCATCAGTTTGGCGAACATGGTGTTCGGGGCTTCACCGATGCCGATGTAGTTGTTCTTGGACTTCGACATCTTCTCGACACCATCCAGCCCCTCCAGCAAGGGCATGGTCAGGATGCACTGTGGCTCCTGGCCATACTCGGCTTGCAAGTGCCTCCCCATCAGCAGGTTGAACTTCTGGTCGGTGCCGCCCAGTTCCAGGTCCGACTTCAGCGCCACGGAGTCGTAACCCTGCATGAGCGGGTAGAGGAACTCGTGCACGCTGATGGAGTTGCCGGCGTGGAAGCGTTCATGGAAGTCGTTGCGCTCCATCATGCGGGCCACGGTGTAGCGGCTGGCAAGCTGGATCATGCCGCGCGCGCCCAGGGCATCGCACCACTCACTGTTGTAGCGGATCTCGGTCTTCTCGGGGTCCAGCACCAGGCTGGCCTGCTTGTAATAGGTCTCGGCGTTGGCCTTGACCTGTTCGGCGGTCAGCGGCGGGCGCGTGGTGTTGCGGCCGGAAGGGTCGCCGATCAACGAAGTGAAATCGCCGATCAAGAAGATGACCTGGTGGCCGATATCCTGTAATTGGCGCAGTTTGTTCAGCACCACGGTGTGACCGAGGTGGATGTCGGGCGCCGTGGGGTCCAGGCCCAGTTTGATGCGCAGGGGCTGGCCGGTCGCTTCCGCGCGGGCCAGCTTGCGCACCCACTCGGCCTCGGGCAGCAGTTCTTCGACGCCACGTTGGGTGACGGCCAGGGCCTCGCGCACACGGTCGGTCACCGGGTGTGTGACGGGCGGTTCGACCGCCTGGGCAGGATTTTCAGAAGTTGACATGGGGCACCGATAGGTGAAATTCGCGAGGCATTGGGGGGTGCCGAGCGGTCTATACTCCGCTGGCTGCGCGTGGCCGGGGCACACATCAGTGTGCGCTGGGCGCGGATTTTAGTGGACGGCTTGCCTGCCCTGGTGGTGGTCAGGCACACGATGGGATGCATGGTTTGAAGTCATCGCGATCGAAGTTCAGTGTGCACGCGGCTCAGGCCTGGGCGCACACCCACCCGCGCCAGGTCAGTGCCGTGGTGCTGGCCCTGCTGGCCGGCTCAGCTTTCACGGCATTCGGCACGGCCCCCCTGACCGGCAGCCTGAGCGCATTGCCCAACGTGCCCGCCCCCGTGGTGACCACCGTGCACGAGGCCGTGGCCCTGCCACAGTTGCCTACGCAACTGGCCGAGCTCGACACCCACACGCTGCGCCTCTACCGCAGTGAAACCACCCGCGCCACGGACACCGCCGACAGCCTGCTGCACCGCCTGGGCGTGGACGACCTGATCACCGCGCAGTTCCTGCGCAGTGACCCGATCGCGTCCACCGTGCTGCAAGGCCGGGTAGGCAAGTCGGTGAAGGCAGTGGTCGACAACGGCCAGCTGGTGGAAATGGTGATCCGCGGGCCGGCCGAACTGGGCGGCGACATCGACACCCATTTCACCCGCATCACCGTTCAACGCGAGCAGACTGCTGCCGGCTCACGCTGGCAGGTGTTGCGCGAGGTGCTGCCGCTGGAAACCCAGACGGTGACGGCTTCAGGCACGATCCAGTCTTCTTTGTATGCGGCCGCTGACGACGCCCATGTGCCCGACAGCGTGACCAACCAGCTGGCTGAAATCTTCGGCACCGACATCGACTTCCGCCGCGAGTTGCGCAAGGGCGATGCCTTCAGCGTGATGTACGACGCCCAACTGGCCGATGGCGAGCCGGTGAGCTGGTCCAGCGGTGCGGGCCGCGTGATGGCCGCGCGCTTCATCAACAAGGGACAGGCGCACGACGCCGTGTGGTTCCAGGAGCGCGGCGAAAAAGGCGGCTACTTTGACCTGAGCGGCCGCAGCAAGGTGCGCTCCTTCCTGTCGTCGCCGCTTGCGTTTTCGCGCGTGACGTCTGGCTTTGCCATGCGCTTCCACCCGATCCTCCAGAAGTGGCGCGCCCACCTGGGCGTGGACTTTGGCGCCCCCACCGGTACGGCGGTGCGCAGTGTGGGTGACGGCGTGGTGAGCTTTGCCGGTTGGCAAAACGGCTACGGCAACGTGATTCAGTTGCAGCACCGCGGCGACCGCACCACCGTCTATGCCCACCTGAGCCGCATTGACGTGCGCCGCGGGCAACATGTGGACCAGGGCGTGCGCATTGGCGCCGTCGGGGCCACGGGCTGGGCCACCGGCCCGCACCTGCACTTCGAGTTCAAGCTCAGCGGCCACCAGGTTGACCCCTTGACCATCGCCCGCCAGTCTGAAACGCTGCAGCTGACGCCCGGGGCACTGGCCGCCTTCCGCCGTCAGGCTGGCGACATCGCCTTGCAGCTGAACACCGCACAGCAATGGGCGTCCGCCGGCCTCCAATCGGGCCCGCGCTTCGAGTGATGGCCAACGGCCTCAACCACCAGGTGCAGGCCGCATGAGCGGCGCTGATGATCAGCAGGTGCAGCATTTCATCGGCCTGATGTCTGGCACGTCCATGGACGGGGTGGATGGCGTGTTGATGCGCTGCACCCCTGGCGACGACGCTGCGGCACCCGACTGGCATGTGCTGGCCCATGCCCATCGCCCACTGCCCCCCACCTTGCGCGAAGCCCTGTTGGACCTGAACAGCTCAGGCGCCGACGAGGTGCACCGCTGCGCCATGGCGGCGCAGGCGCTGGCCGTGCTCTACGCCACGGTGTGCCAGGCGGTGTGCCATGCCGCCGACGTGCTGCCGCAAGAGGTGTGTGCCATTGGCGCCCATGGGCAGACCATCCGCCACCGGCCTGAACTGGGCTACACGGTGCAGCTCAACCAGCCGGCCTTGCTGGCCGAGCTCACCGGGATCGACGTGATCGCCGACTTCCGCAGCCGCGACGTGGCCGCGGGCGGCCAGGGCGCGCCGCTGGTGCCCGCCTTCCACGACGCCATTTTTGGCCGCAGCGACCAGACCGTGGTGGTGCTGAACATCGGCGGCATGGCCAACCTCAGCATCCTGCGCCCCGGGCAAGCCCCGCTGGGCTTTGACTGCGGCCCGGGCAATGCCTTGCTGGACACCTGGTGCGCCTGGCAGACCGGCCATGACTACGATGCCAATGGTGAGTTTGGCGCTGGCGGCGAGTTGCGCGAGGACTGGCTGGTTGATGCCCTGGCCGAGCCCTTCTTCGCCCTGGCCCCGCCCAAGAGCACCGGCCGCGACCTGTTCAATGCCGAATGGCTATTGCGCTGGCTGGGCCCGCACGGTCTCACCGACGGCCCGGTGGAGCCTCAAACCGCCCGCGACGTGCAGGCCACCTTGTGCGAGCTGACCGCACGCGTGGCCGCGCTGGCCGTGCAGCAGCACGCGCCGGAGGCCTCAGAAGTGGTGGTGTGTGGCGGCGGCGCGCTCAATGGCGACCTGATGCAGCGCTTGGCAGAGCAACTGCCGGGCGTGCGGGTGGGCCGATCTGACGCCCATGGGCTGGACGTGATGCAGGTGGAAGCCGCGGCCTTCGCCTGGCTGGCCTGGGCGCACGAGAACCGGCTACCAGGCAACCTGGCGACGGTCACGGGGGCACGCGGCCCCCGGGTGCTGGGCGCGCTCTACCCGGCTTGAACCGCCCTGAACCGGTCTGGTCGATCAGACCGAGAAGCTGGAGCCGCAACCGCAGGTGGTCTGGGCATTCGGGTTGCGGATCACGAACTGGGCGCCTTCGAGGTCGTCCTTGTAGTCGATCTCCGCACCCACCAGGTACTGCAGGCTCATGGCGTCGATCAGCAGGGTGACGCCATTCTTTTCCATCTTCGTGTCATCTTCGTTGGCGATCTCGTCAAACGTGAAGCCGTACTGGAAGCCGGAGCAGCCACCACCTTGCACGAACACGCGCAGCTTCAGGTCAGGGTTGCCTTCTTCGGCAACGAGTTCAGCCACCTTGCCGGCCGCAGCGTCGGTGAAGACGATGGGGGCGGGGATGTCGTTGGCAAACGCTTCAGCTTGGGCAACGGCGTTGGCTTCGGTGGCGGCAAGGGCGGTCATGGAAGACTCCGAGTGAAAAGGTCAGATTTTATTCGCCTGGAGAGGCGGTTGGCTAGGCCTGTCGGCAGGAGTGCCTGTACTGGCCGCCAATTTCAGGTTGGGCTTGTCGTCGGTTTTCAAAGGCCGCAATTCACCGTCGATGGTGGCGCCCTGGTGCATTTCGAGCGCTTCGTAACGCACATCGCCCACGATGCGGGCTTTGGGTTGCAGCTCCAGCAGCTCTTCTGCCATCACTGGACCTTCTACCAGCCCGTTGATGATGACATGACCCGCCCTGACCTTGCCATGGATGCGGGCTTTCTCGCTGATGACCAGCATGGACCGGCGGTCGCCAAAGTGGCCAACGTTGCCGTGCACCTCGCCGTCGATGCGCAGGCCGTCGGCAAAGCGCACCTCACCGGTGATGACCGTGCCTTCGCCAATCAGGGTGCGGATGGGGGGGGTCTTTTTCCAGCCAAACATGGTGCGTCTTCCTTGAGCGTCAGGGCGGTCGAGGTTACACGCTGGCGGGGGCCGGTCAAGGCCCCATTCGTGCGGTGCAGCAAACGCAGCAAGGTTTTTACACCCGTTCACACCCGGTCAGAGGCTGATGGACTGGCTGGCCCGCACGGCACCCGATTCGTCCAGCACCCGCACCTGCACCTGCTTGACCACCACGCCCGAGGGCAAAGGGAAATGCCCGTCCACCCGGCGGTACTGCTTGAAGCTCAGGGCCTGGGCCACCGTGTGGGCCGGGTCGATCCAGGGGCGACCGTCCTTGAGGCCACTGGGCAGCAGCTCGATGCGCCCGGTGAAATCAGCCTGCTTGCGCCCGCCTTGCTGCATCAACAGCAACTGGTAGTGCCATTGCCCGCCACCCTGCGGCTCGACCACCAGGCCGCGGATGGAGAGGCCCTCACTGGACGCCGGCAGCAGGCGCTCGAAAAAGCCCAGGTCGTCCTTGAGGGCCAGGTTTTCCGACTCCAGTGACTTGACCTGCTCGGCCAGGCGCTGCTGGGTGACGCGCTCGGTTTTGAGCAGGCTGTCGGCCGAATTGGCCACCGACTGGGCGGCATCTCGGTCATGCCGCGCCTCGTCCAGCTGCTGGCGCAACTGGGTCAGTTGCTCGCTCATGTCCCGCCCGCCGGTGTTCAAGCCGGCGATGCTGCGACCCACATCGAAGGCCCACAGGGCCAGCGCACCTGAAAAGCCCAGCATGAGTGCCACCACCGCCCAGCGCACAGGCCAGGGCAGGTGGCTGCGCACCGCCACACGCGGCGCCGCGATCGACAGCCGGCGCCGGATGAGCCGCCAGCGCATCAGGGCAGCACCGGCACCTGGTTGAGGCCCAGGTGCTCTGCCAGACCGAACATGAGGTTCATGCACTGCACGGCCTGGCCCGACGCGCCCTTGGTGAGGTTGTCTTCCACCACCAGCACCATGACGGTGTCGGGCCGGGGCTTGTGCACCGCGATGCGCACGGTGTTGCTGGCACGCACGCTGCGGGTCTCGGGCGCGCTGCCGGCGGGCAGCACGTCCACAAACCGCTCGCCCTGGTAGAAGGCTTCGAAGACGGCCTGCAGGTGGGCAGCCTGGCCGGCGTCGTTCAGGCGCGCATACAAGGTGGAATGGATGCCGCGGATGATCGGCAGGAGGTGGGGCACGAAGAGGCAGTCCACGGCGGTGCCACCGGCGATGACGCTCAGCTGCTGGTTGATCTCCGGACCATGCCGGTGGCCCTTGACGCCATAGGCCTTGAAGTTGTCGGCGGCTTCGGCCAACAGGGTGTGCACCTCGGCCTTGCGTCCGGCGCCGGACGCGCCCGAGGCACAGTTGGCGATGATGTTCGTGGGCTGGATCAGGCCCTGCTTGAGCAAAGGCGCCAGGCCCAGCTGCACCGAAGTGGGGTAACAGCCCGGGTTGCCGATGATGCGGGCCTTCTTGATGGCCTCGCGGTTGAGCTCGGGCAGGCCATAGACGGCTTCCGCCAGGATCTCGGGGCAGCTGTGGGGCATGCCATACCACTGCTCGAACACGGCGGTGTCTTGCAGCCGGAAGTCGGCGGCCAGGTCGATGACCTTGACGCCGGCGGCCAGCAGTTCGGGCGCCTGGGCCATGGCCACGCCATGCGGGGTGGCAAAAAACACCACGTCGCACTGCTTGAGCCCCGCTTCGTCGGGCGCCACGAAGGCCAGGTCCACGTGGCCACGCAGGCTGGGGTACATGTCGGCCACCGGCATGCCGGCCTCTTTGCGAGAGGTGATGGCTTGCAGCTTGACCTGCGGGTGCTGGGCCAGCAGGCGCAGCAACTCGACGCCGGTGTAGCCCGTGCCACCAACGATGCCAACTTTGATCATGAACGGTCCTTCTTTGGCCTGAACTTCGGCCTGAGGCCAGCCGGATGGCTGCCAGGGTCAATGCGAGTGGGCATTTTAGGCAGTCCGGACGCCCTCTGAGGCGCCGATGGTTTGTGAAGTGCATCACGAACCGTGCCTCCTTGTGCCCAAGGTGGCGCCATGTGTCTGCCAGGCGATCAAGTTGCGCAGGGCGGAAACCGAAAGCAGGAGGGCAACGCCATGCCTGTTCCTGCCATGCCATCCCCACGCCAAACTCTCCCGCAAGCCTGTCGGGCCGCCCGCCGACGCAGCCCTGCCCTTTGGCGCGTGGCCGGTGCGCTGCTGACGGTGCCCTCCCTGGTGGCCGCGCAGACCAGCTTTGCACCCAGCTTCTCGGAGTACAGCGCCTCGACCACCGTCAACCAGTTGCGCATCCGGGGCGTACACAGCAAAGGCGTGTTGGGGCAAGGCGTGACCGTGGCCTTGCTGGACACGGGCCTGAACCTGTCCAACCCCGAGTTCCTGAACAACCCCCGCGTGTTGACGCCCTACAACGCGGTGGACGGCTCGGCCGACGTGACCGACAGCATCAAGCATGGCACCCATGTGGCCGGCATCGTTGCCGCTGGCGGCAACGGCACCGGCATGTACGGCGTGGCGCCACAGGCCAATCTGCTGATGGTCAAGGTGTTCAACGGCGGCACCGCCTCGGCCAGCGACATCAACCGCGGCCTGGACTACGCCATCGCCCATGGCGCCCGCGTGGTCAACATGAGTTTTGGCACCACCTCGCCCTTGGGCGACAGCGGCTTGCGCCGAGCCGCCGCCACCAACCAGGCGGTGCTGGTGGCCGCTGCGGGCAACGAATCCTCACGCAACCCCAACTGGCCTGGCCACTACGCCCGTGAAGCCTGGGCCGGCGGCACCATGCTGGTGGTGGGCGCCGTCGACAGCAACAACCGCCTGGCGTCGTTTTCCAACCGGGCGGGCGACACGGCCCAGTTCTACCTGGTAGCGCCCGGGGTGAACATCTATTCGTCCTACGACACCTGGTACGGCTACATGAGTGGCACGTCCATGGCGGCACCAGCCGTGTCGGGTGCGGCCGCTCTGGTCACCGGCTATTGGCCTTACCTGAAGGCCAACCAGGTGGCGGCCATCCTGCTGAACACGGCCGATGACCTGGGCGCGCCCGGCGTGGACGCCGTCTACGGCCACGGCATGCTCAACGTGAATCGGGCCCTGATGCCAGTGGGCAGCTACACCTACCGTTCGGCCAACGGCTACACCGTGACCGTGCCGCTGAGCGTGCAAGGGCTGGCCAGCCGCCAGCCCGCTGCGGTCACGCCATCGGCCTTTCGCGGCCTGCAGACCGAGGTGTTTGATGCCTACGGCCGCAACTTCACCAGCGACGAAGGCGCCAGCCTGGCCGTGCGCACGGTGCTCACCAGCGAGATGGTGATGGGCGCTGACCCAAACGCCCTGAGCGTGAACCAGCGTGTGGGCCTGGACGGCTCTCGCCTGACGTTGTGGCACACGGGCGAAGCACAAACGTCATCGCCTCTGCGGCAACTGGGCACGCGGGGCGTGATGAGCCCCTTGAGTGCAGGCGTCGCCCCCACACGCCCCGACTGGTCCACGCAGGCGCAAGGCAGCGGCGCCATGCGCTGGCAAAACCGCGAGGGCTGGGGCTTGAGCCTGGGCGATGGCGGCCTCTCCGGCCTGAGCCTGGGGCTGATGGCCGGTGGCCTGGGTGAGAGCGGCGGCGACGAACCAGGTGCCCTGGCCCAGGTGACGGGCTCACCGCTGGCCAACTTCGCGCCTGCACACCGCTTTGCCGTGCTGACCCTGCCCCTGGGCGATGCGCGCGACCCGGCCGACCACGGTGTCTGGCACGCCAGGCTGGCCGCCCTGCGCCCCGACGTGCCCGGGCACCAACGCAGCGCGCAGGGCAACGTGAACCTGGGCGAGGTCGGCTATGAACAAGGCAGGCTGGCCCTGAACCTGAGTTTGGGGCAACTGAACGAAAACGGCCTGCTGGGTGGCTACAGCAGCCAGGCCCTGGGGCTGGACGCCAGCCACCGCACACGCGGCATGAGCCTGAGTGGCGCCTGGCGGCTGAACACGCAGTGGGCGGCCACGGCCTCATGGAGCCAGACACTGACCAGCGCCCCCACTGCCAGCGGCCTGTTGATTTCGGGCAGCAGCGTGCGCGCCAACGCACAAGGCCTGGGCCTGAGCGGGCGCAGCCTGTGGCAGCCAGATGATCACCTGAGCCTGGCCTGGCTCATGCCTTTGAAGGCCAGCAGTGGCCAGTTGCGCTACAGCGTGGTGACCGGCGTGGACGATGCAGGTCAGCCCATCTACGGCGAACAGACGGTGAACCTGGGTGAGGGCGCCAGAGAGTGGCAAGCCGATGCCCGCTACGAGTGGCGCAGCGGCCTCCCCGGCTTCTGGACCGCAGCCATGACCCTGCGCGTGCACCCTGACCACGACGCCAGCGCCCCGGCCCAATGGGCAGGCGGCGTGCGTTACCAGCAGCCGTTCTGAGCCTGCCGTTGCAACGGCCCAAAGGGCGGCTGCACCAAAACAAAACCCGCCGGGCTGACAGGCAACCGGGCGGGTTTTGTGGGCCAGCCACCAGCACAAGGCCGATGGCAGCGGACGCGGATCAGCGCTTGCTGAACTGCTTCCTGCGGCGGGCGCCGTGCAGGCCGACCTTCTTACGTTCGACTTCACGCGAGTCACGCGTGACGAAGCCGGCGCGGCTCAGGTCAGGCTTCAACGCTGCGTCGTAGTCGATCAGGGCACGGGTCACGCCGTGGCGCACAGCGCCGGCTTGACCAGATTCGCCACCACCCTTGACGGTGACCTTGATGTCGAACTGTTCGACATTGTTGGTCAGCACGAGAGGCTGCTTGACGACCATGATCGAGGTTTGACGGCCGAAATAATTTTCGACAGGCTTGCCGTTGACGATGATCTGGCCAGTGCCCTTCTTGATGAAGACGCGGGCAACGGAAGACTTGCGACGGCCGGTGCCGTAGTTCCAGGTACCAATCATGTGTCCGCTCCTCAGATTTCCAGGGCCTTGGGCTGCTGGGCCGAGTGAGGATGCTCACCGCCTGCATAGACCTTCAGCTTTTTGATCATGGCGTAACCGAGCGGGCCCTTGGGCAGCATGCCCTTGACAGCCTTTTCGATGGCGCGGCCAGGGTGCTTGGCTTGCATGTCCTTGAAATTCGTGGCGTAGATGC
>CANBQJ010000112.1 GCA_947371645.1 Burkholderiales bacterium | reverse complement strand
CCCAGCGGTGACTGCTGGTGCAGCTGCTCGAACTTGTCGCCCTGCAGCCAGTCGCTGCTCAGCGTGAGTCCGGGCGCCACGCCCACCACGCGCACGCGCGGCGCCAGCGCCATCGCCAGCAAGGTGGTGGCCGCTTCCAGCGCGGCCTTGGACAAGGTGTAGCTCAGGAAGTCGGGGTTGGGGTTCCACAGCTTCTGGTCCAGCAAGTTGACCACGGCCCCATCTGCCCCATCGGCGCCACCCGCTTGGGCGCGGCCCGCCAGGTGGTCGGCCAGGGCCTGCGCCAGCACGATGGCAGGCGCCGCGTTGGCGCGCATGTGCTTGTCCAGCATGTCGTAGCTGAAGCGCTGGGCGTTGTCGAACTCGAAAGCCGAGGCGCTGTTGACCACGGCGTCCACCCGACCCATCCGGATCACGGCCTGAGGCAGCAAGGCTCGGGCCTGGGTCTCATCGGACAAGTCGGCGCTCAACACGCAAGCACGGCGACCCAAGGCAGTGATGTCGTCGGCCGTTTGCTGCGCTTCCGCTTGCGACTGGCGGCAGTGCACCACCACATCCCAGCCCTGGCGGGCCAGGGCCAGCGCGATCTCGCGACCCAGCCGTTTGGCCGCACCGGTGACCAGGACCACCTGGGCAGGCGAGACCAGCGTGGCATTGGGCGCCGCGCCAGGCAAAGAAACAGACAGTGAAGCAGACATGCAAGGCACCAGTAGATGAACGGTGTGCGTGCGTGCCCGCAGCCTTCCTACAATGCCGCATGACCCAACCCGCGCAACCCGGCCACAGTGTAGTGTCCGCCCTCGCCAACAGCCAGCCACTGAGCGACCTGATCGCCCACGAGATCCAGACGGCGGACGGCTGGATGCCTTTCGAGCGCTTCATGAACCTGGCGCTCTACACCCCGGGCCTGGGCTACTACAACGGCGGCCGAAGGGTGCTGGGCAAACTGCCCCAGGACGGCAGCGACTTCGTCACCGCGCCAGAACTCACCCCACTGTTTGGCGAGGTGCTGTCGCGCCAGCTGATCCAGGCGCTCGAAGCCACTGGCACCGATCAGATCTGGGAATTCGGGGCCGGCAGTGGCGCCCTGGCCTGCGCGCTGCTGAGTGAACTGGGTGACCGCATCCAGCGCTACACCATCGTGGAGTTGTCTGGTGCGCTGCGCGACCGCCAGCACGCGCGCATCCAGCGCGAACACCCGGGCTTTGCCCACAAGGTGGTCTGGGCCGACGCCCTGCCCGACCAGTTCGAAGGCGTGCTGGTGGGCAACGAGGTGCTGGACGCCATGCCGGTGTCCCTGCTGCGCTGGGACGGCGAGGCCTGGTGGGAACGTGGTGTGGCCATCAACGAAGCCCTGGACGCCACCGTCACGGGCCACCGCTTCAGCTGGGTCGACCGGCCCGCCCCCGCCGACACCCGCCCCCCTACCGAACGCAGCGACGCCGAATTCGTGCCCGGCACCGTCGTGGAAACACACGCACAAGGCGAGGCCTTCATCGCCACCCTCGCCGCCGGCCTGCAAAAAGGCGCCGCCTTCTTCATCGACTACGGCTTCCCGGAGGCCGAGTACTGCCACCCCCAGCGCACTGGCGGCACCCTCATGTGCCACCACGCGCACACCAGCGACCCCAACCCGTTGGTGGCCGTGGGCGACAAGGACATCACCGCCCACGTGAACTTCACCGGCATCGCCCTGGCCGGCCAGGACGCCGGCTGGGAGGTGCTGGGCTACACAGCCCAAGGCCGCTTCCTGCACAACTGCGGTGTGGGCGAGGCGATGGCGCGAACGGCCCAGGCCAGCACGGCGGCCGAGCTGGCCTCGCGGTCCGCCCTGCAAAAACTCATTGCAGAACATGAAATGGGCGAGCTGTTCAAGGTGATTGGCTTTGTGAAGGGGCCCTGGTTCGAGGCCATCGGCTTTGCCCAGGGCGACCGCACCCACACCTTGTGACCAAAGTGAGTGCGTGTCACATCGCTTGACACCTGCCTCACACGGGGTTTACCTGGTGCGGAGATAATCGCGCCCATGCTGCAGCAACGCACCCTGAAGTCCCTGACCCGCGCCGTTGGCGTGGGCCTGCACAGCGGCCAGCGCGTCGAGATGACGCTGCGCCCTGCCCCGGTTGACACCGGCATCGTTTTTCGCCGGGTCGATCTGCCCCAGGTGGCCGACATCCCTGTGCGCCCCGAATCCGTGTGCGACACGCGCATGGCCACGACCATCTCGCCCGGTGGCGACCCGGGCGCCGCCAAGGTCAACACCATCGAGCACCTGATGTCGGCCTGCGCCGGCCTGGGGCTGGACAACGTCTACATCGACATCACCGCCGAAGAAGTGCCCATCCTCGATGGCTCGTCGGCTGCCTTCGTCTACCTGCTGCAAAGTGCCGGCATCGAGCTGCAGAAAGCCCCCAAGCGCTTCCTGCGCGTCAAGCGTGCGGTGGAAGTGCGCGAAGGCGAGGGCCGCTCGTTGAAGTGGGCCCGCCTGGAGCCCTACAACAGCTTCAAGCTGGCCTTCGAGATCGACTTCGACCACCCTGCCGTGGACCAGACCGGCCAGCGCGTTGAATTTGACTTCGCCGTGGGCCAGTACAAGCGCGACATCGCCCGCGCCCGCACCTTCGGTTTCACCAAGGACGTCGAAAACATGCGCGCCCGCGGCCTGGGCCTGGGCGCCAGCATGGACAACGCCATCGTGGTCGATGACCACCGCGTGCTCAACAGCGACGGCCTGCGCTACGACGACGAGTTCGTCAAACACAAGATCCTCGATGCCATCGGCGACCTGTACGTGGTGGGCCACCCTTTGCTGGCCGCGTACACCGCCTTCAAATCGGGCCACGCGCTCAACAACAAGCTGCTGCGCGAACTGCTGTCCCAGCAGGATGCCTGGGAGATCGTCACCTTCGAGGACACCCGCAGCGCCCCGCGCGGCCTGTCCGAGCTGGCACCGGCCTGGTAAGGCCAGCCTCCACACCGCACATGGCCATCTTCCGATTGCTCACCCTTTTGCTGGGCGGCGCCTTCCTGGCCTGCATGGTGGCCCACACCTTGTCGGGCGAAGCCATCTGGCGCCAGCGCGCCATGCAGGTGCTGAAATGGGGCGTGGTGCTGGGCCTGGTCTTCTTCGGCCTGCTCATCCTGAGGCGGGCCGCACTCTTCCTGTGAGTGCCGGCACCAGATTGGCCGCGGTTTCGTGCACCGACTGAGGACACCCCCCATGGGTATGGGATGTTCTGTGCATTAACATTTGCGCTCAGGTCATACCTCATGACCCAGGAGCAAAAAAAATGGGATACCCGCAGGTGCATGAGCGCTCCTTGCGCGACCGTGACGCCTATTGGGCCGAACAGGCCCGGCGCATCGAATGGCATCGCCTCTTTGATCAGGTCTGCGACACCAGCAACCCGCCGTTTGTGCGCTGGTTCCCCGGCGGCCTGACCAACCTGTGCCACAACGCGGTAGACCGCCACGTGCCCCATCGCCCGGACCAGCCCGCGCTGATTC
The DNA here is from genome assembly GCA_947371645.1 of Burkholderiales bacterium. Next base: position 8,081 of record CANBQJ010000112.1, on the reverse strand, counting down.
ACGTCTCCACCGAAACAGGCCAGGAGACCAGCATCAGCTATGCGCAGCTCTTCGTCGAGGTGCAGCGCATGGCGGCCATCCTGATCAAGCTGGGCGTGAAGAAGGGCGATCGCGTCCTCATCTACATGCCCATGATCCCCGAGGCCGTGATCGCCATGCTGGCCACGGTGCGCCTGGGCGCCATCCACTCGGTGGTGTTCGGCGGCTTCGCCAGCCATGCCCTGGCCAGCCGCATCGACGACGCGCAACCCACCGTCATCGTCACGGCCGATGCGGGCTCGCGCGGCGGCAAGGTCGTGCCCTACAAGCCCCTGCTGGACGAGGCCCTGCGCCTGGCCACGCACCCTGTGGCGCACGTGCTGCTGGTCAACCGCGGCCTGGCCGATGCCCGCATGCAGGCCCCGCGCGATGTCGACTACCACCACGAACGCAAGCAGGACATGGACGCGGTGGTGCCCTGCGAATGGGTGGACGCCACCCACCCCAGCTACACGCTCTACACCAGCGGCACCACCGGCCAGCCCAAAGGCGTCCAGCGCGACACCGGCGGCCACGCCGTGGCCCTGGCCGCCACCATGGACCAGGTCTACGACGGCCAGCCAGGCGAGGTGTTTTTCAGCACCAGCGACATCGGCTGGGTGGTGGGCCACAGCTACATCGTCTATGGCCCGCTGCTGGCAGGCATGAGCACCATCATCTACGAAGGCCTGCCCATCCGCCCGGACGCGGCCATCTGGTGGTCGCTGGTCGAAAAGTACAAGGTCAATGTGATGTTCTCGGCGCCCACCGCCGTGCGGGTGCTCAAGAAGCAGGACCCGACCTGCCTGCACCGGCACGACCTGTCTTCGCTCAAGCACCTCTTCCTGGCCGGCGAGCCGCTGGACGAGCCCACCGCCAGGTGGATCGCCGACGCCCTGGGCAAACCCATCGTCGACAACTACTGGCAGACCGAGACCGGCTGGCCCATCCTCAGCCTGCCCCGCGGGTTGGACCCGTCCGTGCCCGCACGCTGGGGATCGCCCGGCGTGGCCATGCCGGGTTTCGACGTGCAGCTGCTGGACCAGCAGACTGGCCAGCCTGTCTCCGGCCCCGATCAGAAAGGCGTGCTGACGCTGGGCTACCCGCTGCCGCCGGGCTGCATGCAAACGGTGTGGGGCGACGACGCCCGCTTTGTGAGCACCTACTGGCGCAGCTTCGAGGGCCGAGAGGTCTACAACACCTTCGACTGGGGCGTGCGTGACGCCGACGGCTACCACTTCATCCTGGGCCGCACGGACGACGTCATCAACGTGGCCGGCCACCGCCTGGGCACCCGCGAAATTGAAGAGGCCCTGAGCAGCCACACGGCCGTGGCCGAAGTGGCCGTGGTGGGCATCCACGACGCGGTCAAGGGCCAGGTACCGGTGGCCTTCGTGGTGCTCAAGGACCCGGCCGCCGCCGCCAGCCCCGAGCAGGAAGCCACCTTGCGTGCCGCCCTGCTGCTGCAGGTGGACCAGCAACTGGGCGCCATCGGCCGCCCGGCCCATGTGGTGCTGGTGAGCGCGCTGCCCAAGACGCGCTCGGGCAAGCTGCTGCGCCGGCTGCTGTCTGCGGTGTGCGAACAACGCGACCCGGGCGACACCAGCACCCTGGAGGACCCGGGCGTGCTGGCACAGGTGCAGGGGCGCTGGGCGGCCATCTCGCCCTGAACCTGCCCAAGGCCCCGGGACGCCAGCGACGCATCAAAACGGCGGCCACTACATCACCGCGAACCAGGGGGAATCAGGGAAGGCGCGGGGTGCGCCGACGACGGGGTGTGGCTACAGTGCGTGCAATTCTTCACGCATATTCACGTCATCCCCTGGGGGTTCCCGCATCATGCAACGTCCGCTCTTCGCCCTCTCCCTGATCAGCCTGACCCTGGCACTCACCGCTTGCGGTGGCGGCGAGGGCACCGTGGGCACGCCTGGCGTGGCCGTCGTGGCGGCCGTGGCACCGACGGGCACCACCACCGGGGGCACCACGGGCACCACGACGGGTGGCAGCACGGGCACGACCACTGGCGGCACGACCGGCACCACGACAGGTGGCACGACGGGGACGGGGACCGGCACGGGTACGGGTACGGGCACATCGACCGCCGCCATCACGCAAACCCTCACGGTGGCCTCCAGCGCCGCCACGGCCACCACACTGACCATGGCTGCGGCGTCCACCGGCGTGGGCTCGTTCACTGACTTGCCCATTGGGATCAGTGCCTACATCGGCACCATTCAGGATGCTGCCGCTGAGCCCGCAGCGGCCATCACCTTGGTGTTCGCCAAGGACAACCCCAAGCTCTACATCGTTTTGGTCGACACCGTCTCCGATGGCCAGTTTGTGTGCGCGAGCAGCGCGTGGACGTCAGATCAGTTGACCGCGCTGAGCACCGCCAATGGCAGCGTCAAACCCAGCACTTGCGACACGCAGGTCGCCATCGACAGCGACCTCTTCACCGCCACGGCAAGCAAATTGACGCTGACCGAGTCGTCATTGCACTACACCACTGACGCTGACGGCAACGTGGTCGCCGCCCCACCCGGTACGCGGGTCGTCGACTTCTCGCTGAACTTGCCCAAGCCCTGACCCGGGCCCGCGCACAGCGGGCCTCAGGCTGTGGCCGCTCAGTTGGTCGTCTGGTGGATCATGTCCCGCACCCGCGGGTAGATCTCGTTTTGCCAGCGGCGGCCACTGAACACACCGTAGTGGCCCACACCCGTCTGGATGTGCTGGGTGCGCCAGTACGGCCGCACCGACGTGCAGAGGTCCTGCGCCGCCACCGTCTGCCCCACGGCGCAGATGTCGTCGCGTTCGCCTTCCACGGTCATCAGCGCCGTGCGCCGGATGGCACGCGGCTCCACCACCGTGTCTCGCCAGGTCAAGGCGCCACGCGGCAGGTCATAGGTCTGAAAGACCTTGCCCACCGTTTCCAGGTAGAAGTCGGCCGGCAGGTCGGCCACGGCAAAGTACTCTTCGTAAAAGGCTTTGGTGTGGGCCACCTTCTCGTGGTCGCCCTGGGCAATGTGGTGGTACATGTCCTCAAACGCCTTCTTGTGGCGCTCCTTGTTCATGCCCATGAATGCCGTCAGCTGGATGAAGCCCGGGTAGACCTTGCGCCCGGCGCCACGCTGCGGCCAGGGCACGGTGTGGATCATGTTTTCTTCAAACCAGCTCAGGGGCTTGCTGGTGGCCAGTTCGTTCACCGTGGTCGGGTTGACGCGGCAATCGATGGGGCCGGCCATCAGCGTCAGGCTGCGGGGCTGGGCCGGGTGGCCATCCTGCGCCATCAGGGAGGTGGCCGCCAGCGCCGCCACGCAGGGCTGGCAGATGCCCATCATGTGGGAGCCAGGGCCCATGCGCTCCAAGAAGCGCATGAGGTGGTCGGTGTAGTCGTCCAGGGCGAAGACGCCGTGCTTGAGCGGCACGTCGCGGGCGTTGTGCCAGTCGGTGATGTAGACGTCGTGGTCCTGCAGCAGGGTGCGCACAGTGTCGCGCAGCAGGGTGGCAAAGTGGCCCGACATGGGCGCCACCAGCAGCACACGGGGTTGTTCAGGCGCGCCGTCCTTGCGAAAACGCAGCAGGGTGGCAAAGGGGGTGACCATCACCGGTTCTTCGGTGATGCCATATTCCTTGCCACTGGACATCACGGAGGGGATGTCGAATTCAGGCCGGGCATGGGTGAGTTTCATGCGAGAAAACACATCGCCGGCAGCGGCCAGGCGGCGCGACCACACGCCGCCGGCGAGCAGTTCGGGCAAGGAGGACTCCGCCATGCCCTCAGGCAGCACCTGGTGCAGCGCCTCGGACAGGCCCTGTGCCATGACACGCCAGGGCTCGAGCAGGTTGTGTTGGGCTTGGTAGGTGGTGTAGAGCATGCGCGTCTCGCCATGAAGGCGATGTGTCGGTGAGTCAGGAGAGACCTGCAAGTTGCGAGCCACCGTCGCCGCACCGAGGGCTGGGGGCGCCCATCCACGTGGCACGGGCCTTGCAGCGCTCTCCAGGCCAAAAGCGCATCCGGAGACAACATGGCCACCCTCGCCAAGAACCCTGCCACGTCCACCACCAAGGCCCCTGCCAAGCCGCGCGCTGCGCGCAGCCCGGCGTCCAAGCCGGCCACAGCACCAGCCAAGCCCGTGGTGAAAGCCACCAGCAAGGGCACTGCAGCCCCCTCGGTGTCGGCAGGCACCAGCATGCTCACGCTGACCAGCAAGAACTACTCGTCGTGGTCCATGCGTGGCTGGCTGCTCACCCGCTTCTCGGGCCTGCCCTTCACCGAGAACGTGCTGCCACCGGACGACCCGTCCACCCGCGCCGAAATCCTGCTGCTGTCCTCGTCCATCCTGGTGCCCTGCCTGGTGCACAACGGCGTGCGCGTGTGGGACACGCTGGCGATCGCCGAATACCTCAATGAGATCTGCCCCGACGCGCATTTGCTGCCGTCTGACGTTGTGGCCCGCGCCCATTGCCGCGCGATCAGCGGTGAAATGCATTCGGGGTTTTCGGCCATGCGCTCGTCGCTGCCCATGAACCTGCGCGCGCACTTCCCCAAGTTCAAGATCTGGTCGCGCGCCCAGGCCGACATCGACCGCATCACCGCCATCTGGAAGGAGTGCATCGAGTCCTACGGCGGCCCCTTCCTGTTCGGCAAGCAACGCACCATCGCGGACGCGATGTACGCGCCGGTGTGTACCCGCTTCGTCACCTACGACGTCAAGCTGGACGCGGTCAGCAAGGCCTACTGCGACCTGATGCTGTCTCAGCCCGAAGTGAAGGACTGGATCAACGCCGCCAAATCAGAGCCGGCCGACATCGACGAACTGGACGTTGAGTTCTGAGGCCTGCGGGCGCCCTGGCGCGCCCATCCAGGCCAATGCTGCACGCCAGCCTCTTTGTTCAAGCCCCCACCAAGACAAAGGCCCCGCACTTCACAGTCGGGGCCTTTCTTTGTTCAAGCCTGCATGGCGTGCCGCATCAGGCGGCCGTCCAGGGCGTGGGGTCGGGGATCTTGCACACCGCCTCCACGTCCACCGTCTTGAAGTCGGCCGGGCTGACGATCTCCAGGTACTCCATGTCCGGCGAGTAGTCGAACAGGTAATGGCGGACACCCGGGCGCTGGTGCACGCAGTCACCGGCCTTCACCAGCGTCTCCTGGTCTTCGTACATGAAGCGGGCCCAGCCCTTGGTCATGATCACGATCTGAAAATCTGCTTCATGGCGGTGCCAGCCCGTGCCCTTTTCCGGGGCCATGTTCGCCTTCACCAGGTGCGCAATCACCTTGCCATTGGTGGCCGCAGCGATGCCGAGGTCCTTGTAGAGGAAGAAGTCGCGCAAGCCCTCACTCTTCCAGCCCATGTCTTCCGGACGAAGGTGAGAGAACTTGGTGGCCGTGGTATCCAGCATGGTGCATCTCCTTTCCGCGCAGTGCGCACACAAACAATGTGCACATGCAGGACGCATAAACCATTCCCGCCAAGCCTGGTGCATGGCCTGCACCCACAAGGCGCAGGCACGACACAGGCACAATGGCGGCTTCGACCTGCCCCCTTTGCCGACCATGAAAAACACCCCCGCGCTCACCGACGAGGACATCCACGAGATCGACACGCTGCTGGCCGCCGTGCCAGAGCCCTTCGAGACCGTGGACGCCGTGCTCCTGGATGGCTACCTGGCCGGCGTGCTGGTGCAACCCGTGGTGCTGTCGCCCGAGCAGTGGCTGCCGCCCATCTTTGGCACCAGTGGCATGCCCGATGGCGACAGCCCGGGCTGGAGCGCAGAGCAGCACGACAAGCTCATTGACCTGATCACGCGCCGCAAGGACGAGATCTGGCGGGGTATCTTGGAGGACGGCTGGTTCGACCCCATCGTGCCCATGATCGAAGACGACGAGGGCGAGCCCGTCAAGGGCAAAGAAGCGATGGAAGGCCTGGGCTACTGGGCCGCCGGCTTCGAGTGGGCGCTGGCCAATTTCCCGCAGCTGGAAGAAGCCGGCCTGGCCGGTGTGCCCGACCTGCTCGATTCCATCTGGCGCCACCTGCCCGATCAGGACGACACCCAGCAGGCCATGACCAAGGCCCTGGACGACGAGCACCCCCTCAACAGCCTGGACTCGGCCATCGAAGCCTTGGTGTTCGACGTGGTGGACCTGGCCGAGATCGCCGTGGCCGAAAGCCACAAGGTGGAGACCGTGGTGCGCGAAGGCCCCAAAGTGGGCCGCAACGACCCCTGCCCCTGCGGCAGCGGCCGCAAATACAAGCAGTGCCACGGCGCCAACTGAGCCCCCTGTGAAACTGCAGCTGCTGTCTGACCTGCACCTGGAGACCGAAGACTTCGTGCCCCGGCCCGCGCCCTGGGCCGATGTGCTGGTGCTGGCAGGCGACATCGACAGCAGCTGGCGTGGGCTGCGCCAGTTCGCTGGCTGGCCCGTGCCCGTGGTCTTCGTACCGGGCAACCATGAATTCGACGGCCGCGATGTGGACGAGGCCCTGGTGGGCCTGCGTGCCCTGGCCGCCGAGCTGGGCCTGACCCTGCTGGACCAGGACAGCTGCGTGCTCACAGGCAGCGACGGCCAGCGCGTGCGCTTCGTGGGCTGCACCCGCTGGAGCGACTTCGACCTGCTGGGCGCGCATGAGCGCCCACGCGCCCAGCGCGCCGCCGGCTATTACGTCAAGGTGATGCGGGCCACGCAAGGCGGCGCGCCCTTCGACCCCGCTGCCGTGCGCCTGCGCGCCCTGGCCGCCCGCGACTGGCTGCACCGCACCCTGAGCGAGGCGGATGCGACGCAAGCCGACGCCACCGTGGTCATCACCCACTACGGGCCCAGCCTGCGCAGCGCCGACCCGCGTTATGGTGCGCAACCGGGCACGGCCAGCTTCTGCAATGCCGACGACGAGCTGCTGCCCCTGGCCGACCTGTGGCTGCACGGCCACCTGCATTGCCGGCACGATTACCTCGTGGCGCACGCGACCGGCCAGACGCGGGTGGTGAGCAACGCGCGAGGCCACGGCCACAAGGAAGAATCGCTGGGGCACGACCCCATGCGGCTGATCGAGGTGCCCCGCCGCGCGGGCCCGGCCCACACCGGCAATTGATTCGCATCAAATCCGCAATCTCAGGGCGGTGCACACTGGCAGGGTTCAACCCACAGCCCCTGGAGCACGCACATGAAGATCCTTCTCCCCGTGGACGGCAGCGCCTACACCAAGCGCATGCTGGCCTGGCTGACCACCCATGAAGAATGGCTTGCCGCGCCGCACCACTACACGGTGCTCAACGTGGTGCCGATGATCCCGCCACACGCGGCTTCGATGTTCGCCGCCGAAGAACTGAAGACCTATTACGGCGACACCAGCGAAGCGGTGTTCAAGCCCATTCGCAAGTTCCTGGCCCGCCACGACCTGGCCACCGACTACGTCAGCAAGGTGGGCCACGCCCCCGAAGTGATCGCCAAGCAGATCAAGAAGCTGGGTTGCGACATGGTCATCATGGGCACACATGGCCACAGCAACCTCATGAACCTGGTGACCGGCTCGGTGGCCACGCAGGTGCTGGCCAGCAGCAAGGTGCCCGTGCTGCTGGTGCGCTGAATCCGCGCTGAGCCCCGCTGAACCTTCAGGGGGCGGAGGCAGCCGGCATCGCGGCCGATGCGGCATGGTCCGGCTGCACCACCACCCCCGGCGACAGCGAGATGCCTTCCACCGGCACCACCTTGCTCACGAAGTAGTGGGTGTCGCCAAAGCAGCTGGTGGGCACGCCCACCTTCTCGTCGTAATGCAGCGACACGCGCTGGCCGATGAGGCGGTTGATGTCGGCGGCCACGGCGTCGTCGTGCACCGTGAAGAGGAATTTTTCCACCGGCGCGCCCGGCGTGGACACCAGGGCCAGCTCACCCTCCCAGGTCTTGCACAACCAGCCTTTGTGAGAGAGCTTTTGCACCCAGCCGGCACGTTCGCCGCTGGAGTAGCTCCACTTGAGCACGAAGAGCAGGTAGAGGGCGGCCACAGCCAGCACAGAGCCCAGGGCGATCAAAGCAATTTTCTTGGCGTTCATGCGTGCGACTCACATCG
>CANBQJ010000111.1 GCA_947371645.1 Burkholderiales bacterium | reverse complement strand
TTGCGTGCGGCCACGGAACACGGCCAGGGCGCGGTGGCTGGGCACGGTGCGGATGGGCTCGTCGTAGTCGAAGTAGTCGCGGTACTTGGCCACGTCGGGGTTGAGCTCGTCCTTGCCATCCATCAGCTTGGCCTTGAACAAGCCCTCTTGCCACAGCCAGTCGCGCAGCTTGCCGATCAGGGCGGCGTCTTCGGCCCAGCGCTCTGAGAGCAGGTCACGCACGCCGTCCAGCACCGCCAGCGCATCGGCAAAGCCCCCTTCCACGTTGACGAAGGCAGGCGCCTCGGCCATCGGGTCAAGCGTGGGGTCGGCAAAGAGCTTGTCGGCCAGGGGCTCCAGGCCGGCTTCGCGGGCGATCATGCCCTTGGTGCGGCGTTTGGGTTTGTAAGGCAGGTAGAGGTCTTCCAGCTCCTGCTTGGTGGGCGCGGCCTCGATGGCGGCGCGCAGCGCGGGCGTGAGCTTGCCTTGCTCATCGATGCTTTTGAGCACGGTTTCGCGGCGGTCTTCCAGCTCACGCAGGTAGCCCAGGCGGCTTTCCAGTTCACGCAACTGGATGTCGTCCAGGCCGTCGGTGGCCTCTTTGCGGTAGCGCGCGATGAAGGGGACCGTGGCGCCCGAATCGAGCAGGTTGACGGCGGCGGTGATTTGAGCGGGACGAACCTTCAGTTCGGCCGCCAGTTGCATCAGGATCTTGTCCAAGTTCTGGCCTTGTGGTCGATTGCGGTCAGTGCAAGGCGACATGGGCGCGCTCGCGACCCGCATGTCAGGGATGGCTGAGGCTGCTCAGCAGGCGCGGCAGTTTGCCACAGGGCAGCCACGGGCCCGAACCATCGGGCACGGCGTTTCAGCCCCGCAGGCCCACGGCCGAGCCCCCGCCAGAACGACATCGGCGACAATGCAGGGTTTGCCTTTCCACACGCCACCGCCCCGCCCATGGCCCTGATCCCCTACGCCCTGCCCCGCTCCGTGCTGTTCAACATGGACCCGGAGGCCGCTCACGACCTCACCATCGGTGCACTGGCCCGCTTCCAGAACACGCCTGCTGCCTGCCTGTGGGGCGCCACCCGCGTGAACGACCCGGTGGAGATCGCCGGCTTGCGCTTCCCCAACCGCGTGGGCATGGCCGCTGGCCTGGACAAGAATGGTCGGGTGATCGACGGCCTGGGCGCCATGGGTTTCGGCTTTGTGGAGGTGGGCACCGTCACGCCCAGGCCCCAGCCAGGCAACCCCAAGCCACGCATGTTCCGCCTGCCCGAGGCCAATGCGCTGATCAACCGCCTGGGCTTCAACAACGAGGGCCTGGACGCCTTCCTGGCCAACGTCAAGCGTGCACGCTATCGGCAAGGTGGCGGCATCCTGGGGCTGAACATCGGCAAGAACGCCGTGACACCGATCGAGCACGCGGTGGACGACTACCTCATCGGTCTCGAAGGCGTGTTCCCCCATGCCGACTACGTGACCGTCAACATCTCCAGCCCCAACACCAAGAACCTGCGCGCCCTGCAAAGTGACGAGGCCCTGGACGCGCTGCTGGGCCAGCTGCAGGAACGACGCCAGCAGCTGATTCAGCGCCACGGACGCAGCGTGCCCATGTTCGTGAAGATAGCGCCCGATCTGGATGAAACGCAGGTGGGCGTGATCGCCGCCACGCTGCAGAAGAACGGCATCGATGGTGTGATCGCCACCAACACCACGATCTCGCGCGAGGCCGTCAAGGGCCTGCCGCATGCTGAAGAAACCGGCGGCCTGAGTGGCGCGCCAGTGCTGGAAGCCAGCAACCAGGTGATCCGGCAGCTGCGTGCGGCACTGGGGCCACGCTACCCCATCATCGGGGTAGGCGGCGTGATGAGCGGCATGGATGCCCGCGCCAAACGCGATGCAGGCGCCGACTTGGTGCAGATCTACACCGGCCTGATCTACAAGGGACCAGGTCTGGTCAGCGATTGCGCGCAGGCCTTGAAGCGGCCTTGAAGCAGCGCCCCTGGCCCTGGCGGCAGGCGAGGCTCAGCGCACCTGGGCCCGGCTTTGAAGGCGCGCGCGCAAGCCACCGTTTTCAGGCGCAGCGCCCAGCGTTCCAGCCGGCATGAGGGGTGCGGGGCTGGTGTCGGTGGTGGGTTGCGGCATGACCGGTCTGGACGGCGCGTCCGGAGGCGGTGGCGCGCTGGCTTTGGCCGCCCGCACCGGTGGCACCGGGTCCAGGTCGCTCGACAGCGGGCGGTCGACCAGTTTGATCGCGTGGTCCAGGGTGGCCTGGCACTCCCGCTGTTCCAGGTTCAGGGCGCGTGCATAGCGCAACTGGATCTGGTGCATGGCCGACACGCCCTTGTCCATGGGCATGTCCTGCGTGCCGGCAATTTCATTGGCCAGGCTGGCCACGGTGCGCAACACCTCTTCCGGTGACGCGGGGTGCCTCACGCCCACTTGGCGCGGGATCGGGCGTGCGGCCTGCGCCAGGCGCTCGTCCCAGCCCCAGTGCTTGAGCACGGCCTGGGTGAGGTCGTCCAGGTTGATGCCCAGCACCGCCCCTGCTGCGCCATCCAGGCTCATGCCCGGTGTGGGCGGGCCGCCTGGCTCGGCCGGTGGCCCGGCCAGCGTCAGGCGCTTCATCTGCGCGGCTTCATCGGGGAAGTGGTAGAGCACCAGCAGCCAGCCCAGGCGCTGGGACATGGCCGCCAGTGCGCATTCTTCATCGCTGCTCTCGAAGGGCGCCATCCAGCGCGCGATGTGGCCTGCCAGGCAACACCAGCGCAGCTCTTGCGACAGGGCGTCTTCAGCCTGTTTGCCGAACTCGGGGTTGCTTGCCGTCCTGGCGGCCAGCGCCCCCGGCCAGGCGCGCACACCGCCAATGAGCCGCCGAACGCCCTGCTGCCCCAGCAACAGCACCGCGCGGGACAAGGTGCTCACACCTTCGTTGGCGCCGTGCGAGCGGAAGCTGGCGGTGTTGACGGCCCGCATCATTTCCCAGCTCATGGCCGGGTTCTTCAGCACCACGTCCACGTAGTCATCGACCCTGAGGGTCTCTTGCGACAGCGCACCCACCAGGGCCCGTTCGGTGTCGGGGCGGCCAGGCAAAGTGCCCACGCTGTTGAGCCGGTCGAGCAGCAACACCAGGGGCCCGCCGTCGTCTTGCGAATTCGTCTTGACCCAGCCTTGCACGGCGCTCAGCAAGGTGCGCGCATTGAGGTAGCGCTGGCGGTGCTGGCGGTCCGTTGCTCGGTTGACGATGGCGCGCAAGGTTTCGGCCACGGGGTGCGGCGTGGTGAAGGGCAGCCGCACGATCTCCGGGCCCACGCGCTCGGCACAGTGGCCCAGGTCGGTGTCATCCAGCGCCCAGGCATTGGCCAGGAGGCGGTACATGAGCAGGCCCACCATCAACAGGTCGCGCTCGGTGGACTCGCGCAAGGACTGCTGCACATTGGACAGCTTGCCCGTGCTGCCAGGCTTGTTCACCGGACGCAAAGCGCCACTGCCCAAGCCGGCCAAGGTGGCCCGGCCGGATTTGTCCAGCAAGACGTGGTGCAACGCGATGTCATGGTGGGCGCGGCCGGCCTCATGCGCGTAAGCCAGGCCCTCCAGCAAGTCACAGGCGATGCTGGCCACTTCAAGGGGGGTGAGCGCGCTGCCCGTGGTCAGCCGTTCGGTGAGGGTCATGCAGCCCTCGCGCAGCACCACGGCATAGGGCCAGGCGTCCTGCACATTGATGTCCAGGACCTCGGCCAGGCGCGGGTGCTGCAGGCGTGCAGCGGCACGCACTTCCTGGGTCCACGCCTCCCGGTCGGCGGGCTCGGTGGGCGCAGAGCGCGGCACCACGAGGTTGAACTCCTGCTGCTGGCGCGGATCGAAAGCCAGCCACACACCTGAGGCCTGGCTGCGCCCGATCATCTGGCGGATCTCGTAGCGCCCAAACTGGCGCACAGCGGTTCTGGCGGGAGGTGGCGAAGCGGCAGTCATGTGGTGATGGCGCGGCTCGCAAGAGACCGCTGACCCTGATGCCCCATTGCACCCGATCGCGGTTACATGTGAAACCGTGTGGAGGCCCTGATTTCCGGTGTTTATCGAAAAAGGCGGCGCTTTGCGGGAATATTCACGGGGCCGGATGCCGCCACACCTGCCATTCGCCGCGTGACGTGACGAATGCCCCACCGACGGCATCGGCGGGCTGCGCAGCCTGGACGGCCGAAACGTAACGGGCCATCTGCGCCTGGTGGTCCCGCGAGGCCAGCGGGTCGTGGTGCAGCTTGTAGTCGATGACCCACCATGTCCAACGTCCATCTGGCTGCAATGAGGCCACCAGCCGGTCCAGCCGCATCACGCCCTGCGCATCGGCCATGCTCACCTCGTTGCCGGACCAGGCCCAGCCCTCGGCGGCCAGCCAGGTCTGCAGTGCAGGCGCGCTCAAGATCTGTTGGGTGAGGCGCATGGCTGCGCGCTGCCAGGCAGGCCAATCGACATCCGGCGGCAAGGTGTTGCGGGCGGCAATGCCCGCTTGCGTCAAGGTCAGAACCTGGGTGATGCGGGCATCGTCTCGCTGCGCTGCGGGCAGCACGGTCAGCTGCTCCAGGGCGGCGTGCACCCACTGGCCCAGCACGGCATCGCGGCTGGCCGATGTGCCCAACTGGCTGGACTGCGCCAGGAACGGGTCGGCAGGTGCTGGCCGATGGCGCAGCCCGGGCAAGCCAGGCAAGGCGATGGATGCGGGTGGCCGCGAGGTGGCAAGTGGGTCGGGCGCCTCAAGGGGCACTTCAACCGGCAGCACCCACGGCGCGGGCAGTTCGGCCGCCCTGTGCACCCAGGCCCACCAGCTGTGGTCATGCGGTGAACGTGGCTGGGTGCTGCTGAAGGCCAGGGTGCTGCGGGCGCGTGTGAGCGCCACATACAAGGCGTTCATGCCTTCCACCTCATCGGCCAGGTCTTCGGCGTCGCGCAAGGCGCGCAAGCTGGGTGGACACTGGCGCTCGGAGGCCACGAAGGCACAGCGCAAGGGCGCACTTTCGCCTTCAGGCCAGTCGACCATCAAGCCGTAGGTGGCGCTGCGCTGGCTTTCAGCGTCCATGTCGGCCAGCACCACCGCGTCGGCCTCCAGGCCTTTGGCGCCGTGCACGGTCAGCAGCTGGACGGCGTGTTCGGCCGCACGCGCCGGCAGCTTGGGCGGGTCGCGGCGCAGCTGGCGCAGCCAGGTGTAAGGCGTGACGTCGCGACCGGCGTTGGCGGCCAGGCTGTGCGCCAGCAAGGTGTCGACATGGAAAAGCGCGGCCTGCCACTGGCCATGCGGCACCTGTGCCGCCAGCGCCTGGCGGTAGCCGGTGTCACGCACAACACGCTCCAGCAGGTCGTGTGGCGGCAGGTGCGCCAGGTCCTGCTGCCAGGCACGGAAACGCTGTTGCGCGCCCTGCAGGCTGTCAGGCAGGCCATCGCTGAAACCCAGCTGGAGCAAGGTGGCCATCCAGCTGGCTTGCGGTGCAGGCAGGCGGGCCGCGAGCCATTGCAATTCGGCATCGCTGACCCCGAACAGCGGGCTGCGAAGGGAGTGCGCCAGGGCCAGGTTGTTGCCTGGCGAGAGCAAGGCCTCGACGGCGGCCATCAGGTCCTGCACTTCGGCCTTGTCGGTGAGCAGATCGCTTTCGGGCGCGACGTGTGGGAGCTGTCTCGCGTTCAGCGCCTGGGCCACGGCCTCGAGGCTGACGCGTCGGCGTGCCAGCACGAAGATCTCTTGCGGCGGCACAGCGTCCACATCGATCAGGTGTTGGACCAGGGCCGCGATCTGCTGGGCCTCCAGTTCGCGGCGCGTGACCTCCAGCTCGTGGCGAGGGGTGAGCAGGCTGTCGCGCCAGCCTTCGGGCAGAAGCGGGTCGGCCGGCAGAGACGCTGCACGCGAAGCCGCTTGCGCATCGGCGGGCTCCACTTTGCTGGATGGCTCACGCGCCACCTGGGGCAGCACGATCAAGCGGCCAGGCTGCGCAGATGCCGAGGTGTGCGGGCGGAAATCGGGGAAGCGGCCGGCGTCGGCCACCTGGCCCATGACCGCGTTGAGCACGCCAATGACCGTTTGCGCGTTGCGCCGTGTGTGGTCACAGGCCAGGTGGTGGCCGTCCAGCCCTTCGACCACGAAGCGGCGTGCGGCCTGGAAGACGCGTGGGTCGGCGCGGCGAAAGCGGTAGATGCTCTGCTTCGGGTCGCCCACCAGGAAGACCGATGGCGCCTGCTGGCCACTGCTGCCACCGCCGGCCCCTGAATAGGCCGACAGCCAGGCACGCAGCGTGTGCCATTGCAGCGGGCTGGTGTCCTGGAACTCGTCCATCAGCACGTGGCGCACCTGGTGGTCCAGCCGCTCTTGCACCCAGCCCGACATCACGGGGTCGGCCATGAGGCGCGAGGCGGCCAGTTCCAGGTCGACCATGTCGGCCACACCCATCTCGGTCTTGAGTTTGCGGTAGGTGTCCAACAGGGCCTTGGCCAGCACGCATTGCCGCTGGTGTTGTGCCTGGGCCTGCGCCTGCGCGCGGGCATCGGCCCAATCCTCCAGCCATGCGGCAGCCCACGAGAGCAGCTCGGACTCCCCCAGGGCCTTGCGCAGCCCGCCCGTGTTGGTGAACAGGGCCTGGCGGATGCCTGGCTCGGCGTCCGCGTCATCGGCTTGGCCCAGGGCCAGTTCCAGGGCCGCGGCCGCATCGCGCTGCCCCTTCTTGCCGCCCTGCCCCAACTCGCGCGCCAGGGCCCACAGCTGCGCATTCGCCACCGGCTTTCGCCAGGCGGTGGCCAGGTCGTCGTCGTCGGACCAGCCTTTGTTCAGTGCCGACACACCCGCGACCGAACCCAGCAAACGGCCGGCGCCATCGGCCAGCTCGATTTCCAGGCGGTTGGACAGCGCCTGAGCCAACCAGGTTTCGGTGTTGTGCCGGCCCACGTCGCCGATGCTGGCGGCCAGTGCCGCACGCAAGGCTTCATCGCCATCCGCGCGCTTGAGAAAGCGGCCCCACACCTGCGGCCACAAGGCCTGGGTGTCTTCGATGAGCTGCATGTCCGGTGGCAAGCCCAGCTCGTGCAACAAGTCCATCGGCGCACCCTTCACCAGCTTGGCAAACCAGCCCAGGATGGTGTGGATCTCCACGCTGCGGCCATCCGCCATCCAGGCCGCTTGCAAGCCGCGCAACTTGTCGCGCATCGCGGGCACATCGGCCTGCGGCACCCCACGGTCGCGCAAGGCCTGGTCACAGGCGGCATCACTGGCATGCGCGAACTCGTGCATCCATTCCTGCAGGCGTGAGCGCATTTCTCCGGCCGCCTTGCGCGTGAAGGTGATGGCCAGTATTTGGTGAGGTGGCGTGCCGTCCATCATGGCGCGCAACATGCGCGACACCAGCATCCAGGTCTTGCCCGCGCCCGCGCAGGCTTCGACCACCACGCTGCGGCGCGGGTCGCAGGCCACGGCGTAAAAAGACTCGGGGGGCACCCGCTGGCCGTTGACGATGTAGGCGCCGCTCATGCCGCCCCCCCTGCGCCCGGACCAGACCAATGCGCCTTGCGGCACAGGCCGGCGTGGTCGCAATGGGCGCAGGCATCGCCCTCGCCCAGCGCCGGCATGCCTTGTCCGGCGCGCAGCCGCTGCCAGTCGTGTGCCATGCCTTGGCGCAAGCGCGCTGCCGTGTCTTGCACATCAGGGTGAGGCAGCAGCGTGACGCCGTCGCGGTGCAGGTGCAGGTAAGCGGCCTGCAATCCGGATGGCGCCACGTGGGTCGGGGCACTCAGCGCCAGTTCGGCGTAGAAGGCCAGTTGCGTGTCCTCGTCCGGCGCCTTGACCTTGGCCTTGAGCCGGTTGAGGTTGCCCGTCTTGTAGTCGATCAGCAGGGCTTGGCTGCCGTGGCCCTGGGTGTCCATGCGGTCGATCTGCCCCTTCAGGGTGAGCTGCGCCACGCCCGCTTCGGCCATGGGCTCGTTGGTGTCGACCGTCTGCTCCATCCAGTGCACCTGCCATCCCTCGTCCTCATGTGGATGCAGCCAGCTCAGGTAGGCGCGGGCCAGGCGAGGCGCGTCGGCCAGGTAGGGCGCGAAGTAAGGCCTGGTCGTTTCGGTGTTCAAGCCTCGCTGCGCAGCCACCTCCTGCGCGCATTGCAGCCACATGCGCTCATCTGCCGTCATCGACCGGCCCTGTGGCATGGGCCCGCGACGTTCATGGAAGCTGCGCAGCACCTCATGCAGCCAGGTGCCGTGGTCCGCGTTGTCCACGCCCTCTTCCAGCTCGTCTTGTGCGCGCAAGCCCAGCACGTGCATGGCGTAGTAGCGGTAGGGGCACTGGCGCAAGGTCTCGTAGGCGGTGGCGGTCACGACCTGTGGCAGCAGGCCGGCCCGGCCAAGCACCTGCGGCGCAGGCCGCCCCAGCCGCGTCGGGACGACGGCCGTCAGCGTCCGCGGGTCGGGTGCGGGCCGCCAGGCCACTTGCCGGCCCTCGGACCACTGCGCCAGCCAAGGGCTGGGCGCCAGCGGCTCGCTGCCCTGCCCCAGCCGGTGCAGGCAGACCATGCCCGGCTGGTTCATCAGCAGGCACCAGGCGTCCCACTGCATGGCCCGCCGTGATGCGGGCGTGGACAGGTCCAGCGACTGGGCCAAGGCCCCGGTCAACCAGGGGTCGATCGGGTCCAAGGCGCCCAACTGCCCCAGGTGGGCACCCGGCAGGACCAGCGCCGAAAACGGCCGCAAGACGGCCCGCGCCAGGGTGGTGATGACCACCTCGGCCTGATCCGGTGAAGGTGGGCGGAAGGTGGTGGCCTCCATCACCTCGCCCATCCAGCGCAAGAAGCGGTGGCCGTCCAGACGCGTGGTCTGGGCCAGGCCCGACCAGGCCTGGGTCAGGTCGATCTGTGCCAGATCGACGTGTGTTCCGCCAGCCGGAGGGGCACCGTCTTCGCCAGACGAGGAGGGGGCCTCGCCCTGCAAGGCCTGCCAGGCCGCCACCCCGGCTTCATCGGCCAACAGGCCTTCCCAGGTGCCGCAGCCTTGCAAGGTGGCCTGCAAGGCCGCCAGCCACTGTGCCAGGCGGCCGCCTCGGGCCTGCCAGCGATCACGCAATGGCACCAGCGACAGAGCAGCCCACTGGCACAGGGCCTGCGCGGTCGGGGGCAGCCTGTCCGAGTCGACCAGCGCCTGAGCCTGCAGCACCTGGTGACGCCGACAATGCGTTTCCAGTTGGGCAGCGGCGGCGAGCACATTCAGGCACTGATCGCCCTGCTGCACGGTTTCAGGCAACCAGCCTGACTTGAACCAGTCCAGCCAGTCCTCTGTGCTGGCGTCTGGCCGTGCTGCCCGCATCACACGCGTCAAGGCCGATGCGGCTCGGGTGGTGGACAGGTGCCAGCCCGTTTCGTCGGCCACCTGCACGCCGGCGCCATCCAACAGCGCGCGGACGCGCCGCACCACACTGCGGTCCAGCGCCAGCAAGGCCACCGGCGGTCGAGGCCCCGCCCCTTCCGTGTCCTCGAACGACCGGTTCACGGCATTCAAAACCGTGGCGCAGGCGCGCTGGGCTTCGTCTTCGGCATCGGCGCAAGGCATCAGTTGCGGGGCCGCGGCATGGCCCGCCTCACCCGTCGGCGCCAAGGCTGCCGGCTGTGCATGCAGGCGCAGCACTGGCAAACCCAAGGATTGCCAGTGCGCCATCAGCGACAACGCCCAGTGCGCTTCGGTCCCTGGGGACGCGCCGGAGCCGGCCACCACCGTGACCACCGCTGCAGGCCGCTGGGCGAACAAGGCGTCGCCCGCCAGGCCCAGCGACGCGGCATGCCCTGCCCACGACACCGCCCATTGCTGCAACACCACCTCGCGCGAGCCCGGCGCCACCTGGCCGGCCAACACACCGGCCTTGGCGACCGCAGCGGCGGCCAGCGCCTGCTCCACCAGGGCTGCACGCGCACCGGGCGGCACGGCTTGCAGGCGCCTGGCCACGGCGTGCGCCATGTCCACCACCTTGCCCAGGCCATGGTCGAAGCCCTTGGGGTCTCGCCGCTGCCAGGCCGACGCCCAACCTTGTCTGGCCCAGGCCGCGCGCAGGTGCATGCGGTCGGCAATCGGGTGCAGCGTCAGCGGTGGCCAATCGCCGCCGCCGTCTGCAGACGGCGATGGCGATGGCGCCTGCCAGGCCGCCGCCTGTGCCCACCCCGCCACCGTGTCGATCGCCGGCATCCAGCCCGGGCAAGCCCTCGCCCAGGCTCGCCTGGCCAGGGGCAGCACGGCCCCCACCGGCACCACCACGCGTGCGTCACGGGCGTTCACGCCCACGCCGCCAAGCCAGCGTGCCACGAGCACGGCGGCCTCGCCCCAGGCCTGCTCCGGGTCGGCCTGCCAGGGCCAGGCCCAGTCCTGCTGGGGAACGGTCTGCCACGCGTCTTGCATGAATTCAGCTATCACGTCGATTGATTTGCATGTCTTGCAAGGGCGTTCGGCGGCCGCACCTTCTGTGTCAGAATCTTTCTACCCTGGCCGATCCAGGCGCCAGAAGGCGCCGGACGCGGCCCAATAGAGGACAGTTACATGAGCAGCGACCTGATCAAACACATTTCCGACGCCTCGTTCGACGCGGACGTTCTGCAATCCGGCCAACCCGTGCTGGTGGACTACTGGGCCGAATGGTGCGGCCCCTGCAAGATGATCGCGCCCATTCTGGACGAAGTCTCCAAGGAATACGCTGGCCGTCTGAATGTTGCCAAAATGAACGTCGACCAGAACCGCGAAGTGCCAGCGAAGTTCGGCATCCGTGGCATCCCCACGCTGATGATCTTCAAGGGCGGCCAACTGGCAGCCACCAAGGTGGGCGCCCTGTCCAAGGCACAGTTGACGGCCTTCGTGGACGCCAACCTGTGATCGTTTGAAGAAACTCGGGGGCATACCAGCCCCCGTTTCTTTTTTGACAGCGCGTTGTGGCCCCTATAATGCGCTGGTCGGTGGTCAATGCATGTACTACATGCCGATTGATTCCCGGCCTCAGGTGCTCCGGCTGACACCAGCCGCTTGGTCCCTTCAGGCCTGACACCGACACCCCAGACCGCTGTACCGCCCCTGCCCACAAGGTGAGTCGGCCGCAGTTCCCCCTACCCGTTGTTTCGCCCGCGGCTTTGCCCGGCTGGCGTTTGACCAGGGTCTCCATCCATGCATCTGTCAGAACTCAAGGCGCTGCACATTTCCAAACTTGTGGAAATGGCTGAAAGCCTCGAAATCGAGAACGTCTCTCGCATGCGCAAGCAAGAGTTGATGTTCGCCATCATGAAAAAGCGCGCCAAGGCCGGAGAACAGGTCTTTGGCGACGGTGTCCTCGAAGTGCTGCCCGATGGTTTCGGCTTCCTGCGCTCGCTGGACACCAGCTTCCTGGCCAGCACGGACGACATCTACCTGTCGCCCAGCCAGGTGCGGCGCTTCAACCTGCACACCGGCGACATGATCGAAGGTGAAGTGCGCGTGCCCAAAGACGGCGAGCGCTACTTTGCCCTGGTGAAGGTGGACCGTGCCAACGGCATCCCGCCCGAAGTCAGCAAGAACAAGATCATGTTCGAGAACCTGACGCCGCTCTTCCCCGAAGAGCAGTTCAAGCTCGAGCGTGAAGGCGCCAGCGGCAAGCACGACGACAACGTCACCAGCCGCATCATCGACCTGATCGCCCCCATCGGCAAAGG
>CANBQJ010000110.1 GCA_947371645.1 Burkholderiales bacterium | reverse complement strand
ATCTGGTCATAGGCCTTGGCCTGGCCGCCAAACTTCTTGGACAGCACCGTGGTGATGGCAGCCGTCAGCGTGGTCTTGCCGTGGTCAACGTGACCGATCGTGCCCACGTTCACGTGCGGCTTGGTCCGTTCGAACTTTTCCTTGGACATGTTGCTCGCTCCTAGCGATCCAAAAAGCAGAAGGGGAAGGGAAAGAGAAGGGGAGTGTGGTGCCCATGGGCAGGATCGAACTGCCGACCTCCCCCTTACCAAGGGGGTGCTCTACCACTGAGCCACATGGGCATCGACACAGGTTTAAGTTCAGGCTGAGCCCAAACCTGTGCCGACTCTTTTGACACTCACACTGCCTCCGCCTCAGCGAAGACCGCTAATCTAACACGCCGTTTGTGACAGCAGTTCCAGCGCATCGAAGCGCTGTGGCTTGAACCTCACTCAGCTTGGAGCGGGAGACGGGGATCGAACCCGCGTCATTAGCTTGGAAGGCTAAGGTTCTACCATTGAACTACTCCCGCCCGGGAGCAACAGATCCGCCGCATTCTGCCGCTGGCACCCAACCCAAGTGGATGCCGGCCTTTGAAACACTGCGAGCCCGCTTCGTCAAACAGCTTTGTCTGGTGGAGGGGACAGGATTCGAACCTGTGTACGCGTAAGCGGGCAGATTTACAGTCTGCTGCCTTTAACCACTCGGCCACCCCTCCCAGGCAAGCCCAAGACTTTAGCACAGTTTGGCAAGCCGGCGCAAATCTGTTGTGCGAAAGCCGATGGGGCCAGGCATCAGATGCTGTGCTGGCGGGGGGCGCGTTCGGCCGTGCGCTGGAAGTGGCCGGCAAAGCGCTGGCCCGTCGTCGCCCAGGCGCGCGTGAGCGCCAGCGCACCCGCCTGCTCAGCCCAGCGGCGCAGCACATCGGGCTCGCTGGCCACCTGCAAGAGTTGCTGGGTGAGGGCACCCACATCGCCTTGCGGGTAGGTGATGCCCACACCATGGCTCACCTCTTCCGGGAAGGCGCGCGCGTTGGACGCGATCACCCCGCGTCCGCAGGCCAGGGCCCAGGCGAGGGCACCGCTGCTGCCACAGGCCCGGCCCCACATGCGACGCGGTTCGCGGTGCGGCAGGACCACCAGGTGATGGCGCTGGATGAGGTCGGGCAGGTCGCGCTCATCGACATCCAGCTCCCAGTCCACCTGTGTGGTCAGGCCGCGCCGCTCGATGCGGTCGCGCAAGGACTGCAGGTAGTCGCGGCCACTGGCCTGAACGACATCCGGGGCACTGCCGCCCGCGATGCACAGGCGAACGCGGCCAGCCAGGTCAGGGTGTTTGGCGCGCAAGCGGCCCACCGCATCGATGAGGTCTTCGATGCCCTTGCCGCGGTGGATGAAGCCGAAGTACATGAGGCGCAAGGGCTCCAGCGCCGGCAGGGGCTTGGCGGGCAAGCTGATCACGCCGTGGGGGATGATGCTGATGCGGTCGGGCCGCAGCCGCAAGCGGCGCACCAGGCGCTGGCCACCGAGTTGCGTGTGCACCGCCAGGCCCTCGAGCTGACGGGCCAGGCGGCGCTCTGCGAGCAAAGTCAGGGGTGAGGACAAGCGGGTCAGGGCTTGCGTGACGGCCAGGGGCATCCAGGGCTGCAGCTGGGCCCAGCGGGCCAGACCCTGGGTGGGGCGCCACACCAGGCGATCCGGCGCGTGCACGGTGGCCGAGAGCGCGGGCCGATTGGGCAGGGCGGCCAGCGCGGCCAGGGTGTAGAACTCGCTGAGGCGCCCCACGCCGAGTTCGGCATGGACCACGTCGATGCGACGCCAGTCTCGCTCGGCGACCCAGGCCTTGGCGGCAGCCAGGCTGGTGAGGGGGCGCTGGCCTTGCAGCGGCGTCAACACCTCGACCCCGGCCTGGTTCAATGCCAGGCGGCAGTGGGCCGCGTGGTCGGCGATGCCGGTTTGCTCGGGAGGCAGGGGGGACAACAGGGCCAGTCGCATAGGCGGGGTCTCAACGAAGCAGGCGGGGCACGCGTTGCGCATTGTCACGCACGGTGCGGGCCAGCCCGCCTCGGGCGTGCGCCAGCGCCACGCCCGCCTGTTTGGGGGGGCTGGCGCACGGCCATGCGCACCGAGCTGAATCTCGGCTAGATTTCAGCCCTGAAATAAACGGGGGGAAATTCAATGAAGCCATTGCTTGCGGCAGGTTTGACGTCCTGCTTGCTCATGTCCGCAGCCCAGGCCCAGGATTTTGATGCGCCCCGGGCGTGGATTCGCCCGATGGTGGGGATCGGGTATTCGGTGGGCGGCAGCACCATCTTGCCCGCGACGATCACGCCTGAGGGCAGCACCACGCATTACGACGAAGACATCAGTGCCGGCGCCGGCATCGAGTTCGCCGCAGGGCTGGTCATCGCCGTGCCGGGCACACCCTTGTCGCTCAAGGGGACCATCGGCCACCATGTGGATGGTGCCCATGGCATCGGCGCGCGGGCCAGCTTCTGGCGCACACCGGTGGAAGGCGGCCTTCAATGGCACATCAACCCGCGCGTCACCGTGGGCGCTGGCCTTCACCACGCGGTGCGCGCCAAGTACAACCTGAAAAACGAAAACTGCGGCGGGACCGGGATCCTGTGTGAAGACAGCTTCTGGCTGGCAGGCAACAACGGCTGGTACCTCGAAGGCGAGTGGGCACTGACCCCCGGGTGGGGCCTGCGGCTGCAGGCGGTGAAGGAAAGCTTCACCATCAAGCCGCCACTGGAACAGAAGCGATACGAAGGCGACCACATCGGCCTGATGAGCGTTTTCTACTTCAACTGAAGTGAACGCATGCGCAGCGGTTTTCGTCCCTCTGCTGCGTCACAAGAAGACAGGCTCAGCCTGCTCAGGGGACTTGACTGAATACCCATGGAGTTTGAATTGAAGAAGATCCTGACTGGCCTGGCGTGCGCGCTGGCCTTGAGCGCCCATGCGGGCGATACCGCGGGCTTCCGCGGCCTGGTGGGCCTGGGCGCAACCTTTGGCGGTGAAACCATCGGCAAGGTGATTTACGACAACGGCGACACGGCCACCCTGCATTCCAGCGGGTTGATCGACCTGCGTGGTGGCTTCGAATACCAGTTGCAAGGCCAACCTGTGGCCCTGGAGCTGAGCATCGGCTACCACTTCGACAAGGTCAACGCCAAGAACGGTGAAGCCAGCTTCACCCGCTACCCGCTCGAGTTGATCGGCCACTACGCCATCAACGAATACTGGCGCGTGGGCCTGGGTCTGCGCAAATCGCTGAGCACCGAATTGAAAGTGACGATCAACTCGGACGTCACCACCAAGTTCACCTCGACGGTGGGGCCTTTGATCGAAGCCGAATACTTCGTGACCCCGCAGTTCTCGTTCAAGGGCCGCTATGTGGTGGAGAACTTCACCTCTGACGACCAGTACAAGGACAAGCTCAAGGGCAGCCATGGCGGCATCTACGGCATGTTCTATTTCTGAGCATCACCCATGCCAGGCGTTGACCGCCTGACCTGATGCCTCAAGAGGCCAGCGACCAGTCCAGGCGCTGGCCTTTTTCATGGGCGCCCGGTGCGGCGTGTGTGGCCAGGAAGGCGGCGGCCTGAGAGAAGTGGCCGTTGCCCACAAAGGGCACCGGCGGCCGAGATGCCGACAGCGGCGAGGGGTGGTTGCTGCAAAGCACCAGCACCCGGGTGTCGGGCCCTTTGGACGCCTCGATCAGGGCCTGCTTGCGCTGAGCGTGCGCGCCCCACAGCATGAACACACGCGGCCCAGGCTGGGCCGCCACGGCCGCGATCAGCGCGTCGGTGAAGGGCTCCCAGCCCCACTTGGCGTGGCTGGCGGGCTGCCCATCTTCGACGGTGAGCGCGGTGTTGAGCAGCAGCACGCCCTGGGCGCACCAGGGCAGCAGGCTGCCGTGTTCGGGCAGTGGCAGCCTCAGGTCACGCGCCAGTTCTTTGCGGATGTTGCGCAGGCTGGGCGGGATGCCCTGCCCTGGCGGCACCGAGAAGCTCAGGCCGTGGGCCTGGCCCGGCCCGTGGTATGGGTCCTGCCCGAGGATGACCACGCGGGCATCGGCCAATGGCGTGTGGCGCAGGGCGGTCAGCCAATGGGACACGGGCGGGTAGATGGTGGCACCGGCGTCCAGCCGCTGCTGCAGGCGTTGCAGCAAGGCCTGGCCTTCGGGACCCTGGCGGAAGGCCTCTGTGACGGGGCGCCAGTCTTCGGGTACGCCCTCGAAGGCGGCCTGAACGTCTTGCTCGCCCATACCCCTGACCGTATCCATCAAGCGAAAAGCTGAGACAGGGCCGCACCCGGGTCCGGCTGGCGCATGAAGGCTTCACCCACCAGGAAGGCGTGGACGCTGGCGGCCCGCATGCGCTGCACATCGGCGGCACCCAGGATGCCGCTTTCGGTGACCAGCAGGCGGTCTGCGGGCACGCGGGGCAGCAGGCCCAGGGTGGTGTCCAGCGTGACGTCGAAGGTGCGCAGGTTGCGGTTGTTGATGCCCACCAGCGGAGTCTGGAGCTTCAAGGCACGGTCCAGCTCGTCACCGTCGTGCACCTCGACCAGCACGGCCATGCCCAGCTCGTGGGCCAGGGCTTCGAGGTCGGCCATCTGGGCGTCGCCGAGGCAGGCGGCGATCAGCAGGATGCAGTCGGCACCCATGGCGCGGGCCTCGTAGACCTGGTAGGGGTCGACCATGAAGTCCTTGCGCAGGATGGGCAGGCTGCAGGCGGCGCGGGCTTCGCGCAAGTAGTCGGCATGGCCCTGGAAGAAGCGCTCGTCCGTCAGCACGCTCAGGCAGGCGGCGCCGTGCAACGCGTAGCTGGCGGCGATCTCGGCTGGCACGAAGTGCTCGCGCAGCACGCCCTTGCTGGGGCTGGCCTTCTTCACCTCGGCGATGACGCCAGCGTGGCCTGCGGCAATCTTGGCGCGCAAGGCGCCGGTGAAGTCGCGCACGTCAGCCAGCTCGCGGTTGCGGCCTTCCGCCTGTTCACGCACGGCGCTCAGGGGCAGGCGGGCGTTGGCGGCGGCCAGCTCTTCGTGCTTGACGGCCACGATCTTGGCCAGGATGTCGGACATGGTCGGCTCCGCTCGGGAATCAAATGGGGATCGGGTGAGGATCAGTTGGATGAGGCCAGGCGCTGCGTGGTCGACACGAAGCGCTCCAGCGTTTGCGCGGCGGCGCCACTGCTCAGCGCCTGGCGGGCGCGTTCGATGCCGTCGGCGAGGGTGTCGGCCACGTCGGCGGCATACAGTGCGGCGCCGGCGTTGAGCAACACGATGTCGCGCGCAGGGCCGGGCTCGTTGGCCAGCACGCGGCGCACGATGGCCAGCGACATCTCGCGGGTCTGGGCCTTGAGCATGGAGCCGTCGTGCTCGCCGATGCCGAACTGGCCGGGGTTGATGGTGTATTCGCGCACCTCGCCGTCCTTCAGCTCGGCCACCAGGGTGTCGCCACAGAGGGTGATCTCGTCGAGCCCATCGCGGCCATGCACGACCAGCACGTGCTGCGAGCCCAGGCGTTGCAGCACGCGGGCCAGGATGCCCACCAGATCGGCATGGAAGACGCCCATGAGCTGGTTGGGTGCGCCGGCCGGGTTGGTCAGCGGGCCCAGGATGTTGAACAGGGTGCGCACACCCAGCTCCTTGCGCACAGGGGCGGCGTGCTTCATGGCGCCATGGTGGTTGGGCGCGAACATGAAGCCCACGCCGGTGTCGGCCAGGCTGTGCGCCACCTGCGGCGGCGTGAGGTTGATCGCCGCACCCAGGGCTTCGAGCACGTCTGCGCTGCCGGTGCTGGACGACACGCTGCGCCCGCCGTGCTTGGCCACGCGGGCGCCGGCTGCGGCGGCCACGAACATGGCGGTGGTGGAGATGTTGAAGGTGTGGGCACCGTCGCCGCCGGTGCCGCACAGGTCAACCAGGTGGGCGGTGTCGGCCACCTGCACGGGCGTGGCGAATTCGCGCATGACCTGGGCCGCAGCCGTGATCTCGCCCACGGTTTCTTTCTTGACGCGCAGGCCGGTGATGAGGCCAGCCATGACCACCGGCGAGACCTCGCCGCGCATGATGCGGCGCATGAGCCCGAGCATCTCGTCGTGGAAGATTTCGCGGTGCTCGATGACGCGCTGCAGGGCTTGCTGGTCGGTGATCTGGCTCATGCGGGGCTCACATCTTCAGGAAGTTGGCCAGCATGGCGTGGCCGTGCTCGGTCAGGATGGACTCGGGGTGGAACTGCACGCCTTCCAGCGGGGCGAAGGCCTTGTCGGTCTGCGGGCCCTTGTGGCGCACGCCCATGATCTCGCCGTCGTCGGTGGTGGAGGTGATCTCCAGGCAGTCGGGCAGCGAGGCGCGCTCGATGGCCAGCGAGTGGTAGCGGATCACGGTGAAGTCCTTGGGCAGGCCGGCGTACACACCTTGTTGGTCAGTGTGGATGACGCTGGTCTTGCCGTGCATCTGCACCTGGGCGCGCACCACCTTGCCGCCCATGGCCGCACCGATGCTCTGGTGGCCCAGGCACACGCCCAGGATGGGCAGCTGGCCTGCGAAGCGCTGCAGCGCAGGCACACAGATGCCGGCTTCGGCAGGCGAACAAGGGCCAGGCGAGAGCACCAGGCGGTCGGGCTTCAGAGCGGCGATCTCGTCCAGTGAGATCTCGTCGTTGCGCACCACCTTGACCTCTTCACCGAGTTCGCAGAAGTACTGCACCAGGTTGAAGGTGAAGCTGTCGTAGTTGTCGATCATGAGCAGCATGGTCGGGTCCTCAAGGCTGTGAGACGGGGGCGGTGTGGGTGCGGGCAATGGGCATCACAGCCCCTGCTCGACCATCTCGGCGGCGCGGATCACGGCGCGTGCCTTGGCCTCGGTCTCTTGCCATTCGAGTTCGGGCACCGAATCGGCCACGACGCCGGCACCGGCCTGCACATACAGGATCTGGTCCTTGATGACGCCCGTGCGGATGGCGATCGCCACGTCCATGTCGCCGGCAAAGCTCAGGTAGCCCACGGCGCCGCCGTAGACGCTGCGCTGCACGGGTTCCAGCTCGTCGATGATTTCCATGGCGCGGATCTTGGGCGCGCCACTCAAGGTGCCAGCGGGGAAGCTGGCGCGCAGCACGTCGAGCGCACTCATGCCCGTCTTCAAGGTGCCTTCGACGTTGCTGACGATGTGCATGACGTGCGAGTAGCGCTCGATGCCAAAGGCTTCGGTGACCTTGACCGAGCCTGTGGTGGCGATGCGGCCGATGTCGTTGCGGGCCAGGTCGATGAGCATGACGTGCTCGGCGCGCTCTTTGGGGTCGGCCAGCAGTTCCTGTTCGTTGGCGACGTCGATGTCGTGCGTGGCCCCGCGCGGGCGGGTGCCGGCGATGGGCCGGATGGTGATGGTTTCGCTGCCGTCCTTGACCCGCTCCTGGCGCACCAGGATCTCGGGGCTGGAGCCCACGACGTGGTGGTCACCCAGGTCGTAGTAGTACATGTAGGGGCTGGGGTTGAGCGAGCGCAGCGCGCGGTACAGCGACAGCGGCGAGGCGGTGAAACGCTTTTGCAGGCGCTGGCCGACCACCACCTGCATGCAGTCGCCCGCGGCGATGTAGTCCTTGCAGCGCAGCACGGCGGCTTCGAAGTCGGCCTTGGCGAAGTGACGCTCCACGGGATAGCTGGCACCGGCCGTGATCGGCGGCACGGGCACCACGGCATTGAGCTGGGCCTGCAGCTCGGCGATGCGGGCGGCCGCGCGGCCATAGGCACCAGGCTGCGACGGGTCGGCGTAGACAATCAGGAACAGGCGGTCGGCCAGGTTGTCGATGACGGCGAGCTCTTCGCACTGCAGCAAGAGGATGTCGGGCGTGCCGATGCCACCGCTCTTGTGCGTGGTGGCCAGGCGGTGCTCGATGTGGCGCACGGTCTCGTAGCCGAAGTAGCCGGCCAGGCCACCGCAGAAACGCGGCAGGCCTGCAGGCACGGCGGCCTTGAAGCGGGCCTGGTAGGTGGCGATGAAATCGAGCGGGTTGGTGGTGTGGCGCTCGACCACCTCGCCATCGGTCACCACCTCGACGTGCTGCCCGGTGGCGCGCACCAGGGTGCGGGCAGGCAGGCCCACGAAGGAGTAGCGCCCGAAGCGCTCGCCGCCCACCACCGATTCGAGCAGGAAGCTCAAAGGGCGCCCTTGCGTGAGCTTGAGGTAGAGCGACAAGGGGGTGTCGAGGTCGGCCAGGGCCTGGGCCACCAGCGGGATGCGGTTGTGCCCTTGTGCGGCCAGCGTGTGGAAGTCTTGTTCGGTGATCATGTGGGGGCCTCCGAGCCCTTGGGGCGCCGCAGCGCAGCAGGTCTGGCCTGCCGAGCGTCTGCATTGCGCCACATTGTCATCTCCGGGCCCCCCTGTAGAGGGCTGGCCCGCGCCATCTTTGCGTCCAGATTACGCCCGCTTACGGATGTGACCCGCAGCGGGGTGGCCTGCGCACAGGCGGCACCTATGATCGGCGCCACCGCGAGCGGCCTTCACTGGGCTTGCCAGCATCGCCAGGGCCATGCCCCCCGGTCGTGCGAACCCTGAGAATGTTTGCGGGAGATGAACATCAAATGAGTGTAGCAGGGGCGCATTTGGCGCGGGAAACCCCGCGTTCGCGGGCTGTTCCGGCAAGGGCAAACCAGGGTTGAAGTTCGTCATCCAGACGTAACAATTTATGACGAGGACAGTCGATGGTGGCTGGCCCCGCAGGTCGGCTCACCGTGGTGCGCCGCACCATGCGGGACCGCACAGCCACCCATCCAGCACGTTATGCAGTTGAGCTACACCGCCATCATCCGTTTCGGACGCGTCGCCCTGAGCAGCCTGGCGCTGACGGCAGCCGCCACCAGTGCCTGGGCTCAGCCCGCTGACCTGGCTGGCGTGCAGTACCCCAGCACCATCAAGGTCGAGGGCACCAACCTGGTCCTCAATGGCAGCGGCATCAGTTACCGGGCCGTGGCCAAGCTGTACACGGTGGGCCTGTATGCCAGCCAGAAGTCGTCCAAGCCTGAAATGGTGTTTGCCGCCAGTGGCCCCAAGATGCTGCGCTTCGTGATGCTGCAAGGCATGCGCGTGGACGAACTGGGCAAGGTGATCACGCGCGGCATCGAGATGAACAGCAGCCGTGAAGAATTCTTCCGCTTGATCCCGTCCATCCGCACGATGGGCGAGCAGTTCTCGCACATCAAGCGCCTGAACCCCAATGACGTGCTGGCCATCGAGTACGTGCCCAAGCGCGGCACCGTGTTCTATGTGAACGGCCAGCCCGTGGGCCTGCCTCTGGTCGACAGCTTCTTCTTCCCGGCCGTGCTGCGCACCTGGCTGGGCGTGCGTCCGTCCACGCAAGACCTGAAAGATGCCTTGCTGGACTACAAGCCGCCGGTGGCGCTGGACGCGCTGAACTGAGCCAGGCGCCGGGCCACGCAGCTCAGGCGAAGTAGGCGGACCAGTCGACCTGGTCCAGCCGCGGCACGTGCGCCACGGCCGGCACCTCCTGGATGGGGTGGCCGTGGTTGTAGCCGTAGGTCACCAGCATCACCGGGCAACCGGCCGCGCCTGCGGCCTGCGCATCGTTGCTCGAATCGCCCACCATCAGCGTTTGCGCGGTGGTGGTGCCCAGGGCCTCACAGGTCTTGATCAGGGGCAGCGGGTCGGGCTTCTTGCGCGCAAAGGCATCGCCCCCAAAGACCTGGGCAAAGTGCTGGCGCAGGCCCTTGGCCTCCAGCAGCTGTTTGGCAAAGACCGTGGGCTTGTTGGTCAGGCAGGCCAGGGGCACGCCACGGGCGCTCAGCTGCTGCAGGCCCTCCGGCACACCGGGGAACACGTCCGAGTGCTGGCCGTTGAGGCGGGCATAGTGGCCTTCGTAATGCTTCCAGGCTTCGGGCACGAGGGCGGCCATTTCGGGGTCTTCCGGCGGGCGGCCCCAGGCGTGGGCCATGGACTTGCGCAGCAGGTCTTCGGTGCCCTTGCCCACCGTGAGCGACAGGAAGTGGCGGTCCACCCGCGCGATCTCGATGGCGTGGCAGCCCATGTCGGACAGGGTGTGGGCAAGGATGATCTGGAAGTCCCCTAATGTGTCAACAAGGGTACCGTCCAGGTCGATGATGGCGGCTTGGTAGGGCATGTGCTTGGGCTGTTTGGAGAACGCGAAACTGCGGCCATTCTGCGTGAGCTGCGGCACGAGTTGGCTGAGGAATCCCCGCCCCTTGCAAGGCCATTGACGCAAAAAGCAGCGCCCGGCCATTGGCGGCCTCCTCAGCTTGTGTGGGCCTGCCCCGCTCGCCACGCCGTGGGCGTGTGCCCCGTCCACCGCTTGAACGCGCGGGTGAAGGCGCTTTGCTCCGAGTAGCCCAGCAGCAAGGCCACATCGGCCAGGGACAGGCGGCGGTCGCGCAAGTGCTGTTCGGCGAGTTGTTGCAGCGCCGACTCACGCAGGTCGCGGAAATTCAGGCCCTCGGCGGCCAGGCGGCGGTACAGCACCCGTGGCGTCATGCGCAATTCAGTGGCCACCCGGTCGAGCTCGGGCATGCCGTCCTTGGCGAGGTTGGCCACCACGCGGCGGGTGACGTCGGCCAGGTCGCCTTCATCGGGCAGGCGGGACACGGCCGCGTCGACCTGGTCTTCCATCAGCTTGAGCAGCATGGGGTCGGGCTGGGCCAGCGGGATGCCAAGGTAGTGCAGCGGCATCACGATGCGCGACACCGCTTGATCGAAGTGGACCGGACAGCCAAAGAAGTCCTGGTAGGGGCGCAGCTGCCCGGGCCTGGGGTTGACGAAATCAACCTGGACCAGAGGCAGGTCCTGGCCACACAGGTCTCTGGCCAGCTGGACGATGGCGGTGATGCCGGTTTCGTCGAACAGGGCGCCCGGTTTGCCCCGCGTGACGCCCCAGCACAACTCGATGTGCTCGCCCACCATCCGGTGTGCGATGGGGTTGATGTCGTGCACCAGGCGGTGGTAGCGCTCGACGCGGATCAGGGCCTGGCCCAGGTTGTCGCAGGACTGGAACACATAGCCCAAGGCGCCCAGCTGCAGGGGCCGCATGGTCTGCCCCAGGTGCAGTCCCAGCAGCGGGTCTGCCAGGTGCGTGGCGGCACGCAGCAGCATCTGGCAGAAGTCTTCGGCAGGAAAGCGGTCGAGCTGGCCCAGCGCGGCTGGCTTGTAGCCGCCGCCCATGATCGTGGACAAGGGGGCCTGGTGGCCTTGCAGGTAGGCTGCCAGCATGTGCAACAAGGTCAGCGGCACCATGCCATGGACCACGTCGCGCGCCAGCAGGCGCTTCAGGTCTTTGGGCTGCATGGATGAAATTGTCAAATTGCCCCATGAAACCGTCAAGACGGGACTTCCCCTGGCCGACTAAGGTCAGCGCCTCAATGCCACCGCCTGAGCGCGGCGGCACCATGGGTGTCGCGGGGGTTCCTTTGCTTGACTTTGACTACATCATCGTGGGTGCCGGCTCTGCCGGTTGTGTGCTGGCCCACCGACTGAGCACCAACCCTCAATGCCGGGTGGCGCTGATTGAAGCTGGCACCAGCGACGATTCGGCCCTGATCCGCGCCCCGATGGGCCTGGCCTTGCTGGTGCCAGGGCGCCGCTACAACTGGCACTACCACACCGAGCCCGAAGCCGGGCTCAGGCACAGGCGCATGTTCTGGCCGCGCGGCAAGG
>CANBQJ010000109.1 GCA_947371645.1 Burkholderiales bacterium | reverse complement strand
TCGAAGGCCACCTTCAAGCTGAGCGAGTCGCGCAACGCGATGAACACCATCCGCCGCTACGCCGCCGAAGACGCGCACGTGATCTACGGCACGGCCTACGACGAAAGCCTGGGCGATGCCCTGCGCGTGACCGTGATCGCCACGGGCCTCAACAGCGGCCGTCGCCAGCAGGCCCCGATCACCGTGGTGCACAGCGCACCGCAGGTCTTCGCCCGCACCGGCACCGACAACATCCCCGTGCTGACGCAGCCTGTGGGCCACGCCGCCGCACATGGCGTGGGCAATGGGCTGTCGCATGGCGCACTGGGTGGCATGGGCCACGCCAGCAGCAGCAACGACTTCAGCGGTCTGAACACGCCCAGCGTGTGGCGCTCGGGTCGCACGCAAGCGGCTGCCAAGGTCGATGCCCTGGCCAGCAATGGCATGGACGAGATCGAGATCCCGGCCTTCCTGCGCAAGCAGGCAGACTGATCTGCACCAGATGACCGCCCGCTGACGCGCCCGCCACCCCATCGTCGTACCTGGGGCGCGGGCCCGGCGTGGCCGGTCAATCGTTCTTTGTTGAGTTGCCTGTTGATTTCCCCCGCACCCGCGGGCGGCTTCGGTGCCGCACGCGTGGTCCGGGGGCTTTTGAGTTGCCGCCTGTTGCCAGTTGTCGGGGGTTGAGCGTGTCAGCCCAGGCTGCGGTCCAGCCGCACCACGCCGCGCAGGCCCACCACCAGGGCCAGCCCCAAAGCCGTGAGCGCTGCCTCGGTGTGCGCGCCGTCCAAGGTCCAGCCCTGCGCGGTGCCGTACCAGCCCAGCAGCAGGCCTGTGGCCACCGTGGCCAGCACGCCGGCCACCCGAGCGCCGTAGCGCACACCTTGAGAATTCCACGACTGCATGCGCATCACCTTGTGTGGGTCTCCAGGTCAGGGCCAACTGCCAACCGTCCATCGCGCGCCATCCCGGGAGACTGCAAGCGGGGTGACCGGACGCAGCTTAGGGACGGGGCGAGGGCCGGCCATCACCGGGTGGGGGTGGTGCCACTAGTAGACCTGGGGGGGTAGCCCAGGTGAAGCCCCCTCAAGAGGGGCGCAGCAATGCGCTGATCCCCCCCGCACTGAGGGGTTTGCGCAGCAGGCCCACCTGGGCGTCGGCGCAACGCTGGGCCAGGTTCGGGTCCAGGTCGCCGGTGAGCAGCCAGGCGGGCAGCGTCAGGCCAAATTCATGGCGCAGGCTGCGGACGCAGCCCAGGCCGTCCTGGGGCTGGCCGGCCTCGTCGGGGCCCAGGCGCCAGTCGCTGAGCACGGCCACCGGCATGCGGCCCACGGCCGCCACGGCCTCGACCGCCTCGCGGGCACTGTGGCCACAGGCGGTGGCCCAGCCCAGGTCCTGCAGGCTGTCCTGCAGGGCGAGCAGCACCTCGTCGTCGTCGTCGATCAGCACCAGCAAAGGGGCCGGGCCTGCGGCGGGGGGGTGGGCGCCACGGTGCCGGGCAGGTGCCGCTCCGGGCGCGGGTTGGAGCGGCGCCGCCGACACCGGCAGGCTCAGGCTGAAGCAGGAGCCCTGGCCCAGGCGCGAGCGCAAGCTGAGGGCATAGCCGCCCGCCGCCACCAGGCGCCGCACCATGGCCAGGCCCAGCCCCAGGCCTTCCTGGCGCTGGCGCTGGGGGTTGTG
Source organism: Burkholderiales bacterium (assembly GCA_947371645.1). Next base: position 10,088 of record CANBQJ010000109.1, on the reverse strand, counting down.
GCCTTGCACGTAGTCGTCAAATACAAGCTGGCGTTGACCGCGCTCGATGCCCGGGCCGGTGTCCCAGACTTGCACGGCCAGTTGTCCGCCCCTTTGCCGCAACCGCAAGCGCACCTGTCCTGCGGCGGTGTAGCGCAGGGCGTTGTCCAACAGGTTGCGCAGGATGCGCTGCACGAACAACGGGTCGGCCAGCGCCCAGTGCGAGGTGGCGTCACCCGAGGGCAGCAGCAAGCGCCAGCCCAGCCCCTTGTGCTCGAAGGCCGCGGCGTACTCCTGGTGCAGGTCGCGCAAGAGCGCATGCAGGGCCAGGGCACGGGGCTGGTGCACCTGCTTGCCCGCGTCCAGCCTGGCGATGTCAAAGAGCTGGTCGAAGACGAAGCTCAGACCGTCCACGGCGCTTTGCATGCGCTGGGCCGTTTGCTTCAGACGGGGCGGCGTGGCCCCGTCGGTGCTGTGCGTGAGCAGGCCGGACAGCAGCGTCAGGCTGTGCAGGGGCTGGCGCAGGTCGTGGCTGGCGGCGGCCAGGAAGGCGCTTTTCTGGCGGTTGGCCTCTTGCGCTTCGTCGCGGGCCAGGCGCACCTTGTTGATCTCCTGCTCCAGTTCGGACAGCAACTGGGCGTTGCGCAGGCGCAGGCGTTCGCCTTCGAGCAGCCGGGTCTCGATCAGGCGGCCGACGCCCAGGCATGTCAACATGGACACGGCCAGGATGAGGGCGATGATGCCGGTGCCGTCGCCACCGTCGAGCAACAGGCGCAGCAGCAGGATCACCAGCGTGGGCACGATGGCGGCCGTGGCCACGCCCGAATCGTGCGTGCTGAAGAACATGGCCGTGAAGGCAAAGACGATGAGACCGGCCAGGATCAGCAGGTGCCAGGTGTCGGGCAGCGCACCCCAGAGCAGGGCGCCCAGGCCACCCCAGGCGGTGCTTTGCACCAGTTCACGGCCCAGGGTGAGCCGGCGCCAGCCGGGGTAGTTGCCGGCGTGGAAATGCACGTGGCGCAGGCGCCGCTGCGACAGCGCACCCCAGGCCCACGAGCCCAGCAGCAGGGCCACCACCGGGCCCCACTGCCAGGGCGCGAGCCCGCTGCGCGCGATCACCGGGGCCAATGCCAGCAGCACCACGGCCTGGCCGGGCACGGTCCACACGTCCAGCCGCCAGTGCTCGCGCAACTGCTCCAGGTAGATGGCCTGGTCGGCTTCGGGCAGGCCCTCCAGGGTCAGGCGCAGGAACTTCATGCTAGCTGCCGCCCGGGGTGCATCTCAGCTCACCTGGTCGCGCGAGCAGGCCAGCACCAGCTGCACGCGGTTGGCCACGCCATACGCCTGCAGGATGGCGCTGACGTGCAGCTTCACCGTTTCATGGCTGATGCCCAGTTCTTCACCGATCATGGGGTTGGTGCAGCCTTTGAGCAGCTGGGCCAGCACCTCTTGCTGACGCGGCGTGAGGCTGGGCGTGGCCGCTTGCGGCGCCGGCAGGTCGGCGGTGATGAAGAGCTCGCGGGGAAAGTACAGCCCGCCTTGGGCGATGACGGACAAGGCCTGCTGGAACTGCACCAGGCTGCCTTGCTTGGGCACGAAGGCGCAGGCGCCTTCGCGGATGCAGGCCATGGCGAGGTCCAGGTCGTTGTGGGCCGAGACGATGGCGATGCGTGCGCGTGGCGACCAGGCCCGCACGGCCTGCAAGGTGGCCAGGCCCTGGCTGTCGGGCAGGCTGAGGTCCAGCACGATGGTGTCGCACAGGGCGGCTTGCGCGTCGTGCAAGGTGGCCTGCAGGCAGTCGGTCTGCACCACCTCGGCCAGGGGCTGCACGCGCAGGATGGTGGCGATCACGCCTTCACGCAGCAGGGCGTGGTCGTCGACAACCAGGAAGCGAGAGGACGGCGGTGCAAGCATGCCGCTAGGGTATCAAAGGCCGGGCGCAAAGGCCCCGGCTATTTGTGCGGCAGGCCTTGCGCGACGGCTTGCGCCCGCGCCTGGCCAATGTAGGCGGCGATCGCCGGCCCCTGCTTGCCCCTCGCCTGGGCTTCTTGCGCCAGGGTGGCCGTGTCCACGCCGCAGGCCAGCTGAAACGCGGCCTGCAGGTGCGTGGCCTGGGTGTAGGGCAGGTGCGGGAAGTTGCCGCCGCGGCCCCGCGCGTCGCACTCGCAGGCCAGCAGGATGTCGGTCAGGCGCTGGGGCTTGCGGAAGGCGTCCAGGCGCTCCAGCAGGCGCACCAGGGCCTCGGGCGACAGGTCCATGCAGCGGTGGATGTGGCCGTGTTCGCGGGCCACCACCTCGCTGAGCTCCTTGCAGTCGACGGGCACGCGCAGGCGCTGGCACAGGGGCTTGAGCAGCCTGACGCTGCGTTCTTCGTGGCCCAGGTGGCGGGGCAGGATGTCGGCGGGGGTGTTGCCTTTGCCCAGGTCATGCAGCAGGCAGGCCACGCGCACCGGCAGGGTGGCGTGAAGCTGCGCGGCCATGTCCAGCACCATCATGAGGTGCACGCCGGTGTCGACCTCGGGGTGGTAGTCGGCGCGTTGGGCCACGCCCCAGAGGACGTCGACTTCGGGCAGCAGGCGCTTCAGGGCGCCACAGTCGCGCAGCACCTCGAACATGCGGCTGGGCTTGGCGCTCATGAGGCCGCGCGCGAGCTCTTGCCACACGCGCTCGGGCACCAGGTGGTCCACCTCGCCGGCGTCGACCATGTCGCGCATCAGCTGGCGGGTGTCGTCGGCCACGGTGAAGTCGGTGAAGCGGGCGGCAAAGCGGGCCAGGCGCAGGATGCGCACCGGGTCTTCCACGAAGGCGGGCGACACGTGGCGCAGCACGCGCGCGGCCAGGTCACGCTGGCCCCCGAACGGGTCGACGATGTGGCCCTGTGCGTCTTCGGCCATGGCGTTGACGGTGAGGTCGCGGCGGGCCAGGTCTTCTTCCAGGGTCACGTCGGGTGAGGCCATGACCACGAAGCCCTTGTAGCCGTGGCCATGCTTGCGCTCGGTTCGGGCCAGCGCATGTTCTTCGTGGGTCTGCGGGTGCAGGAAGACAGGGAAGTCTTTGCCCACCGGCGTATAGCCCTGGGCCACCAGCTGGTCTGGCATGGCGCCCACCACCACCCAGTCGCGGTCGCCCACGGGCAAGCCCAGCAGGCGGTCGCGCACGGCGCCGCCCACCAGGAAGGTCTGCCAGGGGGCTGTGCTCATGCGGCGGTGCGGGGCTTGATCTTCAGGCTCAGGCCGACGGGGGTCATGGCCAGGGCCATCTTCTCAACCGCGCCCTGGCCGTTGGGGCTGTCCACGCCCAGCACCTCGAAGCGCTGCAGCAGCATGGCGGCTGCCATCTTGATTTCCAGCAGGGCCAGGTAGCGGCCGGGGCAGATGCGCGGGCCGGTGCCAAAGGGCATGGACAGGTGCTTGGGCACGGCCTGCGCGCCGGTGGCCAGCCAGCGCTCGGGCAAGAAGCGGTGGGCCTCAGGCAGGTGAGCCTCAGAGACGCTGTCGCCGCGCATCACGTTCCACACCAGGGTGTCTTGCGGCACGGCCACGTCGCCGACCACCGTGTCGTGGATGGCCTCCACCGGCAGGAAAGGTGCCACTGGCTTGAGGCGCATGGATTCATGGACGCAAGCCTCCAGGTAGTCCATCGCATCGAGCTTGTCGGTGCTGAAGTCGGCGATGCCACCCGGCGTCAGGCGCAGGACTTCTTCGCGGGCGCGTTGCAGGGTCTCGGGGTGCTGGGCCATGAGCTCCAGCATCCAGCACAGGGAGTTGGCGGTGGTGTCTTCGCCAGCCAGCAGCATGGTCATCACGTTGCCGGACACGTCCTGGTCGCGCACGGCGGCGTCTTCGTTTTCGGCCGCGACGATGAAGGCTTCCAGCAGGTTGGTCGGCTCGGTGCGGCGCTGGGGCTCGGCGTCCATGCGGGCGCGGGCCTGGGCGATGAAGCCGTCGATGGCGCGGCCCACTTCGGCCACGCTCTGGGTGAGCTGGCGGTCTCTCTCGCGTGGCATGTAGCGCCAGGTGGGCAGCATGGCCAGCAGGCGCTCGAACAGGGCGGGGAAGATGCGGTCCAGGTGCTGCTGGATCACGTCACCATCGGCTTCCAGGCTGTTGACGTCGTGGCCAAAGGCCAGGCCGGTGATGGTGTCCACGGTGTAGCGCATCAGCTCGCGCTGCACGTCCAGGCGGGCGATGCCATCGGTGGATGCGGCACAGGCCTTGAGCCAGCGGTTCTCGAGGCGGCGCGTGACGTTGAGCATGGCCGGGAAGTAGGCCCGGATGCGCTGCGGCGCGAAGCTGGCCATGACCATGCGGCGCTGGCGGTGCCAGGTGTCGCCTTCGGCCGAGAACAAGCCCATGTTGAGGCCCATCTCGGTGGCGATGGCGCGGAAGCGGTTGGAGCGGCGGAAGTGGTCGGGCCGGGCCTTGAGCACCTGCGTGGTCAGGGCGTGGTCGCAGACCACCAGGATGCGGCGCTTGCCGAACTGCAGCCGAAACAGCGAGCCGTGCTCGCGGGCCATGGCCTCGACGTACTGGTGGACCTGGTCGCGGCCTGCCGACAGGGCATGCCCGACGATGGGCCATTCACCTTTGGGTGAGGGCAGGTCATGGAGCTGACGCAAACGGGTGTGGGCGTCAGCCGTGGGCAGGGCGCTGGTCATGGCGGGGCTCCTGGGTGGACCGGGCGCTCATTATGCGGCGCGGGCTCAAGGCGGCGTGAGCGTGTTCGGATGCGGGTCGGGCTTGACCAGGGTGCGCTCGCCACCGCACTGCAGGTGGAGGCTGGCCACCGTGTCGTTGACGGCCTTCATGTCCTGAACGAAGGCTTGCCAGCGTGTGTCCCAGGGTGCTGCACGTTCATTGAGCGCGTTCACCCCGGCGTTGTAGGCCGCAACCTGCTGGTTGAACGCCTTTTGCTGGGCCAGCAGCGCCAGGCGGTGCGTCTCGCTGTTGCGCAAGTCGGCGTTGAAGCGCTGGACAAGGTCTTGCACGCGCCTGGCCTCGGCAGGGCTGGCCGCGGGTTTGCTGGTGAGGGCGCTCAACTCGGTGCGCCGACGGGTCAGGTCCTGCTCGCTGCGGCCATAGGCGGCCGTGGCTTCGTCCAGGTTCTTGCGCGCGGCCTCCAGTGAGGTGTTGTGGCGCTGGATGGCGTCCTGCTCTGTGGCGATGCCCTGGCGTTGCGCCTCCAGTTCGGCCTGGCGTGCCTTGAGCGCAGGCAAGCGTTGGCGCAGGCTCTGGTCTTGCCCCATGCATTGCTCCAGGGCCTCGATCGTGGTTTCTGGCTTGGGAAGGTCTTCAGCCCGGGCCCAGCGCGTGTGGATGCCGGGCAGGCGAACATCCTGGCTGCCGGTGGGCGCGGTCTGGGCCTGGGCGGCCGCGCAGGCCAGCAAGGCCAGCAAGGCCGTGGGCGCCCACCCAGCGCAGCCATCGGGGCTGCGGCACATCGACCACCTCACGGCGTGGCGTCCTCGGCCGCAGCGGGAGGAGGCGCCTCAGACGCGGCGGTGACGGCGCCAGCTTTCAAGGGCTGGCGCCCGGCAGCCGTCGGCGCCATGAGCAGCCCCGCTTGTTGCAGGGTGGCCAGCACGGCATCGGCCAACCTGCTGCCCATGGCCCGAGGTGGGTCCTCGGGTTTGGCGTGCACCTCGAATCGGCCCTGCCAGGCAGGCAGGGTGTGGGGGGAAAGGCCGTTGTAGACCGTGAGCTGGAACTCGCCGCCAGGTCCCATGCCGTTGAACTGCAGGTGCAGAGGCTGGACGTTGATGACGGCCTCTTTCCCATGAGGGACCTGGGCTGCGTTCAGCCGTTCACGCGTGGCGGCCTGCGCCGCCATCATCATCTCTGCAATCTGGCGCTTGGCGTTTTGCCGGTAGAACTCGGTGATGGGCCCGGGGCCGCCCTGCACGGACTTGGTGATCTGCACCGGCACGCTCTCGGGCATGGTCCATTGCAGTTCGGCGCTGCGCAGTGGCCGCAAGGTGGCTTCAGACCTGTCGGTCATGCCCGGGCTGCCGCAGCCGGAGAGGGGCGCCAGCAGGGCGAGCGCACACCCAAGCGCCACGCGTGCACGACGCGGGCGACGGCCAGGGCTGCTGAAGGCGGACAGTGTGATCACAGGCCGGCATCTTCACCCTTGGACATGAAGCGGAGATGACACGCGCTGCCGCGCCGGCCGGGCTCAAGGCGCAGGGTTGGGGTGCAGGCGATGGATGGCGTCGATGCCGTCCAGCACGGCCTGTGGCAGGGTCACGGCGATGCTGTCGATGTTCTGCTGGAGCTGCGCCAGGGAGGTCGCGCCGATGACGTTGGCCGTGACGAAGGGGCGGCTGTTGACGAAGGCCAGCGCACCTTGTGTGGGGTCGATGCCGTGGTCCTGGAACAGCTTCACGTAGGCGGCGGTGGCCTGCTCCGACTGCGGGTTGGTGTAGCGGGCAAAGCGCTCGAACAGGCTCAGGCGCGCGCCATCGGGCTTGGCGCCGCCCAGGTACTTGCCGGTGAGCACCCCGAAGCCCAGGGGAGAATACGCCAGCAGGCCCACGTCTTCACGGATGCCCATTTCGGCCAGGCCCACCTCAAAGCTGCGGTTGAGCAGGCTGTAGGGGTTCTGGATGCTGGCCACACGCGGCACCTCGCGCGTGTCGGCGTTGAACAGGAAGCGAGATACCCCCCAGGGTGTTTCGTTGGACAGGCCCACGTGCCGGACCTTGCCCGATTGCACCAGCGCCTGCAGCGCGTCCAGCGTCTCTTCGATGGGCGTGTGGTCTTCGTTGGCCACATGGGTGTAGCCCAGCTGGCCGAAGTAATTGGTGGAGCGGTCAGGCCAGTGCAGCTGATAGAGGTCGATGTGATCGGTCTGCAGGCGCGTCAGGCTGTCGTGGACGGCCTCGAACAGGTTGGTGCGATTGAAGGACAGGCGACCGCCGCGGATGTGGCTGGGCCGCAGGGCCTGGCGGGCGGGGCCGGCGGCCTTGGTGGCCAGGACGATGTCGTCGCGGCGCCGGGTCTTCTTCAGCCAGCTGCCGATGTGCTGCTCGGTGCGGCCCTGGGTTTCCGCCTTCGGGGGCACGGGGTACATCTCGGCCGTGTCCACGAAGTTGACGCCTGCGGCCAGGGCGGCGTCCAGCTGGGCATGCGCCTCCGCCTCGGTGTTCTGCTCACCCCAGGTCATGGTGCCCAGGGCGATGACGCTGACGTTCAGGCCGGTGCGGCCAAGGGGGCGGTAGATCATGGGTGCGCCTTCTGTGAGTGGGGTGCGCGGCCTGGACAAGCCGGGTCGCCATCCTAGGTCAAGCCGGCAGGCAGTGGCTAAGATGAGGTCTTTCACCTCCTTGGCTGGACTGTGCACATGGCGCGATGGATGATGTCCCGATGGGCCTCGCTGGACTTCTGGGTGACCTTGGCTGGCGCCCTGGGCCTGATCGCTGGCGCCTTCTGGCTGGCCAGCCGCTACATCGCGCCAGCGCCGCCCAAACGCATCTTCATGACGGTGGGTGCCGAGGGCGGTGCCTATGAAAAGCTGGCCAAGGAGATGCAGCTGGCCCTGGCGCAAAACGGCATCACCCTGGAACTGCGCACCACGCAGGGCGCGCAAGAAGACCTGAAGCTGCTCAACGACCCGGACTCCGGCGTGGTGGCGGCCGTGGTGCAAGGGGGTGTGGCGTCCGATGCCGATGGCGACAACCTCATGAGCCTGGCCGCGCTTTACCGCGAGCCCGTGTGGGTGTTCTACCGCCAGGGCCTGAAGGTGGACCGCCTGAGTGCGCTGCGGGGCAAGCGCCTGTCCATCGGGCCGCCGGCCAGTGGCGTGCGGGCCTTGTCTGAAGCGCTGTTGCAGGCCAATGGCATCGACGCCAGCAACACGCAGCTGGGCGAGTGGACCTCAGGCGAGGCCGCGCGCAAGCTGGTGCTCCAGGAGCTGGACGCCATCATGGTGGTGGGCGCCCCCGAGTCCAACCTCATCAACCTGCTGATGCGCCAGCGTGGCCTGCGCCTGCTGAGCTTCAACCAGGCCGAGGCCTACGCGCGGCGCTTCCCCTTCCTGACGGCCATCACCTTGCCGCGTGGCAGCTTCAACCTGGGGACGGACCTGCCCGACCACGACGTGCAGCTGGTGGCGCCCACCGCCAACCTGGTGGTGCGCGACGACATCCACCCTGCATTGGTCGACCTGCTCATGGACGCCGCCACCGACATCACCGGTGACGCGGGCATGCTGCGCCACGAAGGCGAGTTTCCCTCGCCCAAAGGTGTGGACATCCCGCTGAGTGAAGACGCCGACCGCTACATGAAGAACGGCCCGTCCTTCCTGCACAAGCGCCTGCCTTTCTGGATCGCCGTGTGGGCAGACCGCCTGCTGGTGCTGCTGATCCCCCTTGTGGCCGTGCTCTTGCCGGTGCTGCGCCTGGCGCCTGTGGTGTATGCCTGGCGCGTGAAGTCGCGCCTGTACCGCTGGTATGGCCGCCTCAAGACCCTGGAGATGGACCTGGACCTGGCCGGCCCGCAGTTCGATCGCCAGGCCGCCTTGCAGCAACTCGACGAGATCGAAACGGGGGTGAGCCGCATCCGCACGCCGCTGGCGTTCTCGGAGAACCTCTACAACCTGCGCAGCCACATCGAGCTGGTGCGCCAGCGGCTCAGCCACCGGGCGGTGTCCACCTGAAGCCCCGAAGGGCCGGGCCTCAGCCGTCCAGGCTGTTGTGGCACTTCACCGGCAGCGTGTGGAAGCCGGGCTCGGGTTCAACCGACCCCAGCTCAGAACGCCGCAAGAGGTCCATGCTGCAGGTCCTGGCCTGGGGGTCGTAGCGGAAGAACAGGTGGTAGACCCCGCCAGCCACCGGCGTGAAGCGGCCGGTGATGTTGCAAGACACCATTTCCTGGCCTTCCGGCGTGTTCATGTCCATGGACAGGATGAGCGGCTTGCCCGCCTCGATGGGCTTGGCCGCACCGCGCAGCCGGTCACCGGCAGAGGGGTGAAGGAAGCTGATGCGCGAGCCGGCATCGGCCTTGTCGCAGGCTTCGCTTTTGAAGGCCTGCACAAAGCCGGGCTTGTTGCTGTCGATGACCAGGGTGGCCGTGGGGCTGCCCGCGGCGGGCTTGTAGATGGAAACGCAGGCCGTGAGGCCGAACGATGCGGCCGCCAGCAAGAGTGGCCACCGGACGGTGCGCAAGGTGGGTGACATGGGGCCTCCTGAATCGCGGGTGTGTGGACGTCTGCAGGACTGGGCCTTGCTCAGGCACCCGGTGCCGGCAAGGCGTAGGTGCCCACCGCATGGGCCACAGGGTCTTCCAACCCTTCCGAATAGAGCGTGACCTCGCCCACCGCCAGCGTGCGCCCCACCTTGATCAGGCGGCATTCGCCCACGACCGCGCGGTCGCCCGCGGGCTTGCGCAGGAAGTTGATGTTCAGGCTGGTGGTCACCGCCATGGGCTGGATGCCGATGGTGCCCAGGATGGCGACGTACAGCGCCACGTCGGCCACGCCCATCAGCACGGGGCCGGACACGGTGCCGCCCGGGCGCAACTCGCTGGTGCCGATGGGGTGCAGCACCGTGGCCTGCCCCGGTGACACCTGCTGCACGATGCAGGGCGTCTGCGGGAACTGGGTCGCGATGAAGGCGGCCACCTCTTGCTGGCTGGCGGGTTGGCGGTTGGGCTTTGGCTTGGTCATGGCGGGCCTCGGTGGCGCTGTGCCTCAGGGCTTCATGGCTTCGGCGGGGCCAGGGCGGCCAGCGCCAGGTATTCGGCCACGGGCACCTCTTCGGCGCGGCGTTGCAGGTCGAAGTTGGTGTCGATGCCTTGTTCGGTGATCCAGGCGCCCAGCGTGTGGCGAAAGATCTTGCGCCGCTGCGAGAACGCCACCGCCACCATTTTTTCCAGCACGGCCGGATCCACCTTGGGCACGTCGGCAAAGGGGGTCATGCGCACCACCGCAGAGTCGACGCGGGGCGGCGGGTCGAAGGCCTCGGGCGGCACGTCCACCACGCTTTCCATGTCGTAGCGCCACTGCAGCATCACGCTCAGGCGGCCAAAGTCCTTGTTGCCGGGCGAGGCCACCATGCGGTCCACCACCTCTTTTTGCAGCATGAAGTGCTGGTCTTGCACCAGGTGCGCCCA
>CANBQJ010000108.1 GCA_947371645.1 Burkholderiales bacterium | reverse complement strand
GGATGCCACCGTGCTGGTAGTAGCTCACCTCGATGGGCGTGTCGATGCGCAAGGTCAGCGGCACGGTGTCGACGTGGCCATCGGCACGGGTGATCAGCAGCTTGGCCTGGGCCTGGGGCTTGAGCTCCGCGCCCAAGTCAATGCCGATGATTTCGCTGCCCGTGAGGCCCAGGCTCTGCCAGCTGTCGTCGCCCTGGAACTGCAGGGGCAGCACGCCCATGCCCACCAGGTTGCTGCGGTGGATGCGCTCGAAGCTGCGTGCCACCACGGCCTTGATGCCCAGGAGCTGCGTGCCTTTGGCGGCCCAGTCGCGGCTGGAGCCGGTGCCGTACTCTTCGCCACCGAAGATCACGGTGGGCGTGCCCTCGGCGATGTACTTCATGGCGGCGTCGTAGATGAACATCTTGTCGCCGCTCGGCTGGTGCAGGGTGAGGCCGCCTTCTTCTCTGCTGCCATCAGGCCCCACGGGCAGCATCAGGTTCTTGATGCGCACGTTGGCGAAGGTGCCGCGCACCATCACCTCGTGGTTGCCGCGGCGCGAGCCGAAGCTGTTGAAGTCCACCTTCTTGACGCCCAGCGAGCCCAGGTACTGGCCTGCAGGTGAGGCCTCCTTGATGGACCCGGCCGGCGAGATGTGGTCGGTGGTGATGGAGTCACCGAAGAGCGCCATGATGCGCGCGCCTGCCACCGCCAGGCTCACGCTCGCGGGCTGGCTCTGGAAGCCATCGAAGAAGGGCGGCCTGGCGATGTAGCTGCTGACCGGCCAGTCGTAGACATCGCCCTTGGTCCCCGAAGTCTTGTCCCACAGCTTGCCTGGCTTGGACTTGACCTTGGCGTAGTTGGCCTTGAAGGCCTTGCCGTCCATGGCGTACTTCATCAGCTTGTGGATCTCGTCGCTGCTGGGCCAGATGTCGCCCAGGTAGACGGGCTTGCCGCCCTTGCCCAGGCCCACGGGCTCGGTCATCAGGTCGGTGGTGACGTTGCCAGCGATGGCATAGGCCACCACCAGCGGGGGCGAGGCCAGGAAGTTGGCCTTGAGGTTGGGGTGGATGCGGGCTTCGAAGTTGCGGTTGCCCGAGAGCACGGCGGCGCAGACCAGGTCGTTGCTGGTGATGGCCTCGTTGATGTCGGGTGTCAGGTCGCCTGCATTGCCGATGCAGGTGGTGCAGCCGTAGGCCGCCACGTTGAAGCCCAGCTTCTCCAGGTAGGGCAGCAGGCCGGCTTTGTCCAGGTACTCGGTGACGATGCGCGAGCCTGGCGCCAGCGAGGTCTTGATGTGCGGCGCCACCTTCAGCCCGGCCTTGACGGCCTTCTTGGCCAGGAGGCCAGCGGCCAGCAACACGCTCGGGTTGGAGGTGTTGGTGCAGGAGGTGATGGCCGCGATCAGCACGTCGCCGCTGTGCAGGGTGGTGCCGGCGCTGGTGGTGAAGGCCTTGCTCAGCTTGTCTGCGGGCTGGTTGAAGCCGCTGGCGCCTGAAGGTTGGGCGTAGAGCTCGGTGAAGGTGCTGGCCACCTTGCCGATCTCGATGCGGTCTTGCGGGCGTTTGGGCCCGGCCAGTGAAGGCGTCACCTGCCCCAGGTCCAGCTTGACGACGCTGGAGTAGGCGATGTTGGCCAGGGTGGCGGGTGCTTCGGCCGTGCCTGGCACGCCGAACAGGCCCTGGGCCTTGAAATAGGCCTCGAAGGCTTCGATTTCGCTCTTCTTGCGGCCGGTGCCCTTGAAATAGGCAATGGTCTTGTCGTCCACGGGGAAGAAGCCCATGGTGGCGCCATATTCGGGCGCCATGTTGGCGATGGTTGCGCGGTCGGGCAGGGCCAGCGTGGCCGTGCCTTCGCCATAGAACTCCACAAACTTGCCCACCACCTTGGCCTTGCGCAGGATCTCGGTGATGGTCAGCACCAGGTCGGTGGCCGTCACGCCTTCACGCAGCTTGCCGGTGAGCTCGAAGCCCACCACGTCCGGCGTCAGGAAGTAAACGGGTTGGCCCAGCATGGCCGCTTCGGCCTCGATGCCGCCCACGCCCCAGCCCACCACGCCGATGCCGTTGATCATGGTGGTGTGGCTGTCGGTACCCACCAGGGTATCGGGGTAGGCCACGCCATCCTTGCCGATGTGCACGCCGCGCGCCAGGTACTCCAGGTTCACCTGGTGCACGATGCCAAAGCCCGGGGGTACCACGCCGAAGGTGTCAAAGGCCTGCATGCCCCATTTCATGAAGGCATAGCGTTCGGCGTTGCGCTGGAACTCCAGCTTCATGTTGAGGTCCAGGGCCTTCTTGTCGCCATAGAAGTCGATCATCACGGAGTGGTCGACCACCAGGTCCACGGGCACCAGGGGCTCGATGCGCTTGGCCGGCTTGCCTTGGGCCTGAGCCACATTGCGCATGGCGGCCAGGTCGGCCAGCAGGGGCACGCCGGTGAAGTCCTGCAGCACCACGCGGGCCACCACGAAGGGGATTTCGTCTGTGCGGGTGGCCTGGGGCTGCCAGCCGGCCACCTGGGCCACATGCTCGGCCGTCACCTTGTGGCCGTCGCAGTTGCGCAGCACCGACTCCAGCACGAGGCGAAGCGACACCGGCAGGCGGTTCACATTGGGGTGCGTCCTGGCCAGTTCGGGCAGCGCATGGTAGGACAGGGTCTTGCCTGAAGCCGTGTCGAAGGTCTTCAGGGTCTGGGCAAACGGGTGGGCAACAACAGGGGCGGCGGCTTTGGCCATGTGCGGGACTCCTCAGGTCTGGAACGGGTCAACTACAGGACAGCTCAACAGCCCATTCTGTCAGCAGCGGCGACGTCCTTGATGACAAGAGGGGAAGGGCGCCAGGCGCATCGTGGCGGCGTTTCACAAGGCCGTCGCTGAGTCAGCTCACCCGGAAGACCTGAGCCGCCCGCACCAGGGTCTGGGCCTGCCGCTGCAAAGAGATCGCGGCGGCGGCCGCTTCTTCCACCATCTGGGCGTTTTGCGAGGTGGCCTGGCCGATCTCGCCCACCGACTGGTTGACGTTGGCGATGTCGTCCGACTGCTCGGACGTGGCTTCGGTGATGCCATGGATCAGACCCGTGACCTGGTTGACCGATTCGATCACGCGCTGGATGGTCTCGCCGGCGGCTTCCACCTGCCGGGTGCCGTCGCCCACGCGCTCCACCGAGGCGCCGATGAGGTCACGGATCTCCTTGGCCGCTTGCGAGCTGCGCTTGGCCAGGTTGCGCACCTCGCTGGCGACCACCGCAAAGCCCTTGCCCTGGTCGCCTGCGCGGGCGGCTTCCACCGCGGCGTTGAGCGCGAGCAGGTTGGTCTGGAAGGCGATGCTTTCAATCAGCTGGGTGATCTCGTTCATGCGCTGCGAGGAGCCCTGGATGCCCTGCATGGCCGCGATCACTTCGTTGACGGCCTTGCCGCCTTGCTCGGCCACGCTGGAGGTGTCGGCGCTGACCTGGGCCACCTCGCGTGCAGTGTCGGCCGTCTGCTTGACGGTGGACGTGAGCATGGACATGGCGGCCGTGGTGCGCTCCACATTGCCGGCCTGGGAGTCGGTGCGGGTGGACAACTTGAAGTTGCCCTCGGCGATGGCAGTGATGGCGTGCTGGATGCCGTCGGTCTCGTCGCGGACGTCTTTCACGAAGGCGCGGGTGTTGAGGTTGGCCTGCCGCAGGCCCCGCATCAGCACGCCGATCTGGTCGGGCCGGGTCGACTGGATGCTGCAGGTGAGGTCGCCCGCCGACATGCGGTGGATGAAGCGTATGGCCTCGTTCAGGGGCCGTGAGACGCTGCGGTCCAGCACCGCCACCATGGCCGACAGCGCGGTGACGCCGCTCAGCAGTTCTGCCCAGGGCAGCCAGCTGGCCGGCAGGCCCAGCCAGTGCGGGAGCAGGGTGATGGGCAGGATCAGGCCCATGGCAAAGGCCATGCGTCCGGTCAGGTGGATGCGGCCCAGCTTGCCCGACCAGTCTCGCCAGCCGAAGTGGCGCACGCGGCCGGCGTGCAGCTTGAAGGTCGGGGCATCGCGTTCGGCGGCCAGGCGGGCGTAGAGGGCCTGCGCGGCTTCAACCTGTTCGCGGGTGGGCCTGGTGCGCACCGACAGGTAGCCGATGGGCTGGCCGCGTTCCAGCAAGGGTGTCACGTGGGCCTGCACCCAGTAGTGGTCGCCGTTCTTGCGGCGGTTCTTGACCAGGGCCGTCCAGGGGCGGCCGTTGGCGATGGTGTGCCACAGGTCCCGATAGGCGTCTTCGGGCATGTCGGGGTGGCGCACGATGTTGTGCGGCTGCCCCAACAACTCTTCGGCGGCGTAGCCACTCACCCGCACGAAGGCCGCGTTGCAGTGCGTGATGCGGCCCTGGCGGTCGGTCATCGACACCAGCATCTCCTCGTCTGGAAATTCGAATTCGCCTTGGGTAACAGGCAGGTTCAGGCGCATGGCTGGCCCCGGGTGGCAAGTAAACTTGGTGTCATTGTGGACATTCAAGGCCGGCGCCTGGCGTCCGATATGCCGGGTTTTTGGTGGCCATCTGCCCAGACTTCACCTCCACCGCCCTGGCCCGTGCCCTCTACGCTTTCGCCTTTGCCGTCGCTGACCCCTGAGGTCGACTACCAGCCGCCACCCGAAGGCGTGTGGGCACCCGTCTGGCTGGACGAGACGCTGGTGGTGCTGGACAAGCCCAGCGGCCTGTTGTCGGTGCCGGGGCGTGGGCCGGGTCGGGCCGACTGCATGATGACCCGGGCTGATGCGCGCTGGCCTGGCCTGCTGGTGGTGCACCGGCTGGACATGGCCACGTCGGGCTTGCTGGTGTTCGCGCGACAGGCGCAGTCGCAGCGGCGGCTCAGCGTGGCCTTTGCCGACCGCCAGACCCACAAGCGCTATGTGGCGGTGGTGCACGGCCTGCTGGCCAGCGATGCCGGCGAGGTGGACCTGCCCCTGATCACCGACTGGCCACGCAGGCCATTGCAGAAGGTGTGCGCCGTGCAAGGCAAGCCTTCCTTGACGCGCTTCGAGGTCATCGAGCGCTTGCCCGATCTGAACCAGACCCGCGTGGCCCTGATGCCGGTCACGGGGCGCTCACATCAGCTGCGGGTGCACATGCAGGCCCTGGGTCACCCCATCGTGGGCGACCCGCTTTACGGGCCGGACGGCGTGGGTGTGCAGGCAGCGTCACCACGCCTGCTGCTGCATGCGCAGGCGCTGACCATGCCGCATCCAGCGGACGGGCGGCCCCTGCACTGGTCTTGCCCGGTGCCCTTCTGATCAGGCGGTGGTGGCGGGGTGGTCTTGGCCCTGACCTTGACCTTGACGCACCAGGCCCACCCAGCGGCTGATCACCTGGAACATCTGGCCCACGTCCAGCGGCTTGCTGATGTGGTCGTTCATGCCGGCGTCCAGGGCGCGTTCGCGGTCGCTGACCAAAGCGCTGGCCGTCATGGCGATGACCGGCAGGCGGCGCCAGCGCGGGTTGGCGCGGATGCGCTCGGTGGTGGCGTAGCCGTCCAGGCGGGGCATCTGGCAGTCCATCAGCACGCAGTCAAAGGCCTGCGATGAGTCTGCGGCGTTCAGGATCTCCAGCGCCTGCAGGCCGTCATTGGCCAGCACCACGGCGGCGCCCGCACGTTGCAGCAGGTCTTGCGCCAGTTCCTGGTTGAGGGGCTGGTCTTCCACCAGCAGGATGCGCAGGCCTTGCAGGCGGCCCGCCAGCGCCAGGGTCGACTGGCCAGTGCCCGGCGGCAATGGGCGCATCACGCTTTGGCGGCTCATGGCCTTGCCCAGGCTGTCGAACAAGGTGGAGGGCGTGACAGGCTTGGTCAGCACATCGGCCAGAGGGGTGGAGGCAGCGGCCCGCAACGCGTCTTCGCGGTTGAAGGCGGTGACCAACAGGATGCAGGCCTCGTGGCCGGGAAAGCGCGCCTGCTGGTGCGTGTGAACGCGCTGGGCGCAGGTGATGCCGTCCATGCCGGGCATCTTCCAGTCCAGCAGCACCCAGTCATAGGGGGCTGGTGCGTGGCCGAGCATGTCCAGTGCAGCCTCACCACTGCTGGCGGTGTCCACCTGAAGGCCGAACTGGGCGGTCATGTGTGCCAGGGTTTCGCGGGCATCCGGGTTGTCGTCGACCAGCAGCACGCGGCGGCCCTGCCAGGCCGGGCGGGGGGCGGCCATGGGGCTGGCCTGATCGGGCAGGCCCAGCTTCACCTCGAAGTGGAAGGTGGCGCCCTGCTGGGGTTGGCTGTCCACCCACATGCGGCCCCCCATGTGCTCCACCAGCTGGCGGCTGATGCTCAGGCCCAGGCCGGTGCCGCCGAATTCGCGGGTGGTGGACGCGTCCACCTGGGTGAAGGGCTGGAACAGGCGCTGAGACTGCTCGCTGCTCAGGCCGATGCCGGTGTCACGGACCCAGCCGTGCAGGGTGATGTCGTGGCCTTGCTGCCTGGCCAGGCGCATGCCGATGGTGACGCTGCCGGTGGGCGTGAACTTGACGGCGTTGGAGCCCAGGTTGACCAGCACCTGGCGCAGGCGGGTGGGGTCGCCCAGCAGGCGGGCGGGCAGGTCAGGGGGCAGGTCGAACAGCAACTCCAGGCCCTTTTGCTCGGCGGGCAGGCCCAGCACATTGGCCACCTGCTCCAGCACGTCTTGCAGCGGGAAGTCGATGCTTTCGAGCTCCAGGTGGCCGGCCTCGATCTTGGACATGTCCAGCACGTCGTTGATGATCTGCAGCAGGCTGTTGGCGGCCTGGTGGGCCTTGGCGACGTAGTTGCGTTGCTTGTCTCCCGGGCCTTCTTGCAACGCCAGGTGGGTCATGCCGATGATGGCGTTCATCGGGGTGCGGATCTCGTGGCTCATGTTGGCCAGGAAGGCGGACTTGGCCTGGGTGGTTTCGCGCGCGGCCTCGCTGGCACGCCGCAGCGCGTCTTCGGTCTGCTTGCTGGCCGTGACGTCTTCGATGATGGCGAAGGTCAGGTCGGGTTCGTCGTCGCTCAGGCGCAGCAGCATGACGGCGGCATCGAAGGCGCTGCTGTCCAGGCGGTGCAGGTGCAGCGACAGTTTCAGAGGCCTGTTGGCCTCGCGCTCGCCATCTGCCTCGGGCCACAGGGGCGGTTGCCAGTGCTGGATCTGGTGCAGGCTGCTGGCGCCGAAGAGGCGCAAGGCGGCATCGTTGCAACGCAGCACGCCGCGCTCGGGGTGGCAGAAAAGCTGGGCCACGGGGGTGTGCTGGAAGGCGGCCTCGAAGCGGGACTCGGCGCGGCGGTGCGCGGTCACGTCCTGCCAGTAGCCGTCAAAGACCTGCGTGCCGTTGGGCTCCAGGCTGGCGGTGCTGTGCACCATCAGGCTGCGGTGCTCGCCGCCCACCTGCACGGTGTACAGGGTAGGCTGCAGCGGCGGGGTGTCGGACGGCATGCCCTGCGAGGTGTCGGGCCAGTTGGGCTGCATGCGCAATTCGGCGTTGCTGCGGCCCAGCATGTCGGCCGCTGCGGGGCTGAGGTAGGCAAAGCGGCCGGTGCCATCCAGGTCGCGCCGGAAGCGGAACACGGCCAGGGGCAGGGCGCGGGTCATGTCCAGGGCGTCCTGGCGCACGGCGGCCAGCTGGCGCCGCCGCTCTTGCCGCTTCCACAGCAGCCACAGGCTTGTCCAGCCTGCCAGCGCCGCCACGCTGGACCAGGCCAGTGTGTTGCCAACGAGGCTGCGCTCCCCACTCAAGGGGCTGAGCACCCACACGGCCACCGGCGCACCGGGGACCGGGGCGGTCTGGGCCAGGTGAGGCAGGTCGTGGATGCGCCAGCCGGGGACGTCGGTGTGGTCCACGCTGATGCTTGCCGGCGCCCAGTCCACAGGCTTGGGCACGCCCAGGTAGAGCCCTTGGGCGTCTTTGAGCTGGCTGCTCAGGTCGATGCTGCCGGGCACCTGGTGCAGTCGCCAGTCCGGTCGGTTGCCATAGACCATCACGCCGTTGGCGTCGACCACCAGCAGGGCTCGCCCCAGGGGGTCTTCGAACATCTGGGGCATGGCCTGGAGGTCCAGCTTGAGCACCAGCAGGCCCACCGGGCGGTCCGCATCGTCCACTCTCACCGAGATGTTGAAGCCCGGTCGCTTGCTCACGCGGCCACTCACATACTGGAAGCTCTCACCCGTTTGCAGTGCGCGGGAAAACGCATCCCGCACACGAAAGTTGGCCCCCAGAGGCGAGAGTTCATCCTGCCAGAGGCTGTCGGCGATGACGGTGCCGTTGATGTCTTGCAGGTAGATGTGGCTGAGCCGAAAATCCTTGGCCAGCCGCTGCAGGCGGCGGCTCAGGTTGCGCACCTCGACCCGGGCGCGCAACATCTCGCGCAGGCGGACGCGGTCACCTTCGTCCACCCGTGCGGGGTCTGGGATCCAGTTGCCTCGCAAGGCTTCCAGGATGGCGGCCTCTTGTGCCACGACATGGCCCAGCCCGGTGACGTTGCGGAACTGGCCTTCGAGGCTGTCGCGCAGCGCATGGAGGCGCACGGTGCCCGAGGCACTGGCCTCATGGCGCAAGGCGCCGAGTTGCTGCAGGTGCCAGACGGTGGCCAGCACGGCAATGATGCCCAGCCACAAGGCCGCCGCCCACAGCCAAGGGCTGAGCTTGACGGCGGCCGCACGGGGGCGGCTCGGGGCGGGTTCGCCGGGGTGGGGCAAAGCGTGTCCTCCTGCGGTGCACGACCTGGGGGGAGACACACCCGTCGCGCTGTGATGTGCATGCCATGTTGCCCCACATCGGCAGGAGGTGAAACCTGGCGATGCAAGGGTTTACCCGCCTGCGTGCAGGCAGGAATTCGCACTTCCTGGCGATCGGTGGCAAAATCGAGGGTTTTGACTGAGACGGATCGCCGCATGAGCGCAGTTGTCATCAGCGGGACAGGCCTTTACCAGCCTCCCCACACCATCACCAACGAGGAACTCGTGGCCTCGTTCAACGCGTATGTGGACCGCTTCAATGCCGAGCACGCGGCAGAAATCGCATCAGGGGCCGTCACGGCCTTGACACCGTCGAGTGCCGAGTTCATCGAGAAGGCCTCGGGCATCAAGCAGCGCTACGTCATCGACAAGGAAGGCATCCTGGATGTCGGCCGGATGCACCCGCGCTTCAAGCCCCGTGGCGACGACGAGCTGTCGCTGATGGCCGAGATCGCCGTGGACGCGGCGCTGAAAGCCATGGCACAGGCCGGCAAGACCGGCGCCGACATCGACGCCGTGATCTGCTCGTCCGCCAACATGCAGCGGGCCTACCCGGCGATGGCCATCGAGATCCAGCAGGCCCTCGGCGCCCGCGGCTTTGGCTTCGACATGAACGTGGCGTGTTCGGCGGCCACCTTCGCGCTGGAGCAGGCGGTCAACACCGTGCGCGCCGGCACCGCCAAGTGCGTGCTGGTGGTCAACCCCGAGATCACCTCGGGCCACCAGGAATGGAAAGACCGCGACTGCCACTTCATCTTCGGTGACGTGTGCACGGCCACCATCGTCGAACTGGCCGACACGGCCACATCGGACGACCAGTGGGAAGTGCTGGGCACCCAGCTGGCGACGCAGTTCTCCAACAACATCCGCAACAACTTCGGTTTCATGAACCGCAGTGAAGACACCGACCCGAATGCCCGCGACAAGACCTTCCGCCAGGAAGGCCGCAAGGTGTTCAAGGAAGTGGTGCCCCTGGCTGCTGCGCACATCGAATCGCACCTGGCCAAGCTGGGCCATCACCCCACGGCCGTGCGGCGCTTCTGGCTGCACCAGGCCAACCTGAGCATGAACCAGCTGGTCATCAAGAAGCTCATCGAGACCGAGTCCACGCAGGACGTGGCCCCGCTGATCCTGGACGAGTTCGCCAACACGGCTTCGGCAGGTTCGGTCATCGCCTTCCACCGCCACCGTGCCGGCCTGCAGTCGGGCGACCTGGGCGTGATCTGCTCCTTTGGTGCTGGCTACTCCGTGGGCAGCCTGGTGCTGCGCAAGCGCTGAGCTGACGCAGGCTGAGGCGCAACAACCCGCCCGCCACCCCCGGCTGGGCGGGTTTTTTTCTGGCAGACCCTGAGATCATTGGCCTCATGAGCGACCTGACCTTCTACTGGCACGACTACGAAACCTTCGGCAAGGTGCCCCGGCGTGACCGCCCCTCGCAGTTTGCCGGCGTGCGCACCGACGCCCAGCTCAATGAGATCGGCCCGCCGTTGATGCAGTACTGTCAGCCCCCGCTGGACAGCCTGCCCGACCCCGAAGCCTGCCTGCTCACCGGCATCCTGCCGCAAACCTGTGCCGCGCAAGGCGTGCCCGAACACGCTTTTGCCAACGCCATCGAGCGCGAGCTGGCCGAACCGGGCACCGTGGGCGTGGGCTACAACTCCATCCGCTTTGACGACGAGGTCACCCGCCACCTGTTCTGGCGCAACCTCATGGACCCGTATGCCCGCGAGTGGCAAAACGGCTGTGGCCGCTGGGACCTGCTGGACGTGGTGCGCGCCACCTGGGCCCTGCGCCCGGAAGGCATCACCTGGCCGCAGGTGGATGGCCGGCCGTCGTTCAAGCTGGAGCTGCTGACCAAGGCCAATGGCCTGGTGCACGAAGCCGCTCACGATGCCTTGTCAGACGTGCGCGCCACCATCGCCCTGGCGCGGTTGGTGCGCACGGCCCAGCCCAAGCTGTGGGACTTCTGCCTGAAGCTGCGCAAGAAGGACGCCGTGATGTCGGAGGCTGGCCTGGACAAGCCCCGCGCCCAATGGCAGCCCTTCCTGCACATCACCGGCATGTACGGTGTGGAGCGCGGCTGCATGGCCTTGGTCTACCCCCTGGCGCCGCACCCGTCCAACAAGAACGAGGTGTTGGTGTGGGACTTGTCGCAAGACCCGGCGCCCCTGTTCCAGCTGGGTGCCGCCGAGGTCCGCCAGCGCATGTTCAGCCGCAGCGATGAGCTGCCCGAAGGTGTCACCCGCCTGCCCATCAAGGGCCTGCACATCAACAAGTCGCCGGTGGTGGTGGGCAACCTCAAGGTGGTCAACGAGGCCCTGCAGGCCAAGTGGGGCCTGGACATGGCCACGGCCTTGCAGCGTGCCGAATGGCTGTCTGCGCGCGTCACCCAGATGGATGGCATCTGGGCCGAGGTCTACGGCCGAGAAGGCCGCGAAGGCAAGGCCCCGGTGGACGTGGACGAGGACCTCTACGGCGGCTTCGTGGGCAATGAAGACCGCCGCGTGCTGCAGCGGCTCAAGGCCCTGTCGCCCCAGGACCTGGCGGCCAAACGCCTGGGCTTTGTGGATGAACGCCTGGACGAACTGCTGTTTCGCTACCGCGCCCGCAACTTTCCCGACACGCTGGACGCGCAAGACCAGGCCCGCTGGCTGTCCCTGCGCGAAGCCCGCCTGCACGAAGGCGAGGGTGGTGGGCTGACCCTGGCCGCCTACTTCGAGCGCATCGACGCCCTGAGTGAAACGCTGAAGGACGACGACGAGCGCGGGCAGGAGATCCTGGGTGCCTTGTACGACTGGGCCGAGCAGATCGCGCCTTGATCCCGTGGCCTTGGGTTTTTGTCGGCTTTGATCGGATTTGAGCGGCGCTGGCCGTCGCAAAGCCCACAAACCCATCACCGGGGCTGGTGCGCAGCCAAGCTGGATCAAGCTTGAGCGCGCTCAGCTGACATGGCACGCTGGTTGCAGCAGCAGCCCCATGGACCCGCAAGCTGCTGCCCCCGCCAACCCGCATTTCGACCAGATTGGTGGGCGTGAGGCCGTCGTTCGCCTCGTGGACGCGTTCTACCGCGCCATGGACACCCGTGCCGATGCGGCCGCGATCCGCGCCATGCACGAGCCGGACCTCTCGCCGACCAAGGCCGTGCTGGTGGACTACC
>CANBQJ010000107.1 GCA_947371645.1 Burkholderiales bacterium | reverse complement strand
GGGTGGTGCTCATCGCCGCGCGGCGTGCTGTGCACGCTTGCCGCCCATGTGTTGCACCAAGGCCCGACAACCATCGGCACCCTGCCTGGCGGCGACCGCATCGCCAGGGTCCACCAGCGGAATCAGGGCGCCCAGCGGATTGACCAAGGCCAGCAACGCAGATGACGCCAGTTTCAAACCCATCGTGCCTTTTTCAAAAGAGACTTCGGGGTGAGCAAAGGTGCCGCGCACCTGCAAGGGCATGCGCAACGATGCCAGGCTGAAGTCCTTGGGCATCACCACAGCGCGCAAGGCCAGTGCCTCGCTGGCCATGGACATGGTGCCCTCTATCCACACCGCAGACACAGAGGTGTCCAGCACCATCACGCGCGGCCGGAGCACCCCATCCTGCGCAACGAGATCGGCCACGGCACATTGCACAGGCAACATGTCGTCGCCCTTGATCATCAAGCCCAGGATGTCGGCCAGGTCCAGGCCCGCCTTCTCGATGTCCAGGTGAGACACCTTCGCATCGGTGAGCGCCAGCAGAGCCTGGCCATTCAAGGTGCCCAGGATGTCGGCGGTAGAACGGCCTTGCCCGCGCAAGGCCACATGCCCACTGAGTTGCCCCGATGCGAAGCGAGGTGGTTCGTTGCCCCCCTTCTGGCGAAGCCAGTGCTCCAGGCGCACGCCATCCACGCGCAGGTCGGTGTCCCAAATGGCCTGGGTGCCACGGCCATCCAGACGCGCGCGGCCTCGCAAACTGCCTTGCCCCAGGCTGGCCTGAATGTCCTGGACGGTCAAGGTGCCTCCTGCCAGGAGCAGGTGGGCATGCACAGGTCGCAAGGGCAACAGATAGGGGGTGTTCAGGTTGACTTCGTCGATGTCGATCAGCACATCGGCATCCATGGCTCGCAAGGCGGCCAGGTCGAACGGTCGATCCGGCAAGACCCTGCCGTGGCCCTTGGCTGTGTTGGTCAGCACCACGGCAGGTGACGAGGCCGTGGGCGCGGCTTCGGCAGGCGTGGTGCCCAATGCAGGGCCCATGTCGATCAACATGAAGCGCCGACCACCCAGACGTCCCGACAGCATGGGCACGAGGTGGCCGGCGTCAAACCTGAAGTCGCCGCTCAATTGACTGGCGCCCACGGTGGCATCCTTGATCGCCAGATGCCAGGTGCTGCCCTGTCGATCGATTTGGCCTTCTGCGTGAAAGGCCGATGTGCTGGGCAGCGTCACCCTCAAGGGGTCGCCGACCGCCGCCAAGGACGGCCCCTTCAGCGTGAATCGCCCATTCAAGCCCTTGAGGTTCAGCGCATCCGCCGCAAGGCCGTTGAAGGAGAAGCTGGCTCGGCCAACGGTCACGTTCACGGTCAGGGGCACGGCCACGGCCTCCGCGCCATCGGCCAGCAGGGGCAAGACGTTCGACGACGTCAAGGCCATCGAAGCGGGCATCTGGTGATAGTGACCGGTGGCACTCATCTGCAAGCCTGCGGCGAGTGACAAGCGGGCATCCAGATCGATGTCGAGCAGGCCATCGCGGTATCGCAAGGTGCCTGAGCTCACCCTCAAGCTGTCGAACAAGGGCAAGGGCATGGGCTTTGCCAGCACGCTGCCTGGCCCCGGCGACGGGCCGAATCGCCAGGAGGCACGGCCGTCCTGCAGGCGATCCAACTGCACGTCCAGCAAGCTCGCGTGCAAATTTTTGATGCGCAAGGGCTCGCCGCGGTAGGCGCGCCACAGATCGATGTACCTCATCTCGATGGCCAGTTCATGGGCCAGCACGGTGTGGGTGCCCAGGCGCCATGCTGGCGCTGCGATCTCCAGCTGCGGGGTCTCAAGCCGCAAGCCGCCCACGAAGCGGACCCTGAGTGCGGCAGATTGCCCCGCCTGACCGGCGAGACCGGGCCCCAGACGCACCTGGCGCTGCAGCTTGTCAGACAAGAGGCGCGCCAAAGGCGTGGCCAGAAATGGCCAGCCGAACCATTCGCCGGCGGCCACACCCAAGGCCAACACCATGGTCAGCGCCAACCCAGCGACAAGCCCGCGATGCGATGAGGTCACGGAGGTGACCATGCCAATGGCCCCGTCAATGCCAACTCGCCAGGGCCGCATCACAGGCAGGTTCACCGTCCAGGCATGCCTTGGCGCACCCACGGCCCCCGCCGTTGACTGGTGAAACTGACAAGGTCCGGGCTAGGCTCATGGCTGCGCTCCCATCAAGGGATGACTCCTGGCGTTGAGCCTAGGCGGCCGCACACACTTTGACGGTGCGCAAGCCCACATAGGACACCGCCCCGCGCAGATCGCCGGAACTCAGGCCCGAACCGGGCTCACCTCCGGCCATGGCTGCCGCCCCCGGGGCATCAGGCTTGTCGATGTGGGTGCCGTCGTGAATTGCTGCCGCCGACCCGCTCCGCGCCACAGCGCATTCACCGATTTGGGATCAGGCCAGCATGGGCAAGCAATGGAGATGGGCGTGGGGGCTGGTGTGGGCCCTGGCGGTGGCAACGGCCCAAGGCGCCGAACTCACCACCACCGAGCACCAGTGGCTCGACGCCGCCGCGCCGGTGCTGGCCTTCGCGCGCGACCAGGCCCTGCCGCTGGACATTGTTGTGCGGCCCAAGCCATCGCCCGGCGAGACACCGTTGGGCATGGCCTTCGTGGCCGGCCGCTGCAAACTGGTGCTGTCCATGCGAGGCAACCCGGAGGCGCAGGCCACGCTGGATCGCATCGAACCCGGCCTGGTCGGCCCGGTCGTCGAAGCCATTGCCGCGCACGAACTGGCGCACTGCTGGCGTCACCTGCAGCGGAATTGGGGCACCCTGCCCGAAGGCCTGGACGACGAGCGCTGGCGTGCCCATGTCAGCGACGCGCAGGCCGAATTGCTGACCGACATGTGGCGGACCCGGCACGAGGAAGCCTACGCCGACCTGGTGGGCCTGGCCTGGAGCTTGAAGCACCACCCTGAGCTGTACGAGCAGGTGCATGCATGGCATGTGCGTTTGCGCGCCACACAAGCGGTGGACACCGGCCCGCACGACACCCGGCTGTGGGTTCATCTGGCGCACGACCGCCAGGCCTTCGGGACTGCGGCATCGATCTTTGACCAGGTGCAGCCGCTGTGGGTGGGTGGCTTGCGGGCTGGGTTGGCGGCGTTCTGAACCGCGGGGCGGCAGCACAGGGCCCAACCGGCAACGCAGCGCACGGCCACCCGCGGCGTCGTCTGGCCCTTCACCCCCCCATGAGCAAAGGCTGGTGATCCGACGTGTCCATGGCCTTGCTGCGCAGTTGCGCATAGGCCTTTTTCACCACGCCATAACACTCGCAGCTGTGGTGCTCCAGACCGCGCCGGTCCAGCACCCGGATGTGCCCGCGCGTGTAGCTGATCAGACCCTCCCGCTGCAGTTGTTGCGCTGCTTCGGTCACGCTCTCGCGGCGCACGCCCAGCATGCCCGCGATGCGCTCCTGCGTGATGCGCATGTCATCGCTGGCTTGCCTGTCCAGGTGCTGCAACAACCAGCGACAAAGCTGTGGGGCCAAAGCGTGATGGCGGTTGCAAGCCGATGTCTGTGCCATGTGCGTGAACAGGGCCTGCGTGTAGCGCAGCAAGCCCTGCAACATGGGCTCGCAGTCACGGGCCAGCTCGGTGATGTCGCAGGCATTCATGCGCCACGCCAGGCCCGGGCGCTGCACCATCGCACTGCTCAGGGCCTTGCCGCCACCCATGAAGGCGCACACGCCGACCACGCCTTCCTGACCGACCATCGCGACCTCGGCGCAGGCACCATCTTGCAGCGGAGACACCAGCGAAACCACGGCGGTGACCGGGAAGTGCACGTGGCTCAGCGTCGTGCCCGACTCATAAAGCATCTGGCCCGCCGCCAGGTCGACAGAGGTCAGGCGGGACTGCAACGCACCAGCGACTTCAGATGGCAAAGAAGCCAGCAGCTGGTTGTTTTGTACACAGGGGTGACAGGTACTCACGGTGGTGCGCCTATTGGGGTGACCCTGGGGCCGATGAGGGGCAATCTATCGCCCGGCACCCCGCCCCTCTATGTCGTAAGACACAGGCTCACGGTCACGCGGCGATCAGACCAGGGGGCGTGCCGGTGCGCGCCCGTCGCCATAGAGGTCCGCCAGGCGGGCCATGGCTTTGACGTCCCTCAGGTACAGCCGGCCATCGGCGATGCGATGCAGGCCACGCTGCTCCAGCTTGCGTAAAGTCTTGTTGGTGTGCACCAGGGACAGGCCCAGCCCATCGGCGATGTGCTGCTGCGTCAGCGGAAAGACCACGCCACCGGCACCGGCATCGGCCTGCAGCGCAGCGGCGCGCTTGAACAGCAAGATGAGCATCGACGCGATGCGTTCTTCGGCACTGCGGCGCCCGACCGACAGGAGCGTGTCGTCCACCATCGACTCCTCGTGCGCAGTCAGCCAGGTCACGTTGAAGCCCATCATCGGGCTGCGCCGGTGCAACTCCCAGAGGGCATCGCGCTGGAACACGCAAAACAGCGCCTCGGTGAGCGTCTCCACCCCATGCGCAGCGGCATCGCCCATCTTCTGCTGCACACCAATGAAGTCACCGGCCATCAAGAAGCTCAGGATCTGGCGGCGCCCGTCGCTCAAGGTCTTGTAGCGAAAGGCCCAGCCCTGCAGCAGGGTGTACAGCGGCGCATCGGTCTGGCCTTCGTGGATCAGCGATTCGCCGACGCCCAGTTGGCGCTCGCGGCGCTTGAGCGACTGCACCAGGTCGAGCTCGTCGCCCGTGGGCTCATGGAACAGCTTCAGCTGCCGCAGCGGGCAGTCGCGACAGGCCGTCTCCGCACGGGGCGCAGGCGATTCCGATGAGGCGGGCGGTGCGGAAGGGCTCATGCCGGAGTCTCGCACGCCCGGTGCCAGGAGGCCTAATGGTGTTTGTGGCGTCCGGGGCCACTGAACCACCCCGGGTTTCGCGGAGGCTGATGGGCTGGAGCCAGGGCGGCACGCCACGGTCAGCGGGTTGGCCCGTCATGAGGCGCGTCGGAGAAGCTGCGCGCCAACCTCGCCCCCTGGTGCTGTACCACGCCCATGGCCCGGATGGCTTTGGCGCCGCCCTGGCCGCCTGGCTGTGCTTCGAAGGCGACGGCGAGTACGTGGGCGTGAGCCACGGCAAGATCGCTTCGCTGGCCGACCTGCTGGTGGTGCTGGATCACCACCAGAGCGCCGCCGACAAGCTGGGCAAGTTCCAGTGCCGATGCGGCGCGGTGCATTTCGACATGAGCCATGTCTGGCGCGATGCTGGCCTGGCAGTTCTTCCTGTCGGCCCTCGACTTGGAGCCCAACGAGTTCCCCCGTTGGGCCGAGATCACCGCCTTCACCGACGAGCAGGTGGGCGCCTTCACCAGCGAGGTGGGCCACCTGCTGTCGGCCGAGTGCGGCACGTTTGCTTTTCTCTGTAGCGTGTCCAAAGACGGC
The DNA here is from genome assembly GCA_947371645.1 of Burkholderiales bacterium. The sequence goes on along the minus strand of CANBQJ010000107.1, from coordinate 6,471 downwards.
GTGGTCAAGGTCGGTTTGCGGGCGGTGGCGGGCACCCGCAGGCCTGCGGCTCCCGCATGGGGCCCGAGCGCCTGGCGGAGTTCCTGACGGGGGTGTTCCAGTCGGATGAGTCAACGACAGCCGACTAGCCGCAGAGCCGGTCTGCACCCAAGCGCGGGATGTCGTCGGTGTCACTGCCAGTCACCAGGGGCCAGGCCTGCTGGAGCAGCGCGGTCGCGTCGGCCACCGGCCCATCGTGCATCACCACCTTGTCCGGCCTGACGATCGCCACCCACCCGACCGGGACCACAGCCGGCATCAAACCGCCTGTCAGGTCCTCCCACGGACGCTGTGCCGTGGTGCGGGCCATGTTCCCCCTCGGATCAATCTGCACGAACTGGCCACCGGATGCGAGCCAGGCCTGGACATCTGCCGGTGACAGGGTGCCCGACGGGTCCACGCCGAAGCCCACCATGGCGAAACCCATGCCCAGCACATCGTCGCTCAGGCGCACCTCACCTCCCGCAAACGGCTTGAGCCACACCTGAGGCATTTGCTGACCTCGCCTGAGCCTGGCCCCGCCGCCAGGCCGAACAAAGCAACCCGCCTTGAAGCGGTTGACGGGCTTCATCTCCAGGTCTTCAAACAGGCGCTTCAGCCTGGGCACGGTGTTGGCCACGCGCATCAGGCCATGCACCACAAACGCGGTGGCATGGTTGCGGGGCATCACCAGCCTGCCCATGTTCTTGGCCAGGTCGATCATGGCTTTGGCATGGGGCCGGCGCTCTTGTGCGTAGCTGTCCAGCAGGGCCGGTCGGGCCAGGCCCTGACAGACCCAGGCCAGCTTCCACGCCAGGTTGGCCACATCACGCAAGCCGGCCACCAGGCCCTGGCCCACAAACGGTGGCGTGATGTGGGCCGCGTCACCGACCAGCATCACCCGCCCTACCTTGAATTGCTGCGCCAACCGCGCATGAAAGCGGTACACCGCCACGCGCTCCACGTCGATGTCCCGGCCCTGGCTCCAGGGCTGAAGCAGGCGCTTGACGGTGTCGGGGTGCTCCATGTGTTCGCGGGTTTCGCCAGGGTTCAGCTTGAACTCCCAACGTTGACGTCCGCCTGGCGCAACCATGTGGGGTGTGGGGCGCTTGGGGTCGCAGATGAACTCGACGTGGTCGATGGTGGTGGGCATGCCCTTCGCGTCCACCACCAGCCAGTCTTCGGCGTAGGTCTTGCCCTTGAAGTCCTGCCCCAGGATGCGGCGCACCAGCGAGCTGGCACCGTCTGCGCCCACCACATACTGCGCCCGCACGGTGTGCAGCAGCCCCGCCTCGGTCCTCAGCTCGGCCTGCACGTCATCGGGCGTCTGGCTCAGGGACACCAGCGACACCCCCAGGGCCACCGTCACATGGCGACTGTGCTCGAGCTGATCTCTGAGCGCCTGCTCCAGCTGGGGCTGGAAGAAGGTCACCAGCCGTGGGTGGCCATCGATCGACCCTGCGGTCACCGCACGGCTGTACTGGCCGAACAAGGGTGAGTGCATGCGCACTTCCGGGATGGCGACCTTGTCAAAGGCGTTTTCTTCCAGGCCACACATCTGCAGCACGCGAAGCGCCTCGTTGTCCAAGGCGATGGCGCGTGGCGCGACAAAGATCTCCTTGGCCTGGTCGATCACCAAGGTCCGGGTGCCATGGCGGTTCAACAGCTGAGCCAGTGCCGCACCAACTGGCCCCATGCCCACAATGAGGACATCAACCTGGGCAGGAATGTTTGACATGGATGCTCCGTGCAACGGTCATTCGGGAAGGAGGATGGCGCGACCAGCGCGCTGCTGAGCCACGTGGGCGAACGCCGCCTGGCCCTGCGACAGTGGGACGGCCAGCCCGATGGGGAGGTGCAGGCCTGAGCCTGGCAACAGGCTTTGCAAGTCGTCCAGGGCTTGCGTGCTGGGGCTGAACACCACCCAGGCGTACCGTGTCGATGCCCCCAGCTTCATGGCTTGCTTGCGCATGCCGGACCACGCCTGCCAGGCACGCCAGCCGCCTTGCACCCACCCCCCTTCGTCGAAGCTGGCCAGCAAAGGGTGCACGGTGGTGGCGTGGCCCATCGCGTTGAGCTTGAGCCGACTGATCAGGGCGCCTTCGTCCTGCCAGGCTGCGAAGTTCAGGCTCGCGTCAAATCGACGCGGAAGGCTCGACAGCGACTGCTGGCGACGGTCCAGCACCTCCTGCGCGCCGAGTTCTTTGCAGGTCGGCACGTGGGCCGTGCTGCACACGGCGGTGACCCGCGCCCCCCACCGCACCAGCACCTGCAATGCCAACTGCCCCAGCCCACCCGAGGCCCCATGCACCAACACCTCCTTGTTGCGGGCACTGGCCTGGTTCAGGCCGACACTTCGGAGTGCCCACCACAGCGTGGTGAAGGTGTAGGGCAATGCGGCGAGTGACGGATCAGTGCGGTGTGCAGGCGAAGCCCTCAGCAGCGAAGAGGCCACAAGGACATGGCTGGCATGCGCCCCCTGTGGGCCCGTCGGCATCAGCCCGAAGGCACGGTCGCCGACCTTCCAGGCCGTGACGCCTGCGCCCACCGCCTGCACGACACCGGCCACATCGTTGCCCAGCACCAGCGGGAACCGCGCCGCACCTTTGAGCCCCAGCAGACGCCGGCCGTACCCCGTTGCGCGCTTGACATCGATGGGGTTCACCGACGTGGCCAGCGTGCGAACCAGCACCTGCCCATGCCCCGGCTGGCCCAGCTCAGTCGTTCGCAGCATCGGCCTCGGCTCGGCATCTGGCTCCAGACAAACCAATTGCTGCGCTGCGGTCACGAAGGCACCACCCGGCTGCGCTGTTGCCCCAGGTCCAGCCGCCCGTCATCCGTGCGGATGCTCAGGGTCATCACATCATTGGGCTGGAGGTACAGCGGGTTGCGCACGCCCCCTCGGATGAACATCTTCCATTTGGTGGCCTCGGACAAAAAATGGCGCGCCACCCACATCGGCACCTTGCCCGGCGCCTTGGCCGCGCATCCGGCCGGCGTGCCGGTGGCGATGAGGTCACCTGCGTTCAGATCCTGCAGCGCCGAGAACTCACTCACCGTCTGGTGCGGCTGGTGAAGCATGTCCCGGCAATAGGCATCCTGACGAAGCTGGCCATTGACGCTCAGCTGCATGTGCAGCTCCGGCCAGCGTGCCCACTCTGCGGGCTCCAGCAGCAGCAAGACGGGGCCGGCCGGGCCGAAGGTGCGGTAGCTCTTGCCCTTGTAGAACTGCCCCTGGGGCAGCTGCACATCCCGGGCGGACACATCGTTGACGATGGTCACCCCGGCCAGGACCTCATGCAAGCGGTCGGGCTTGACCTGAACGCCCGCACTCAGGTTGCGTCCCACAACCAAACCGAGCTCGACCTCATAGTCCAGCAACTTCACATGCCGGGGGCAGATCACATCGTCGTGTGGCCCCGTCAAGGACGACGACGCCTTGGTGAAGAAGGTGTTGAAGGGGATGCTGGCCGGGTCCATGCCCGACTCGCGCACATGGCTGCCGTAGTTGATGCCCTGACAGAGGAACTGCTGGTTCGTCGTGATGGGCGACAGCACCTTCACGTCATCCAGGCGCACCGAGGCTTGCGCAGCGGTCAAGGCGCGCGCTTCGACCTGGCCATGCTCGATGAGGGATCCGGTGTTCGGGTACGCACCCGACAAGGGGGCAATGTGCCGATCAAACAGCACACCCCACAAGGGTTGATCAGGCAGGGAGGGCGAAGCGTAGCGGACAAGTGGCGTGGCCATGGCAGACTCGTGGATGGGGTTGGAGAGCTTGGAGGTGGCTTCAAAGCCAAGGGCGCGCTGGCGTGTCGATCGCCTGGCCCATCAGCAGCAGGCGCTTCAAGGTGACACGGCCTGACCGCAGCAGCCTGATCGCGCGCCACAGCAGGGCCGGCGTCTTCGCAGGGAACATGCTGGCCGGGACGTCATGCCCCCAGGCCCAGATGCTGGCTGCCGAAAACGGCACATAGCGGGTTTCATGGCATGCGGTGAAGACGTCGCCATCGGTGTAGTGCTCGAACTCGAACTGGTCCGCATCCTTCCAGTAGTCAAACAACTGGCTGCCCAGCACGTGCCGACCGATGCCCCACATGTGTTGATGTCCGTTGGCGCGCATCACCTGCTGTCCCTGCCCCAGCGCGTCGAGGTCCACCACCTCCCAGGCGCTGTGCTCGTAGCGGGCCTCCAGCCCGCCAGCGATGACCACCGTGTGGTGGTCTGACGGCGTGTCGCCCAGGTCCAGCCGGAAGAAGGTGAGGAAGGGGGCGCCATCGGGCAGGTATTGCACGTCGGTAGGGATCACGCCCAGGTGGCGCATGTACCAATCCGCCATGGCGTGAAAGTCGGTGGTCTGCATCACGACGTGGCCCAGACGACCCACGGTGGCGGGCTCGATGTCGGTGCGCACGGTGCCGTTCACTCGAGGTGCATGCGCCAGCGTGTTCATGTGCCTGTGCAAGGGCTCGCGCAGAGGCAATGGGTTCACCACCCCCCAATCGGTGATCAGCCAAACCTCGTTCCCATCAGGGTCGCGCAGGCTCACGCCACGGCCGCCGCCCGGCACCGCGTTGACGGCCAGCGGCTGTGCGCTGCTGGCGCGCTGCAGGTGGCCAAAGTCCGTGTCGGGCGGCACCACGAAGGCCGAACCGACAAAGCGAGATGTCCTGGCACGACGAGCCACCAGGACGGCCGGCGAGGTGCCTGCGCCGCGCATGACCAACTCCTCGGCTGTCCGGCTCACCGTGATCAGGCCAAAGTCAGTCCAGAAGCGCTGGGCCTTGTCCAGGTCGGCTTTGTCAAACCGCAGGAAAGCCAATTGGCTGGCCTTTTGCAAGACCTCCGGACGCACAAGGCGCTGCACATGCGCAGGCCTGGCACTTTCAAGGTATTCGGGGGGGGCCTTCAAGGCCTGGGCATGCGGCATGGGTGTTTGTGCTGATCTCAACGACTGGTGTCTGATCGCCGAATGAGGTGATAATGACATTTACGTCATTATGACAGGTATGTCGTTTTCCCTGACATGAATCAGCTAATCTCCTGACATGAACACACCGGACTTCCGCACCCGTGTTGCGGCAGAGAAGCGCGAACGCATGCGCACACGGCTCATTGAGTCGGCACTGCAGGTCTTCAACGACAAAGGCGCCGAGGCGACCGTCATCGACGACCTGATCACCCATGCGCAGGTCTCACGCGGCACCTTCTACAACCACTTCCGAACCACGGACGAAGCCATGGCCGCCGTGTTGCAGGAACTGGGCAATGAACTGCTGATGCTGGTGGATGCCGCCATCGTCGACAGACCCGACCCCGCCGAGCGCCTGGCTTGTGGCGTGCGAATGGTGTTGCACGCGGCCAGGCAGTACCCACAAGCCGGGCGATTCATCTCGCGCGTGGGCGTGGTGCGCAGCCTGGACAAGATGCCCAGCCTGGGCTACCTGATGCGCGATCTGATCGAAGCGACCCAGGCAGGCCGCTTCACGCTCTCCGACCCGATGCTGGGCATGGACCTCGTGGTCGGCACCACCAGCGCGGCCCTGTTTTCGCTCAGCGCACGAACGAGCATGTCCGACGACTATCCACAGGAGATCGCGTTCCACATCTTGCTGGGCCTCGGCATGACCCGCGCGGCAGCCCGCAAGTTGGTCGACAAGCCCATCCAGGCCGTGCAGTTGCCACCCGAGGCCTTGTTGATGCGCACACGGCAAGTGGCTCCTCAGCGCTCGTGAAGCCCAATGCGACGCATCACGCACCCCCTTGCCTGTTCACCACATAGGAAAGCTCCATGCTCAGCGCGCAAGACACCATATTGATCACCGGTTGCGGCTCTGGCATCGGCAAGGCCTTGGCCCGCCGCTTTCACCGCATGGGGCTGACGGTCTGCGCCACGGCGCGCAGGCTCGACACCATCGCCGATCTGCAGTCAGAGGGCATGCTGACGCTGCCCCTGGATGTGTGCGATCCAACCCAGATGGACGCCCTGCTCGGTGACCTGCACGCCAGAGGCTTGCGTGTCCACATGTTGATCAACAACGCTGGCTACGGGGCCATGGGCCCTCTGCTCGACACGACGCCTGAAGCGTGGCGCCAACAGTTCGAGGTCAACCTGTTTGCACCGGTGGCGCTGATCCGAACCGTCCTGCCCGACATGGTGGCCAGGCGACGGGGCATGATCGTCAATGTCAGCAGCATTTCAGGCGTGGTGCCCACACCGTTTGCATCGCCTTACTGCTCAAGCAAGGCAGCGGTCAATGCCATGTCGGATTCGCTGCGCATGGAGTTGCGGCCATTGGGCATCTCCGTGGTCACGGTTCAACCCGGCGGCATCCGCTCCGCCTTTGGTGAGTCCGCCGGTGACAAGGTCAGCCTTCAGCCCGACTCGCCCTTCCAGCCTGTGAAGGCCGGCATCATGGACAGGGCCCAGGAGGGGCAGAAGAACGCCATGCC
>CANBQJ010000106.1 GCA_947371645.1 Burkholderiales bacterium | reverse complement strand
GTGGCCGAAGAAGTGCAGCGCCTGGCTGAACGCTCGGCCGACGCCACGCGCGAAATTGCCGCCCTGGTGCGCACCATTCAGACCGACACGCAAGACGCCGTGGCCGCCATGGAGCGCTCCACGCAGGGTGTGGTCGAAGGGGCCCGCCTCTCTGACGCCGCCGGCTCCGCACTGGGCGACATCGACCGCGTGTCACGCCGCCTTGCCGAGCTGATTGAAGAGATCTCGTCGCAAGCCCTGAAGGAAGCCGAATCGGCCAATGTGGTGGTGACCAACATCCAGCACATTTTTGCCGTGACGGAGCAGACCGGTGAGGGCACGCGTTCGACGACGCAACTGGTGCGCGAGCTGTCCAAGACCGCGTTCGAGCTGCAGCAATCCGTGGCCCGATTCAAGATCACTTCCTGAACTGGATGACCCATGGACAGCCTGATCCAGCCCCACGCCAACGCGTCGGCCGATGACCTCAGCGCCCTGGCATGGGTGCACGAGGAGTTGCGCAAGTCCCTGGAGGCGGCGCACAAGGCGCTGCACCGTTGCCTCAAAGATGTCAGTGTGGCGGGCCAGTCCGACATGGACGCGCTGGACCCGGCCATCCTGCGCACGGCCCGCCAGCAGATCCACCAGGGTGTGGGCGCGCTGGAGCTGGCCGGCCTGAGTGCAGGCGCCACCTTGCTGCGTGCCAGCGAGGCCGTGGTCAGCAAGCTGGTGAGCCGTCCGCAGTCCATCACCTCCGGTGCGGTGGAAGACATCGAAAGGGCATCGTTCGCGCTGCTGGACTACATCGCGCGCAAGCTGGCCGGCAAGTCCATTGCCGCCACTGAACTTTTCCCCCAATACGAAGCGCTGATGGCCCGTGCAGGCGCCACCTTGCCGCGTCCCACCGACCTGTGGGTTCAGGACTGGCCCAGCCTGTCGCTGGAAGCCCCGCTGGCCGCGCCCCCCGGCGTGTTGCCCCGTGCGGCCGATGCGGCCACCGTCGAAGATTTCGAGATGGGCCTGCTGGGCCTGCTGCGTCGCCAGCAGCCTCAGGACGCGCTGGACCTGGCCGCGCTGTGCGCCGGCCTGGCCGCGCAGGCCGAGACCCGCAACGCCCACCGCGAAGCGGCCACCTGGATGCTGGCCAGCGGTTTCCTGGAAGGCCTCGCGGGCCACCACGTGCCGCTGGACGTGCACGCCAAGCGCGTGCTGTCGCAGCTGCTCAGCCAGTTGCGGGTCCTGGTCAAAGGCCAGACCGCGCCGTCTGACCGCCTGGCCAACGAACTGCTGTTTTTCTGCGCCCAGGCCCGGTTGGTGCCGGGCGACGAGCAATCCGTGCTGGCCCGCGTGCGCCGCACCTTCGGGTTGGAACGCCACCAGGCGGTCGACCTGGACGCCTCGGTGCTGGGCCGCTACGACCCCGCCTGGGTGGCCCAGGCCGCCAAGCGTGTGTCCAGCGCCAAAGAAGGCTGGTCGGCCGTGGCCGCTGGCGAGTTGCTGCGGCTGGGGGGCCTCAACGAGCAGTTCTCACTGGTCAGTGATTCGCTGCACCGGCTCTTCAACCATGGTGATGTGCTGGCCAGCGCCTTGAGCGAAGCCGCGGCCACCACGGTGTCCCGATCGCAGGGGCCCGACACCAGCCTGGCGATGGAAGTGGCCACCAGCCTGCTCTACCTCGAAGCCTGCATCGAAGACTGCGAGTTCGACCACCCCGAGCAAGCCGCTCGCCTGCAGCGTCTGGCCGACCGCATCGCCCAGGTCAGCCATGGCCAGCCTGCCCAGCCTCTGGAAGCCTGGATGGAGGACCTCTACCGCCGGGTGTCCGACCGCCAGACCATCGGCAGCGTGGTGCAGGAGTTGCGCCTGAGCCTGTCCGACTGCGAAAAGCACATCGACCAGTACTTCCGCGAACCCAACGAGCGTGGCCACCTGGTGCAGGTGCCCGCCACGCTGCAGTCCATGCGGGGCGTGCTGGCCGTGCTGGGCCTGGACCAGGCCGCTTTGGCCGTGGCCCGCATGCGCCAGGACGTCGACCACCTGCTGCAGCCCGATGCCGACATCGACCAGTCGGCGGCCCATGGCTTTTTTGACCGCGTGGCCACCAACCTGGGCGCCCTGGGCTTCCTCATCGACATGATGGGCGTGCAGCCGGCGCTGGCCAAATCCCTGTTCGCCTGGGATGCCGAGAAGGGCATCCTCAACCCGCTGATGGGGCGGGAAAAAAAAACACATCTGAGCACCGATGACCCCGTTGAGGCCGTGGCGCAGCACGTGCAGGCTGTGCAGCGCGTCGAGGCCCAGACGGCGGCCGAAGGCGTGGCCTCCGCCCTGGTGCGGCAGGACGTCTCGCTGAGCGAAGTCAGTGACCAGCTCGACAGGCTGGGCGAGACGCCCCACGTGCTGGATCAGACCGAGCTGTCCGACACCGTCGCGCTGGCCAAGGCCGTGCTGGCCTCGGCACAAGAGGCGCAGGACGACCAGATGCTGGAGGCCGCGCGCGAGCACGTCTCTCAGGTGGTGGCCGATCTGGCCCAGGTCATCGCCAAGGAAGGCGAGCCCGATCCTGAGCCCGCGCCCTTTCCCGAGCAGGCCCTCCTGGCGCCAGTGACCAGCGCCGTGCCCGCTGAAGCCACCGGCCTGGAAGAAGACGACGAGATGCGTCAGGTCTTCCTGGAAGAGGCGGCCGAAGTCATCGCGGACGCGCGGGGCGCCGTGCAGCGTCTGCACACCCAAGCCGATGACGTGGGTGACCAGACCGCCGTGCGCCGCGCTTTCCACACGCTCAAAGGCAGCTCGCGCATGGTGGGCCTCAAGGCCTTTGGCGATGCCGCCTGGGCCTGCGAGCAGCTTTACAACGCCCAGCTGGCCGCCCAGCAGGCCGTGCCTGCACCATTGTTGGCGCTCACCGAGCAGTTGCTGAACCACTTTGCCGAATGGACGTCGGCCATCGTTGCCCACGCGGATGCACCCTGGCAGGCCGAGCCGGTGGTGCAGGCGGCCGATGCCATGCGCCTGCACGGACAGACCTTGCCGCTGACGGCGCCGGCGCCGGCGCCGGCCAGCCTGGCCGAAGTGAACACCCTGGCCTTCGTCAAGCCTGTGGGGCCGCTTGAAGCCGACCCGGTCGACTCCAGCCCCATGCCCTTGAGCGCCGATCTGGCCCGGCAAGGCGTGGACCTGTCGCTGGAAGGCGGCGGCGCCGCGTCGGTGCCACCGCTGTCCAACGTCACCGAAGGCCCGTGGGAGCGCACCAACCGTTTTGACCGCGCCCATGACGACGAGCCCGAAACGGTGCCTCAGGCCCTGATGATCGAGCCCGTGTCCGACCACGAACTCATCGTGCTCGACCTGGAGATGCCTGCTGGCAGCGACGCGGCCTTCGCCAGCGATGGCCTGGCTGACCTGCCGCTGGTCATTGAAGAAGCGCCCGCGCTGTCTCCGCCGCCCAAGCTCTGGTCCACCAGCGAGATGGGGGGCCTCGACGAGCCCGCCATGGAGCCCTTGTCCGTCACCTTCCGCGAGCCGGTGAATTTTGCCGCCTCGGATGAGGGCGAGCCCACGCGCGCAGCGGGCCTCAGCACCGATGTGGACCTGCCGCTGGAGCCTTTGGCCGATGAAGCCCCGGCTGTCGAAGAAGAGCCCGTCAAGGTGGTGGGTGACCTGCGCATCGGCATCCCGCTGTTCAACATCTACCTCAATGAGGCCGATGAGCAATCGCGCCGCCTGAGCCAGACCATGGGCGAATGGCTGGCGGACACCAGCGTGGCCGTGCCTGCCGACGCGGTGGCCCTGTCGCACTCGCTGGCCGGCAATTCGGCCACCGTGGGCTACCAGGCGCTGTCGCAGCTGGCGCGCAGCCTGGAGCACGCCCTGGAGCGCGCCCAGACCCGCCCGACCGCCCCTGACGCCGCGGTTCAGCTCTTCCACGAGGCCTCTGAAGAGGTGCGCCGCCTGTTGCACCAGTTCGCTGCCGGCTTCCTCAAGAGCCCGCCGCCCGAGTTGCTCCAAGGGCTCGATGCCTTCGAGCCGCCGCCTCTGGAAGAGCGGTCGCTGGACGCCCTCACCGACGCTTCGGCGTCGTCCCACCTGCGCTTGGTCCACGACGCCGACGCCCCGCCGGACTTCGCTTCGTCCATGCCGGTGCCCCTGGGTGTGGCCGAGTTCAAGGAGCTCACGCCCGTGGTCGACGCGCCGGTCGCGCCTTTGATGCGACTGGAAGAGGACATCGGCCAGCCCTCATGGCAGAACGAGGCCGACATCGACGCCCAGGACCACGTCGACGCAGACCTGTTCCCGTTCTTTGAAGAAGAGGCCCAGGAGCTGCTGCCCCAGCTGGCCACCCAGACCCGCCAGTGGCTGGACATGCCCGACCACCCGGCCGCTGCCGCAGCCTGCATGCGCACCCTGCACACCTTCAAGGGTGGCGCCCGCCTGGCCGGTGCCATGCGACTGGGCGAGCTGGCGCACCAGATGGAATCGACCATCGAGCGCCTGCTGGCCTCACCCAGCCTGAGTGCGGCCGACGTGGCGCCCCTGGAAGGCCGGGTCGACCGCCTCATCGAGGTCTTCGATGCCTTGCGCAACCAGGACGCCCGCGCCTACGAGGCCCAGGCCGCCCAGCTGGTGGAGACGGTTCACCACGAGCAGGAGGCCACCCCGTCGCCGCTCAGCATGTTGCCCGACGACGAGCCCACGCTGATCCAGCCACGTTCTGCGCCGGTGCAAGCGGAGACGCTGACCGATGCCGGCCAGCCCTTGTCGCTGACGGGCATGCTGGACGACGATGGCCCCACGGTGGCGATGCCTCGCGCCGATCAACCGCTCGACGATGTGGTGACGCAGGCGCTGCACCGGGACGCCGATGCCGACGCGCCCCTGCCTGTCGCTGAAACGACCGAAATCGACGCGGTCGATGCCGCGCCAGGCCAGGACGTCCAGGGTGAGCCAGTTGCGGCCACGCCTGAGCCCCGCTCGGCCCGCGTGCTGGCCCTGCAGCGTGCCGCCGATGTGATCCTGACACCCATCGATTGGTCGACCTTGACGCGCCCCTTGCGCACCACCTCGGTCACGCAGGAAAAGGACGCTGGCCCCAGCGTGGCTCAGGCCGCGGTGCGCGTGCGCCCGCAGCTGCTGGACCGCATGGTCAACCACGCCGGCGAGGTGTCCATCACCCGCACGCGGCTTCACGCCCAGGTGGGCCACATCCGTGGCTCGCTGACCGACCTCACCGACAACCTCGACCGCCTGCGCCAGCACCTGCGCGACATCGAACTGCAGGCCGAGACCCAGGTGGCGACCCGCATGGAAGCCGCTCGCGCCGGCGGCCAGGACTTCGACCCGCTGGAGTTCGACCGCTACACGCGCTTCCAGGAACTGACCCGCATGATGGCCGAGTCGGTCAACGACGTGGCCACCGTGCAGCGCACCTTGCAGCGCAGCCTGGAAACCGCCGAAGACCAACTGGCCGCCCAGGCCCGCCTCACCCGCGACCTGCAAGACGACCTGCTGCGCACCCGCATGGTGGAGTTCGAAGGCCTGTCTGATCGCCTCTACCGCGTTGTGCGCCTGGCGGCCAAGGAAACCGGCAAGCAGGTTCGCCTGGACATCGTCGGTGGCGCCACCGAAATCGACCGGGGCGTGCTGGAGCGGATGACCGGCTCGTTCGAGCACCTGCTGCGCAACTGCGTGACCCACGGCATCGAGTCGCCGGAGGCCCGCGTGGCCGCCGGCAAGGACGCCACCGGCCAGATCACCGTGGCGCTGCGCCATGAAGGCAACGAAGTCAGCATCGAGGTGCGCGACGACGGCGCCGGCCTCAACCTGGACCGCATCCGCGACCGCGCTCAAGCCATGGGCCTGCTGCAGTGGGGCGCACAGCCCACCGAGGCTGAACTGGCCCAGCTGATCTTCACGTCCGGTTTTTCGACGGCGGACGCCGTCACCGAGCTGGCCGGCCGCGGCATCGGCATGGACGTGGTCCGGTCCGACGTGAACGCCATGGGTGGCCGCATCGAGACCGCCACCAAGGCGGGCAACGGCACCGGCTTCACCCTGGTGCTGCCGCTGACCACCGCCGTCACCAAGGTGGTGATGCTGCGCTGCGGCCACATCACCGTGGCCGTGCCCACCCACCTCATCGAGCTGGTGCGCCGCGCCCGCCCGCAAGAGGTGGAAACCGCCTACCGCAACGGCCAGTACGGCTTTGCCGACCTGAGCCTGCCGTTTTACTGGCTGGGCGCCTTGCTGGAGCACTCGCCGCGCGGCCTGGAAGGCGCACGCAGCATCCCTGTGGTCATCGTGCGTTCGGCCCAGCAACGCGTGGCCCTGCACGTCGACGAAGTCCTGGGCAACCAGGAAGTGGTTGTCAAGAACCTCGGGCCGCAGCTGGCGCGCCTGCCTGGCCTGGCGGGCATGACCCTGCTGGCCTCCGGTGCCGTATCGCTGATCTACAACCCTGTGGCCCTGGCCACGGTGTATGGCCAGCGTGCCCGCGAGGCCATGGGCGCCAGCCTGGTGGGCCTGGCGGACGACGCTTCATGGCTCAACACCGACCATGCCGTGCGCCCGGGCGAGCGCATCGACCCCGAAGAGCAGGCCCGCCCGCTGGTGCTGGTGGTCGACGACTCATTGACCGTGCGGCGCGTCACACAGCGCCTGCTGGCCCGCGAGGGATACCGCGTCAAATTGGCCAAGGACGGCCTGGAAGCCCTGGAGTTGCTGGCGCAAGAGCGGCCTGAAGTGGTACTGTCGGACATCGAAATGCCGCGCATGGATGGTTTCGATCTGGTGCGCAACATCCGCGCCGATCAGAAGCTGTCCGGCCTGCCCGTCATCATGATCACCAGCCGCATCGCCCAGAAGCACCGTGACTACGCGCAAGAGTTGGGCGTAGACCATTACCTGGGCAAGCCCTATGGCGAAGAAGAGCTGCTGGCCCTGGTGGCCCGCTATGCCGCCCAGCGGGCAGAAAGCAGCTGAGCCGTGAAGACCGATGCCCAGGCCGTGGCGGACTCGCACACCTCGGGCGGGTCATCGGGCGAGGCCATGGCCGAGCACGCCATCACGCAACTGGCGCACCTCACCGCCCAGCGTGACCGCGAATTGCTGGACGTGACCCTGGCGCAAGGCGTGCTGGAGCTGCTGAGCCTGGAGCAGGTGGGGGTCTATCGCCTCATCGGGGCAGAAGAAGAAACTCGGCACTGGTTCTGTGGTGGCCTGGCGCGACGCGGCGCCATGGTGGTCAGTGACCCGCCCTGGGCCGACCTGGCGCACCTGCCCGCCATGTCGGACCACCCGCTGCGCCAGGCTGCGGTGCAGTCACGCAACCTCACACAAAGCGCCGACCTCAATGGCGATGGCGAGCCCACGCCACCTTGCATCACCGTCCTGCCCTTGCCGGTGGAAGTGGGGCTGGCTGGCGTGCTGGAAATCACCTCGGACCAGCCCATGGGCACGACGGCCCTGCGCCAGTTGCAGACCCTGCTCAAGGTCTTTGGCAACTTCCAGAACCTGCTCGAGTCCAGCCAGCGCGACGCGCTCACTGGCTTGCTCAACCGTCAGACCTTCGATGCGGCCTTCCTCAGGGCGGCCATGCCCGTGGCCTCGGATGTGCTCACGGGCGCAGGCGAGCGCCGGCAGCAGCACCCCACCAGCCACTGGTTGGCGGTGATCGACATCGACCACTTCAAGCGCGTCAACGATGGCTTCGGGCACCTGATCGGTGACGAGGTGCTGGTGCTGCTGGCGCGCATCATGCGCCTGTCCTTTCGGCACTACGACCGGCTCTACCGCTTCGGTGGTGAAGAGTTCGTCATCTTGCTGCGTGGCGGCACGGAAAACGACGCGCTGGCGGCGTTCGAGCGCTTCCGCCGCAACGTCGAGCAGTACCCTTTCCCGCAGGTGGGGCAAGTCACCGTGAGCATTGGCTTCACGGAGGTGGCGCACCACGACACGCCCAACGGTGCGTTTGCCCGTGCGGACCGTTCGGTCTACGAGGCCAAGCACCAGGGCCGCAACCGCATCTTCAACCACGAAGCGCTGGTCATGGGCGGCGTCATCGAGTCGCCGGATGCGCACGTGGGCGGCGTCGAGCTGTTCTGATCAGGCCTGCGCCTTGACCACCGCATAGCGGGCCAGGGTGGCCTCGCGCGCCACGTCGTGCATGACGATGGGCTGCGGGTAGTCGCGCCCGATCACCACGTCGGTGGCCTCGGCCAGGTCATGCGGGCGGGCCAGCCACGGGGCATGCAGGGCGCGGTCGGGCAGGGCGGCGATTTCCGGCACGTAGCGGCGGATGAACTTGCCCTGGGCATCGAATTTCTCGCTCTGGCTGACCGGGTTGAAGATGCGGAAGTAGGGCTGAGCATCGCAGCCGCTGGAGGCGGCCCACTGCCAGCCGCCGTTGTTGGCGGCCAGGTCGAAGTCCAGCAGCTGCTCGGCAAACCAGGCTTCGCCACGTCGCCAGTCCAGCCCCAGGTCCTTGACGAGGAAGCTGGCGGTGACCATGCGCAGGCGGTTGTGCATGTAGCCCGTCTGCTTGAGCTGGCGCATGGCCGCGTCCACCAGTGGGTAGCCCGTTCGGCCATCGCGCCAGGCGGCGAAATGGGCTTCGGCCTCCTTGCCTTTGGCCCATTTGATGCGGTCGTACTCACGCTTGTAGGCGCCGCCGACCACGTGCGGGTGGTGAAACAGGATCTGGTGGTAGAAGTCTCGCCAGATCAGCTCCGACAGCCAGACCTGGGCGCCACGTGAGCCGGCCTGCGCACGCGTCCAGGCCAGGCTGGCCAGCTCGCGTATGGACACCGTGCCAAAACGCAAGTGGGTGGACAGGTAGCTGGGCCCTTTGACGCTGGGGAAGTCGCGCGTCTCGTCGTAGCGGTCCATGCGGTCCAGGAAGTCATCGAGCAGGGCGCGGGCGCCGCTCATGCCGGGCGCCACCTTCAGCGGGCCCGGGTCTTCAAAGCCGATGTCGCCCAGTGTGGGCACGCGGGCCACGCCCACCGGGCAGATGGCGGGGGGAACAGGCGCCAGCTTGTGCGCGCGCTCGGCCACCGGGTAGGGCTTGAGGTAGAAGGGCTCGATTTTCTTGAGCCAGGCGTTTTTGTAGGGTGTGAAGACACCGTAGGGCGTGTCGTTGCCGGTGAGCACCTCGTTGCGCTCGAACACCACGTGGTCCTTGCTGGTGAACAGGGCCACGCCGATGTCGCTCAGGCGGCCGCGCACCTGGGCGTCCCGGGCCAGGGCCTGGGGCTCGTCGTCGTGGTTGGCGTAGACGGCCTGCACGCCCAGGGCTGCGGCCAACCTGGGGATCTCGGTGAGGGCGTGGCCGTGGCGCACGATCAGGCCGGCGGTTGCGCCGCTGGCGGGGGTGCGGGCGGCGTCTGCCCTGGCGTGGCTGGCGGCCAGGTCCGCCAGGGCGATGTCCAGCTCGACCAGGCTGTCGCGGATGAAGGCCACACGCCGGTCGCAGCGGGGCAATGGGTCCAGGATGTCGGTGTCGAAGACGAAAACGCACCACACCCGGCGCGCCGTTTTCAAGGCGTGGTAAAGCGCTGCATGATCGGTGTGACGCAGGTCACGCCGAAACCAGACCAGGGCCGAATCAATCCCGTCACTCACGAAGCGCTTCCCCCACTAAAATCAGCCACATGTCTGAAGACCTTCCCGCCATCAACCTCACCAACAAGTTTCTCATCGCCATGCCTGGCGTGACGGACGGCAATTTTGCCGGCACCGTGGTGTACATGTGCGAGCACAACGACAAAGGTGCGCTGGGCCTGGTGATCAACCGGCCCATCGACATCAACTTGCGCAAGCTCTTCGACAAGGTCGACCTCAGCCTGGACCGCGAAGACCTGGCCTCGCGCCCCGTGTTCCTGGGCGGGCCGGTGCAGACCGAACGCGGCTTCGTGCTGCACGAGCGGCTGGATGAAGAAGGCGGCCACTACAGCTCCAGTCTGAAAATCGATGGCGGCCTGGAAATGACCACTTCGCGCGACGTGCTGGAGGCCTTGTCCAACGGGGCCGGGCCGCGCAAGGTCTTCATCACCCTGGGTTATTCGGGCTGGACCGCCGGGCAGCTGGAAGAAGAACTGGGCCGCAACGGCTGGCTCACCGTGGACGCCGAACAAGCCCTTATTTTCGACACACCCGTGGAACAACGTTACGACAAAGCCTTGTCGTTGCTGGGCGTGGACAAAAATTTCCTGATGGGCGAGGCGGGCCACGCATGAGCGGCGCGGCCGCCACACGCACCCTGAACTACCTGGCCTTCGATTACGGGCTCAAGCGCGTCGGGGTGGCCTCGGGCAACAGCTTCATGCGCCAGGCCCAGGGCCTGCGCACCATCGCCGCCGAGGGTGAAGAGCGTTTCACCCAGATCGGCAAGCTGATCGCCGAGTGGCAGCCCGATGCCCTGGTGGTGGGCGTGCCCTTCCACCCGGACGGCCAGCCTCACGAGAACACCGCGCGCGCGCGGAAGTTCGCGCGCCAGCTGCACGGCCGATTTGGCCTGACGGTGCACGAGGTGGACGAGCGATATTCCACCACCGAGGCCCAGTCGGATGGCGCCAGCGACCTGGACGCGGCCTCGGCGGCCATCCTGCTGCAACAATATTTCAACACCTCAGCCCCACAATCACAGCCGTGAGCGACGCACCCCAAACCCTGCACCTCGATGCCGAGGCCCTTTACGCCGACCTGTGTGCCGGCGTGCGCCGCCTGGTGCGGCCGGACAGCGTCCTGGTGGGCGTGTGGTCGGGCGGGGCCTGGCTGGCTGAGCGGCTCAATGCCGACCTGGGGCTCCCAACCCCGCACGGCGTGATCTCGTCCGCCTTGCACCGCGATGACTTCAGCTCTCGCGGCCTGGCGATGGGCAAAGATGCCACCCACCTCCCTTTCGAGGTTGAAGGCCGCGAAATCCTGCTGATCGATGACGTGCTCTACACCGGCCGCACCACGCGCGCCGTCATCAACGAGCTCTTCGACTTTGGCCGTCCCGCCAGCGTCACCTTGTGCGTGCTGGTCGACCGTGGCGGCAGACAGCTGCCCATCGAGCCGGCCTACTCCGCCGCGCGCATCACCCTGCCGGCCGAGACCCGTGTCTCACTGGACCGCACCGAGCAGGGCCGCTTCCAATTCCAGTTCGAGAAGGCGTGATGAGCACAACCGCCCCCATCCCCTCCCTTGTGCCGGTTCGCAAGCCCCAGCGCAACCCCCAGCTCAACAAGCATGGCGAGCTGATCCACCTGCTGAGCACCGAGGGCCTGCCCAGGCCCATCCTGCACCAGATCCTGGACACGGCAGAGCAGTTCTTGAGCGTCAATGAGCGCGAGGTCAAGAAGGTGCCGTTGCTGCGCGGCAAGAGCGTGTTCAACCTGTTCTTCGAGAACAGCACCCGCACCCGCACCACCTTCGAAATCGCGGCCAAGCGTCTGTCTGCCGACGTCATCAATCTGGACATCGCGCGTTCATCGGCATCCAAGGGCGAAAGCCTGCTGGACACCATCGCCAACCTCAGCGCGATGCAGGCCGACATGTTCATCGTGCGGCACTCCGAGTCGGGCGCGCCTTACCTGATCGCCCAGCACGTGGCCCCGCATGTGCATGTGGTCAACGCCGGTGACGGCCGCCACGCGCACCCCACGCAGGCGCTGCTGGACATGTACACCATCCGGCACTACAAGAAAGACTTCAGCAACCTGACCGTGGCCATCGTGGGCGACATCGTGCATTCGCGCGTGGCCCGCTCCAACATCCACGCGCTGACCACGCTGGGCGTGCCCGAAGTGCGCGTGGTGGGCCCGCGCACCCTGGTGCCTGGCGACCTGCGCGAGATGGGCGTGCGCGTGTGCCACAGCATGGAAGAGGGCATCCGGGGTGCCGACGTGGTCATCATGCTGCGCCTGCAAAACGAACGCATGAGCGGCGGCATGCTGCCCAGCGCCGGAGAGTTCTTCAAGGAATTTGGTTTGACCGAGGCCAAGCTGGCCCTGGCCAAGCCCGACGCCATCGTCATGCACCCGGGCCCCATCAACC
>CANBQJ010000105.1 GCA_947371645.1 Burkholderiales bacterium | reverse complement strand
TCAGGTCGCCCGCGGCCAGGGCCTCGCGCACCACCGAAGACGACACCCGCAGGCCATGCACCTCGTAGCTCATCATCCGGGCCACATCGAAGCCCAGGTCATTGCCGATGGCGTCCAGCATGGCGTAGTCACCGGCCCGCTTGGCGCCGAAGCGGAAGTCGTCGCCCACCAGCACGTAGCGGGCGCGCAAGCCGTCGACGATGACGTCGCGCACGAAATCGTCCGGGCTCAGGGAGGCCAGCGCCTGGTTGAAGGGCAGGATGACGACCTGGTCGACCCCGCAGCGCTCCAGCTCGGAGAGCTTGTCGCGCAAGGTGGCGATGCGCGAGGGCACCAGCTCGGGCCTGCCCAGGCGCGCGGCAAAGTAGTCGCGCGGGTGGGGCTCGAAGGTGAGCACGGTGCTGGGCAAGCCTCGGTGCTGGGCCTCGTTGCGCAGCAGCGCGATCATGGCCTGGTGGCCACGGTGGACGCCGTCGAAATTGCCGATGGTCAGCGCACAGGCGGGGGCCAGGGCCCCATGGTGGAAGCCACGAAAGACTTGCATGGACGAAATTATGCCTGCTGGCCGGTCAGGGGTCTCAAGGCAATACCACGGCAGGGTCGTCCACCCATTGCCACTGGCCCGGGGCCAGGTCAGCGGGCAGGGCCAGGCGGCCGATCTGGCTGCGGTGCAGCGTCTCCACCCGGTTGCCCACTGCCGCCAGCATGCGCTTGACCTGGTGGTACTTGCCTTGCAGCAAGGTCAGCTGCAGGTCGCAGGTGTCGGCGTCCATGGCGGCGCCTTCGGGCAACACACGCTCAGCCGCATGGGCCGCCACGGGCACCGTGGGGTCGTCGTCCAAAATGACGCCGCGCAGCAGTTCCTCGCAGTGGCGCTGGGTGATGGGGTGTTTGCAGCCCACCTCGTAGACCTTGGGCACGTGGTGCTTGGGCGCGGTGAGCTTGTGCAGCAAAGCGCCGTCGTCGGTCATCAGCAGCATGCCTGTGGTGTCCTGGTCCAGCCGACCCACGGGCTGCAGGCCACGACGGCGCAGCGGCACGGGCAGCAGGTTGTGCACGCCAGGCCAGGCACCCGGCTTGAGCGAACACTCGTAGCCCGCGGGCTTGTGCAGCAGGACCAGGGCGCGGGTGTGGCACCGCCAGGGCACGCCCTCTACGTCCAGGCTCAGCTGGTCGCGGGCGAAGGCGGCGTCCGGGTCGTCCACCACCTCGCCGGCCACCTTCACCAGCCCGTGCAGGATGAGGCCATCGCACTCACGGCGGGCGCCAAAGCCCTCGTCAAACAGGATCTGGGCCAGGGTGTCGTGGCCAGCGGGCAAACGGGGACGTCGAGACATGGATGAAAACCGAGGGAATCAACCCAGGAGAAGGATCTGGTCAAACCCGCATTGTGATGCCAAGATCCGCGTGTAACCGGATGTTTTCACAGCGGCCGCCTGCGGGCGGGCCACACCCGCCCCGCAGGAGACGCCCCACCATGAAAATCCACCACCTCAACTGTGGTTCGATGTGCCCCATCGGCCAGCGCATGATCAACGGCGAAGGCCACTGGCTGGCGCCCGCCCACCTGTGCTGCCATTGCCTGCTGATCGAGTCGCGCCAGGGCCTGGTCCTGGTCGACACCGGCCTGGGCACCGGCGACGTGACCCACCCCGAGCGCCTGGGCACCCTGTTTCGGGCACTGACCCGGCCCGTGCTGCGCATGGAGGACACCGCCATCCACCAGATCCGCCAGCTGGGCCTGGACCCGCGCGACGTGCAGCACATCGTACCCACCCACCTGGACCTGGACCACGCCGGCGGCCTGGGCGACTTCCCTCAGGCCCTGGTGCACATCTACGGCAAAGAGCTGAACGCGGCCATGCACCCCAAGCTGTCGGAGCGCGCGCGCTACGTGTCCCAACAGTGGGCGCATGGCCCGCAATGGGCCGTCAAAGCGCTGACCGGCGAGCGCTGGATGGGCCTGGACGCCGTGCGCGCCGTCCCCGGCACCGACGAAGAGGTGCTGCTGGTGCCCCTGATTGGCCACACGCGGGGCCATTGCGGCGTGGCCGTCAAATCGGACCAGGGCTGGCTGCTGCACGCGGGTGACGCCTACTTCCACCACCTGGACCTGCTGGACCCGGCGCACGCCCCCTGGGGCCTGCGCGTCTTCCAGCACCTGGTGCAGGCCAACGGTGCGCTGCGCCTGGCCAACCAGGAGCGCCTGCGCGAGCTGCAGGCCGCCCACCGCAGCGACCTGCGGATCTTCTGCGCCCATGACCCGCTGGAGCTGGCGCACATGCAGGCGCTGTCCGGCGCTCACCTGGGCGCCGCCTTCAGTAGCGCCGCGTGAGCGTCATCACGTCGTTGTCGCGCTGCATCTGAAAGCGGTTGAGGAAGCTGTTGCCCAGCAAGATGAAGGGCATGGCGCCCGGCAGCACGGCCGCCTCCACGTTGTTGACCTCCACGTCCTGGATGCGCAGAGACGTCAAGGTGATGCGGTAACCCACCACATTGCCGTTGGCCGTGCTGGAGTAGTAACGCTCGCCGCTCTCGAACTTGATGCCCAGCCGCCGGGCCTCGTCCATGCCCATGGCGACGCTGGTGGCGCCGGTGTCCACCATGAAGCCCGTGGACTTGCCATTGATGCTGCCCTGGGTCATGAAGTGACCACCCGAGCTGGCCGACAGCACGATCTGCTTGCCGCTGCCACCGCCGCCCCCACCGGCGCCCACGCTCACCGGCGCGCCACCCAGCGACACCGTCTGGCGCTTGCCGGCGATCTCCACCACCGCCTGGTCGGCCTTGACGCTGATGACCTTCACGCCGGCGTGGGTGTCACCCGCAGCCAGGGCCCTGGGCGGCCCGCCATCGACCACCAGCAGGGCTTTGCTGCCCATGCTGCCCGTCATGGCCACACTCTGCGCGGCCACGCTGGCCGACACACCCCACAGGCAAACGGCCAGACAAATGGCCAGGCCACCCATGGCCTGGCCTCCCACTGCATGCCGGCTGAAGCGCGTCATGGCGATCAGTCGCGGAAGTTGTTGAAGCTCAGGGGCGCTTCGGTCAGGTCTTTTTTCATCAGGGCCATCGCGGCCTGCAGGTCATCGCGCTTGCCACCCTGAATGCGCACGGTGTCGCCCTGGATGCTGGCCGTCACCTTCATCTTGCTGTCCTTGATGAGCTTGGTGATCTTCTTGGCCAGTTCGGCCTCGATGCCGGCCTTGAGCTTGACCACCTGCTTGACCTTGTCGCCACCGATCTTCTCCACCTTGCCGATGTCCAGGAAGCGGATGTCGACCTGGCGCTTGGCCAGCTTGTTGTTGAGGACTTCACGGATCTGGTCGAGCTGGAAGTCGCTGTCGCCGATCAGCTCGATTTCCTTGTCCTTTTCCTTGAATTCGATGGCGGCGCTGGTGCCCTTGAAGTCGAATCGGGTGCCGATTTCCTTGGTGGTCTGGTCGATGGCGTTGCGCACTTCCACCAGGTTGGGGTCGAGCACGGTGTCAAAACTGGGCATATGGATCTCCTTTGTCTGCGAAAATTCTGCCATGCATGTTCCCCTGGCCGCCGCCCCCCTGCCTCCACTTGATGTGGCACACGGCGCCAGCCTGCGTGCTTTCAACACGTTTGGGCTGCCTTGCATTGCCCAAACGCTGGTGCGCATCCATTCTGAATCCGACCTGCGCCGGGTGGTGAACGACCCGAGTCTGGGCCTCGCGCCCAAATTCATCCTGGGCGGCGGCAGCAACCTGGTGTTCACGCACGACATGGACCGTTGCGTGCTCAAGCTCGAAATCAAGGGCCTGCGTCTGCTGGAGACCCGCGACGACGCCTGGATTGTGGAAGTGGGCGCCGGCGAGACCTGGCACGACACCGTGATGTGGTGCCTGGCCCAAGGCCTGCCCGGGCTGGAGAACATGGCACTCATCCCGGGCACCGTGGGCGCCGCACCGGTGCAAAACATCGGCGCCTATGGTGTGGAGCTAAAAGACCGCTTCGAGTCGCTGGATGCCGTCGACCTCATCACCGGGCGCACCGTCACGCTGGACGCCGCCCAGTGCCGCTTTGGCTACCGCGACAGCGTCTTCAAAGGCGCGCTGGCGGGAAAAAGCGTCATCACCCGGGTGCGCCTGCGCCTGCCACGCCCCTGGGTGCCCGTGCTGGGCTACATGGAGCTGGAACGCAAGATCGCCGAGACGGCCAACATCCGGCCCAGCGCCGAGCAGATCGCGCAATGGGTGATCGACATCCGCCGCGCCAAGCTGCCCGACCCGGCGGTGATCGGCAACGCCGGCAGCTTCTTCAAGAACCCGGTGGTGACGCCCGAGCAGTGCCGCGACATCATCGGCCGCGACCCGGAAGTCGTGCACTACCCGCTGGACGACGGCAGCTTCAAACTGGCCGCCGGCTGGATGATCGACGCCTGCGGGTGGAAGGGCAAGAGCATCGGCCGCGCCGGTGTCTACGAACGTCAGGCCCTGGTGCTGGTCAACCGCGGTGGGGCCAGCGGCGCCGAGGTGGTCACCCTGGCCCGGGCGATCCAGGAAAGCGTCTACGGGCGTTTCGGCATCCGGCTGGAGCCGGAGCCCGTGGTGGTCTGATCCCCAGCCTGCCCCACATCCCTGCGGCGACACTCAGGCCGCCGGGTAGGTCACGGTGGCCCGCAAGCCACCTTCAGGCCGGTTGGCCAAGCTGATCTGCCCCCCGCCACGCTCGACCAGTTCACGCGCGATGTACAGCCCCAGGCCCGAGCCACCTTGTTCGCCCGAGGCACGGGCCCGCGAGCTGTCGACCTTGTAGAAGGGCTTGAACACGGCGTCCAGCAGCTCAGGCGGGATGCCCGGCCCCAGGTCGTCAACGGTGACTTGCACCGTGCCGCCCTTGCTGCCCTGGCCGGCCGCAGACGCCGGCACCTGTTTCACAGCGATGTCGGCCGACCGCCCATAGCGAAGCGCATTGCCCACCAGGTTGTCCAGCACGCGGCGCAAGCCCACAGGTGGCACACGCACCGTGGCCGGATCCCCATGGGCACTCACCGGCAGGCCGGCTTCCTGCAGGTCATCGGCCATGGCCTGCGCCAGCGACAGCACGTCCACCAGGGCCGGTGCCTCGTGTCGGCGCTCTTCGTTCATGGCGTCCAGCACCGCGTCGATCAT
Organism: Burkholderiales bacterium; assembly: GCA_947371645.1. The sequence goes on along the minus strand of CANBQJ010000105.1, from coordinate 6,917 downwards.
GGCGTTGATGTCCTGCACATCGGCGACGCAGCGGGCCACTTCGGGGTCGGGCTGCAGGCGCTCCAGGCGCATGCGCAGGCGGGTCAGCGGGGTGCGCAGGTCGTGCGACACCGACGCCATCATCAGGCTGCGTTGCTCGAACTGCTCATGCAGGTGGCGCGCCATGTTGTTGAACACCTCTGCCGTCTGCCGCACCTCCACGGGGCCGCTGCGCTCGTCCATCAGCGGCAACTCGCCACGGCGGGTGATGGCCCGGCTCAGCGATCGGGAAGCCATCGCCAGCTTGCGCATGGGTGCCGTCAGCCAGCGCGCACCCAGCCAGGCGCCCAGGCCCAGGACCAGCGCGCGGGCACCATAGTCCAGCGAGAGGCTGATGCCTGGGCCGCGATGCCCACCTCGCGGGTCTGGCCCATCAGGCCATGGCGCCCACCCTGGCGGCGGGCCCACTCCCAGCGGGTGATCCGGCGGCCGCCCGCCCAAGGCATGGGGCGGCAGGAAGGGGGGCAGGAAAGGCGGCAAGACCAGCCGCTGGATGACGCCCGCCGGACCGTTGCCAGGAGGCGACCCAGGCCTCGCAAACCCCGCTTCAGGCAGCAAAAACGCCACCACCAGCACATGGCTGAACACCAGCGTCACCCACAACAGCAAAAAAAGGCGCTTGCTGATGGTGTCCTGGCGCCAACGCCCGATGGCTCGCACCCACGGTTGACACGCTCGCTGCCAGCGCATCACAGGCCCGATGCCGCCGCGAAGATGTAGCCCTCGCCGCGCATGGTGCGGATCAGGTCATTGCCTTGACCGGCGTCGCGCAGCTTCTGACGCAGGCGCGAGACGGCCAGGTCCACGCTGCGGTCGCTGGCTTGCACCCCAGGTGTCCGCGTCAAGTCCAGCAGGCGCTCACGAGACAGCACCTGGCCGGCGTGATCCACCAGCACGGACAACAATCGGAACTCGGCACCGGACAGCGCCACCATGGTCTGGTCTGGCGCGATCAGCTGGCGCTTCACGCGGTGGAATGTCCACCCACGGAAGCGCGCCACCGCGCCTTCGCCACCTTCGGTACCGCGAGGAGCGGTGCGCCGCATCACCGCATGGATGCGGGCCACGAGCTCCCGCGGCTCGAATGGCTTGCCCAGGTAGTCGTCCGCGCCCATCTCCAGGCCGATCACACGACTGACCGGGTCACCTTGCGCGGTCAGCATGATGATGGGCAACTGCACATCGGCACGCAACTGACGGCACACGTCCAGACCATTGGCGTCGGGCAGCATGAGGTCCAGCAAGATCACGTCCACCCCACCGGGCTTGAGTGCACGCCGCATGTCGGCAGCGGTGGCCACGGCCGTCACGTTCATGCCATAGCTGCCCAGGTAGGCGGCAACCAGGTTGCGGATCTCCGCATCGTCTTCGACCAACAGGCAATGGATCACGGCTGATCAAGGGTGAAGGAGCACATCACCGCAGGATATCGACCTGACCACCGCTTGTGGAAAGATGTCCATGAAATTCACCGGACTTCACCCAGCGGAAACATTGGCCCGCTCAGGCCATCCGGGCTCAGCGTCCATCCCCAAAAGAAAAACCGCTGTCGCCAGCGGTTTGTTCAGGGGCCCTTGAAGCGGAGCAGGTGTGCCCTGATCGGCCCGGTGCCGCCCATCAGCCGAAGTGGCAGATGTAGTGGTAGGGCTCGCCTTCCACCTTGATCTCGAAAGACGAATTGCCCGGCACCGGATAGCTTTCGCCCGGGCCGTAGCTCTTCCAGTCGGTCTCGCCCTTGAGCTTGATGCTGCAACGGCCAGCGACCGTTTCCATGATCTCCGGGGTGCCGGTGTTGAAGGTCAGCGTGGCCGGCACGATGACGCCAACCGACTTGCGGGTGCCGTCGGCCAGGGTCACGGTGTGCGAGACGCACTTGCCCTCGAAGTAGACATTGGCTTGCGTGGCGACGTTGCCAGCGAGCGTGGTGGTGATGGTGCTCATGATGCTTGTCTGGTGAGGTGAATCACTTGGCCTTCTTGACGGCGGCCTTCTTGGCGACCACCTTCTTGGCCACCTTGCGGGCTGGCTTGGCCGCAGCCTCGCGCTTGGCCTTCACGTTGGCGCCAATGCGCAGGCGCAAGGCGTTGAGCTTGATGAAACCGGCCGCGTCGGCCTGGTTGTAGGCGCCACCGTCGTCATCGAAGGTCGAGATCTTGGCGTCGAACAGGCTGTCGGTCTTGGACTCGCGGCCCACCACCAGGATGGTGCCCTTGTATAGCTTGAGCTTGACGGTGCCGTTCACGGGGGCTTGCGACGCGTCGATCAGGCCTTGCAGCAGCTCGCGCTCGGGGCTGAACCAATAGCCGTTGTAGACCATGCGGGCGTAACGCGGCATCAGGTCATCCTTGAGCGCCAGCACTTCGCGGTCCAGGGTGATGGACTCGATGGCGCGGTGGCCACTCAGCAAAATGGTGCCGCCAGGGGTTTCGTAGCAGCCACGGCTCTTCATGCCCACGTAGCGGTTCTCGACCTTGTCCAGTCGGCCGATGCCGTGCTTGCCGCCGATCTCGTTGAGCTTGGTCAGCACGGTGGCGGGCGACATCTTCACGCCGTCGATGGCGACCACGTCACCCTTGGCGTAGGTCAGCTCGATGACCTGCGGCTTGTTGGGCGCCTTCTCGGGCGACACCGTCAGACGCCACATGTTGGCTTCGGGCTCGAAGTTCGGGTCTTCCAGCACGCCACCTTCGTAGCTGATGTGCAGCAGGTTGGCGTCCATCGAATAGGGCGCGCCGCCCTTGCGCTTCTTGAAGTCCACGGGGATGCCGTGCTTGTCGGCATAGGCCAGCAGCTTGTCGCGGCTCAGCAAGTCCCACTCGCGCCAGGGGGCGATCACCTTCACGCCGGGCAGCAGCGCATAGGCGCCGAGTTCAAAACGCACCTGGTCGTTGCCCTTGCCGGTGGCGCCGTGGCTGATGGCATCGCCCTTGGTCTTCTTGGCAATGTCGATCAGGCGCTTGGCGATCAGCGGGCGTGCGATGGACGTGCCCAGCAGGTATTCGCCTTCGTACAGGGCGTTGGCGCGGAACATGGGGAACACGAAGTCGCGCACGAACTCTTCGCGCAGGTCTTCGATGAAGATGTTCTCGGGCTTGATGCCCATCTTGATGGCCTTGGCACGCGCCGGCTCGATCTCTTCACCCTGGCCGATGTCGGCGGTGAAGGTCACCACTTCGCACTGGTATTCGTCCTGCAGCCACTTCAGGATGATGGAGGTGTCCAGGCCGCCGGAATAGGCCAGCACCACCTTCTTGACGGCACCACCACCACGGGCAGGCTGGGTCGCGGGTGAGGCGGTTGCAGGTGCGGGCGCGGCTTTTTCGGCCTTGGCGACTTTGAGGGCCTTGGCAGGCTTGACTGCCTGAGCAGGCGCCGTGGATTTGGCCTTGGCGGTGTTCGACATGTTGCTGAGTTGTTTGATGGACGAAACTTCGATTTTAAACGCTGCCTGGGTGACGCACGCAAACCAGTCAGGTGCCCGCATTCGGCGACTGAATTCACGAAGGTTTACCTGCGTGAACGCAATGCCCTGTCAGCCAGCCACGTCAGACTGGCGTTGAATCCATCAGGACAGCCCGGCGTTTGCACTGTGCACCCGTCGCCGCTCCAGGAGTTCACCATGCGCCACACCGCCCTCACCTCACCCGCCAGCACCGTCACTTCACAAGACGCCCCCTCCCGCCGCACCCGTCTGGCCTCCGCGTTGTTCGCCGCTGCGGCCCTGAGCGCCAGCGGCATGGTCATGGCGCAGCGCGTGGGTGACGTGCTGGGCGCCCCCAGCGTGGTCACCTCCACCGTCCAGGCGCGCGTCGTCAGCAGCACCCCGGTGGTGGCCCAGGTGGCCGTGCCCACGCAGGTCTGCCACGACGAAACCTACGAAACGCCCGCCCGGTCTTCGGGTGCCGGCGCGGTGCTGGGCGCCATCGCCGGTGGCGCTGCAGGCAACGCCATCGGCAAGGGTGCCGGCAGGGCACTGACCACCGGCATCGGCATCATCGGTGGCGCCATCGTCGGCGACCACGTCGAAAACGATGGGCGCAGCGGCCAGCAGCAGACGGTTCGCCGCTGCGAACAGCAATCCGCCTATGAAAACCGCGTGGTGGCCTACAGCGTGACCTATGAGTACGCCGGCCAGCGCTACACCACGCAAACGGTGTCCGAACCTGGCCCAACCCTGCCCCTGCAAGTCACCTTGACCCCCATGGTGCAGGCGCCCGTTAGCAGCGGCTATGTGAGCCAGCCACCGGTCAACTACGCGCCTGACGATGGGCGCCGCCGCCGCCGCTGGGACAATTGAGCCCCAGCCCCAGCCCCAGCATCTTGCACTCCAGGGGCTGTCCACATGCCTCACGCCAAGGCCCTTGGGACACCTTCAGTCAAACAAGCCGGGCTGCACAGGCAACTGTCCAGATGACACGGGTGATGTGGCCCCGGCAGGACGGCCCCGTTGCGCCACCTCAGCCCGCCAGGCCAGAGGCGGCTCGAACAAGGACGAGTCCAGCGTCAATGGCGGCCTCACCAGCCCGTTTCGCGCAGCCGCCTTGCGCACCCGCTGGGCAATGAGGTCGGCCCATGGGCCTCTGCCCTTCATCCGGGCGCCGAACTGTGCCGAATACACCTCGCCATCACCCAGGTCGCGCAAGCGGGCCATCACCCGGGCAGCCTTGTGGGGCAGGTGGTGAGCCAGCCACTCCTCGAACAAAGGGCGCACCTCCCAGGGCAGGCGCAGCACCGTGAACTGCACAGCCCTGGCACCCGCTGCGGCCGCCGCACCCACAATGGCCTCGATCTCGGGCTCGTTGACGAAGGGGATGATGGGCGCCACGTTGACGGCCACCGGCACGCCGGCGTCGGCCAACGCCCTCACCGCCTGGAGCCGGCGCAATGCCGACGATGCCCGAGGCTCCAGCACCCGCGACAACTCGTTGTCCAGCGTGGTGATGCTCAACATCACCTGAACCTGCCGACGCTGGGCCGCCCGCGCCAGGATGTCGATGTCGCGCCGCACCAGGGCAGACTTGGTGACAATGGTGAAGGGATGCCGGCAGGCGTCCAGCACCTCCAGCACCTGCCGGGTCAGTCGCGCATCGCGCTCCACCGGTTGATACGGGTCGGTTGCCGAACCCAGGTTGATGGGGCTGGGCACATGGCCTGGTCGGCACAACTCGCGGCGCAGCAAGGCTGCGGCGTTGGCCTTGCCAAAGATCTGCGTTTCGAAGTCCAGCCCGGGAGACAGGTTGAGGTAGCTGTGCGTAGGGCGGGCGTAGCAGTAGATGCAGCCGTGCTCGCAGCCTCGGTAGGCGTTGATGGCCTGCTCAAAAGGCACGTCCGGCGAATCGTTGCGAGAAATGATGCTGCGCGCGTCCTGGAGCGTCAGCACCGTGGCAGGCCTGGGCGGCGCCGGCACCGCATCCGCAGTGACGGCAGCGCACCCAGCTACAGCAGCGGCGCGACCGCCCATCTCTTCTGTGGTGACCTCGCCCCACCCATCCGGCTCCCGGTTGCGCTGCCAGCCTTGAAAGCGAGGGGCCAGCACCGTGGCCGTGCCTCGCCCCTTGAGCGGCGCCTGCACACGGCGGCCGTCAGGCACCAGCGGCAGGGCCACATCACCCGAATGGGTTGCATGCAAAGGCTGAAAATGCTTGGTGAGCGACATACTGTATTTTTATACAGCATCTCAGCCATTTACACCAGCCTGCTGTGCCACACCACCTTGTTGCGGCCGGCGGCCTTGGCGTTGTAGAGGGCCTCATCTGCCAGGTTGATCAACACTTCTGGCGACTCCTGGGCGTCGGGCACCACCGTCACCCCACCCACGGAAATGGTGACCACCCGGTGCTCCGAGGTGCCGTGCTCGATCTCCAGCTCGGCCACGGCCTTGCGAAGGCGTTCGGCAAACTGCAGGCCGTCAGCACGCGTCGTGTGAAACAACAACACCGCAAATTCCTCGCCCGCGTAGCGCGCGGCAAAGTCCACGGAACGCCGCACAGAGCGGCTCACAGCGTTGCCCACCATGGTCAGGCAGGCATCGCCGGCCACGTGGCCGTAGCTGTCGTTGAAGCGCTTGAAGTGGTCCACGTCGATCATCAGCATGGTCAGCGGCACTTCCAGCCTGGCCGCACGCCGCCATTCGTCCACCAGGTGGGAATCGAAGCGGCGGCGGTTGGGCAGGCCAGTCAGTTTGTCTTCCCAGGCGATGCGCTCCAGGTCCAGGCGCCTGACCAGCACGTCCGTCAGGTCGGCCTCCACGGAGCGCGACGACACCCACAGCAGCAGCGACACCAGCACGACCACGCCCCAGACCAGGTGGCCTTGTTCGCGGGGCAAAAAGCCCGCAGCTGTGGCTGTGGGCAACATGGCGCCTGTAACAAATGCAAGAAAAACATCGGGCACGGCAGCCAGTCGAGGGAGGTCCATGACCACGGCCACCACGATCAGCACCAGCACCATGACGCCACGCTCGGGCGTCATGTGGGGCAAGGCAGCACCAGCCAGGCCCCAGACGCTGCCCACGGCGAGGGCAGCCAGCCGGTGCGGCCACAGGGTGGACATGGGATTGATCAAACGGCCCTCGCTCGCTCGCATGCGGCCAACCATCCACTGGATGCCTTGCGCCAACGCAAAGCAGCCCAGCCACGCCAACGCCCAAAGGGGCGTGTCCGTGCTGAGCACCAGTGCCATCAGCCCCGCGCCGACGGCCTGCATCACCCAGGCAGACTTGCGGTGCCGGTAGAGGTGGCTGACACGCTCGGCGGTGAGCTCGTGTGGGTCAAATCGAGGTTGTTCTTGTGGGCGAGGCACGCAGGCTCCGCAGTCGCTGTCCGTATTGAACTCTATTCACATTTTGTCTGCGTCAGGGATAGTCCGGCCCCTGTGAC
>CANBQJ010000104.1 GCA_947371645.1 Burkholderiales bacterium | reverse complement strand
GGTGACATCACGGTTGCGGGCCCTGAGGTGACCCTCATGGACAGCAGCACCGACAGCCCCGCCCAGTTGCTGGCCGATGGCGCACTGGGTGGCGGCCAGATCACCGTGGTGGCCAACGGCAACAGCAGCAACTTCATCTCCGTCAGCGCCAACCACCTGTTGTCGGCAGACGCCACCGTCAAGGGCGACGGCGGCAACATCCGCATCCTGGGCGCGGCCAACGTCGACATCGACCCCGCGACCGGCCTGGGCAAGTACACGGGCACCAGCCTGGTGGCGGCCAACCCGCAGGTCGCCAGTGACGTCACCTTGCAGGGCACCTTCAACGCCCGCGGTGGCGTGCAGGGCGGCAACGGCGGCAGCTTCGTGGTCAGCGGCACCTATGTGCAGACGCGGGTGCAAACCAACGTCGACGTGGCGCCCACGCCGGCGTCCATCGACGTGACGGCGCGCAATGCCTCCGGCAGCCATGGCTGGATCCGCCTTTTCTCACCCGAGATCCTGGTGGGCAGCGCGGCCGCACTGGCCAACACCGACACCGCCGCCTCGCCGCTGCAAGACACCGACGTCAACACCTGGCTCCGCAGCGGCGCCAACGTGCAGCTTGCCGCCTACGCCGATGCCAACCACCTGGCCTCTTTCAACGCACCCTATGTGGAGATGCTCAGCGGCACCCGCATCAGCAGCAGCTACAGCGGTGCGCAGCAACTGCAGGTGGATTCGGCCGGCGACATCTACCTGGGCCGCGTCGGCACGGGCGCCGACATCCAGATCTCTGCCAAAGGCCCGATGGGCGTCAGCCTGAGCACCGACACCGACAACGTTGGCCGTGGCAGCCTCTTCCTCGTGGGCTTGCAGCCGCAAGCCGTTCTGGCCTCGGCGCCAGGCCGCGTCAATGCGCAGGGCACCACCTCCTTGGCTTCGGTGAGCATCGAAACCAACGGCGGTGACATCCGCATCAAGGGGCGCACCCAGCTGGAGACCACCCTGATCACCACGGGCACCCCGGTGGTCATGGACAACGTCTTGCTGGACGCCGGCACGGGCAAGGTCTCGGTGGTGGCATCGGGGGCCTCCGTGCCCAGTGAAGGCACGTTGCATTACGACGGCATCACCATCAACAACACCGAAATTTACGGCTCTGACATCAGCGTGGTCGGCCGCAGCCAGGGGGCCACGGGCGTCACCCTGACCTCCACCACCCTGGACACCAGCGCGAACGCCACCGGCGGCATCGAGGTGCGGGGCGCCTCCGAGGGTGACGCCACGGAAGGCACGCACACGGGCGTCAACGCACAGGGGCTGACCGTCTACGTGGGCGGCGCCGGCCGCTTCGAGATGACCGGCCGCGCGGTGGGCGGCGCCAACAAGGATGCCGTGGGCGTCCAGGCGAGCTTTGTGGACGTCTCCACAGGCTCCCCCGTCGCCTCTGGCGCCGTGCCCCGCATCACCGTGGTCGGCGAGTCGGCTGACAGCACCGCCCCGGGCCTGTACGTGCACGGCACCACGCTGAGCAACGTCACGGGCACCACGCAATCCGGTTACGGCATCCGGGTGTATGGCAACGATGGCAGCGGCACCGTGTCCAACGCCGACGTGGTGCTGGGCGCCAAGGCGGGCCCCACGGCGTCCAACGCCATCACCCTGACGGGTTCGAACTTCAACACCACGGGCCGCATCAACGTGCGCCCGCTGAGCGTGAACAGCACCGACCTGAGCATCAAGGAAGACCCGCTCACGCAGATCTACATCGGCGCCCTGCCTGACGTCGCCAACTTCCCGACCAACTTCGTGGTGGACCCCGGCTTGTTCAACGGCACCATGGGCTCGGGCCTGAACATCGTGGTGGGCTCCAGTGGCCAGATCGGCAGCATCACCGTGGCCGACCACGTGTTCAATGGCGCCAACGTGGTCACCTTGCAGAACCAGGGTGAAGGCGCTGGCGGCATCAGCCTGGGCACCCAGGACGGCGTGATCACGCTGCCGGTCGCCACCACCCCGGCGCTGGCCCAGCCCTCCGCCGAAGCACCGGCCACTGCGGGCACCCTGAACCTGGTGAGCACTGGCGACGTCACCCAGACGGGGCCGCTGGTGGCGCAATCGGTGACCGTCGTGGCCGGCCCGCAGTCGACGGTGAGCCTCAACAACACGGGCAACCGGATCGACCGGCTGCTGATCAGCGGTGGCCGCACCGTGCGCACAGCCGGGGCGATCACCCCGTCGGCGTCCGGCACCGTCACGGCCTTCGACGCGGCCAACGACCGTTTCGTGACGATCAGCGCCACGACCAACCCGGATGGCCCTGTCACCCCGGTCGGCCCCTCGCCCGAGCAGGTCGTCACGCCGTCCCGCGTGTCGGTCGAGTCCACCGAGACCCTGGCCGAGTTGCGCACCGACGTCTACGTGCGTGGCCAGTTCACCCGGCCTCAGGTGTGCACGCCGGCCAACACCGGCGGCAACGCGGCCGTCGACCTCGACGCCGACCCCCTGTCGCAGCAATGGCTGCAGGTGCGCCGCTCCGCCCAGCTCAGCTCCTGCTCGGGCGTGCGCAGCGACAGCAACTGCTCGGCCTTCTGAACCCGCCGAGCCCGCGCCGCCGTCGGCCCTTCGGGGCCTCGCCCGGCGCCCCAATTCCAGAGCCCCGCTCCAAAGCGGGGCTTTTTTCCGCCCGCAAGCGACGCCGGCGGCCCGGAGACCCCCTAGTTTGTTGCCGCCTGGCCGGGGATATGACTTTGGGCAGGTGATGCCACCCGGGGCGCTCCTTACAGTCACCCGCAAGCTTTCGCCTGCTGCCTGTTTTCTGCCTGTACCCCCACCCCACCATGGCCCTGATCGACGTCGACTCCCTGCTGGCCCCCGTCTCCGAAGGCGAGCCTTGCGGCCCCGACCTGGAATACGACAGCGTGTTCCTGGCTCTGGAAGAGGCCGCCAAGGGCAAACCAGAGCAGCAATTTGGCGACACCATCATCCCCGGTGAAGACCCTGACTGGCGGCAGATGCAGACCCTGTCGCGCGAACTTTTCGGGCGCACCCGCGACATCCGCGTGGCCGTGCACCTGCTGCGCGCCAGCACCCGGCTGCAGGGCCTGAGGGCGGCGGCGGAAGGCTTGCAGCTGGTCCACGGCCTGCTGGCCCAGCAATGGGACCACGTCCACCCCAAGCTGGACGCCGACGACGACAACGACCCCACCATGCGCCTCAACGCGCTGGCCCCCTTGGTCGATGGCGACAACTTCATCGCCGACCTGCGCAAGGGCGGCACCGGCGGACGCAACGGCGTGACCGGCCGCGACATCGAACTGGCCTTCGGCAAGGGCCAGCCGCCTGAAGGTGAGACCTTCGTGCCCGCGCCCGGCGTGCTGCAGGCCCTGCAAGACGCCCAGGCCAACGACGACGGCCTGTGCCAGGCCCTGGCCGGCATGGTCGACACCGCAGCGGCCATCGACGCCATCGTGTCCGATAAGGCCACGGTCTCTGGCCCCGAGTTCCGGCCCCTGCGCTTGCTGCTGCAGGCCCTGCGCGACGCGGCCCAGCAGGCCCTGGGTGGTGGCGCGGTGGCGGGTGCCGAAGGCGCTGAAGGCGGCGAAGCCGCGGAAGGTGGCGGCGGTGGTGTCGTGGTGCAAGGCGGCGTGGGTGCACTGCGCAGCCGCCAGGACGCCATCAACACGCTGGACAAGGTCTGCCAATGGATCGAGCTCAACGAGCCCTCCAACCCGGCGCCCCTGCTCATCCGCCGCGCCCAGCGCCTGATCAACATGAGCTTCCTCGACATCATCAAAGACCTGGTGCCCGACGGGGTGGACCAGGTCACCAAACTGGCTGGCATCCCCAACGACCAGTACTGAGCAGATCACTGAACCGATCACACGCTGTCATCACATCAACCTTGAACCCCTCTAACAGGAGCGAAGCATGGCCACCAGCAGTCAGAAATTCATTGCCCGCAACCGCGCCCCGCGTGTCCAGATCGAATACGACGTGGAACTCTATGGCGCCGAAAAGAAGGTGCAGCTGCCCTTCGTGATGGGCGTGCTGTCTGACCTGTCGGGCAAGCCTTCGGAGCCCCTGGCGCCCGTGGCCGACCGCAAGTTCCTCGAGTTCGACGTCGATAACTTCGACTCGCGCATGAAGTCCATGAAGCCCCGCGTGGCCTTCCAGGTGCCCAACACCCTGACCGGCGAAGGCAACCTGGCCATCGACCTGACGTTCGAGAACATGGACGACTTCTCGCCTGCGGCCGTCGCCGCCAAGGTGGACGGCCTCAAGCAGCTGCTCGAAGCCCGTCAACAGCTGTCCAACCTGATCACCTACATGGACGGCAAGACCGGCGCCGAAGAGCTGCTGGCCAAGGTCCTCAAGGACGATGCCCTGCTGGCTTCCCTGGCTTCGGCCAAGAAGCCCGCCGACGGCCAGTGATCACCGCGTACCCGATCTGAAGGAGAACCCATGTCCGAAGCCCAATCTGCCAGCGCCGCCCTCCAGGGCGTGCAGTACGAAGGCGGTGATTTCGCCTCGCTGCTGAACAAGGAATTCAAGCCCCAGAACGAAGGCTCCAAGAGCGCCGTCGAAACCGCGGTGCTGACCCTGGCCCAGCAGGCCCTGTCCAACACCACGCTGATCAGCAGCGACGTCATCGGCTCCATCGAGGCCATGATCGCCGCACTCGACGCCAAGATGAGCGAGCAGGTCAACAAGATCCTGCACCACGCCGAGTTCCAGCAACTCGAGAGCGCCTGGCGTGGCCTGCACTACCTCGTCAACAACACCGAAACAGACGAGCTGCTCAAGATCCGCGTGTTCAACATCTCCAAGGCAGATGTGGGCAAGACCTTGAAGAAGTTCAAGGGCACCGCCTGGGACCAGAGCCCCCTGTTCAAGAAGATCTACGAAGAAGAGTACGGCCAGTTCGGCGGCGAGCCCTTTGGCTGCCTGGTGGGCGACTACTACTTCGACCACACGCCGCCCGATGTCGAGTGGCTGGCCGAAATGGCCAAGGTCAGCGCGGCTTCGCACTGCCCCTTCCTCGCCGCTTCGGGCCCTGGCCTGATGCAGATGGAATCGTGGCAGGAGCTGGCCAACCCGCGTGACCTGACCAAGATCTTCACCACGCCCGAGTACGCCGCCTGGCGCTCGCTGCGCGAGTCTGACGACGCCCGCTACATCGGCCTGGCCATGCCGCGCTTCCTGTCGCGTCAGCCTTACGGCGCCAAGACCAACCCGGTGGAAGCCTTCAACTTCGAAGAAGACACCGCTGGTGCCGACCACAGCAAGTACACCTGGGCCAACTCGGCCTACGCCATGGCCGTGAACATCAACCGCTCCTTCAAGGAGTACGGTTGGTGCTCGCGCATCCGCGGCATCGAGTCCGGCGGCGCGGTGGAAGGCCTGCCCACGCACACCTTCCCGACCGACGACGGCGGTGTGGACATGAAGTGCCCCACCGAGATCGCCATCAGCGACCGCCGCGAAGCCGAGCTGGCCAAGAACGGCTTCATGCCCCTGGTGCACAAGAAGAACTCCGACTTCGCGGCCTTCATCGGTGCGCAGTCGCTGCAAAAGCCTGCCGAGTACGACGACCCGGACGCCTCGGCCAATGCCAACCTGGCGGCCCGCCTGCCCTACCTGTTCGCCACCTGCCGCTTCGCCCACTACCTCAAGTGCATCGTGCGCGACAAGGTCGGCTCGTTCAAGGAGCGCGGCGACGTCCAGCGCTGGCTGCAGGACTGGATCATGAACTACGTGGATGGGGACCCTGCCCACTCGTCCGAGGACACCAAGGCCCGTCGCCCGCTGGCGGCAGCCGAGGTGGTGGTCGAAGAGATCCCAGGCAACCCCGGTTACTACAGCTCCAAGTTCTTCCTGCGCCCGCATTACCAGCTGGAAGGTCTGACGGTGTCGCTGCGCCTGGTGTCCAAGCTGCCTTCGCAAAAGGCTGCTTGACCACCACCCGAGGCCCTTGGGCCTCGGGCGCTGCGATCGTTTTGTTTTCATGTGTTCGACGGCCTGCGCGTGGGCAGTCGAGGACGCTTCACGCCGGTGGTGCGGCGACGTTGACCCCCTTTGTCGCACCAGAGCGTACCGGCCCAATCACCTTGGTGGGTTTCATTTCACAGCAACTGGAGAATCATCATGAGTCTTGACATGTTCATCAAAATTGGCGACATCAAGGGCGAGTCGAAAGACGAAAAGCACGCCGACGAAGTCGATGTGCTGGCCTGGAGCTGGGGTCTGAGCCAATCGGGCACCACGCACAGTGGCACGGGCGGCGGCGCCGGCAAGGTCAATGTGCAGGACATCTCCCTGACCAAGTGGGTGGACTCGTCTTCCACCGCGCTGGTCACGGCCGCCTGCAAGGGCACCCACATCAAGGAAGCCAAGCTGACCGTCCGCAAGGCCGGCGACAAGCCCCTTGAGTACATCAAGATCACCCTGACCGACGTGCTCGTGTCCTCGGTGCAGACCGGCGGCTCGGGTGGCGAAGACCGCCTGACCGAGAACGTGGTGCTGAACTTCGGCAAGTTCAAGGTCGAGTACACCATCCAGACCAAGGAAGGCGGCGCCGGCGCCACCTCCACCTCTGGCTGGGACATCCCCGCCAACAAGCCCCTGGGCTGATCGGGCGCATCGCCTCAGGCCCCTCGTGGGCCTGCACCTGAGACTGTTGCGACGCCGGAGTGCCCATGTCCCTCATCAACACCTACCTCAAGATCGAAGGTTCACGCCAGGGTCCGATCAAGGGAGATTCCAGCGAGCCTGGTCACCTCGATGAAATCGAGTTGCTGGGCTGGAGCTGGGGCATGGACGCCTCCACGGCGGCCTACAGCACAGGCGCGGTCAACACGACCTTGCGCGAACTCGTGCTGCGCAAACGCACAGACCGGGCCACCACGGCCCTGATGTCCGCGCTGCGCAACAACGAGTCGCTCAAGAAGGTCACGCTGACCGGCCGCAAGGTCAGCGGTGACGCCCCCCTCGATTTCCTCAAGATCGTCATCGAGAAGGCGCGCATCACCTCGCACCACATCGGCACGCCCACGGATGGCGCGCCCGAATACACCGAAGAGTTCCGCATCGCCTTCTTCAAGGTCAGCGTGCAGCACACGCCGCAGACCAAGCTGGGTGGCGGTGGCGGGGCTTCCACGTTCGAAACCGAAGTCGTGCCCGTTTGAGGCCCGGCTTGTATCCCTTCATCACACAGGACCCGACCCCATGAGCAGCACCGTCGACGCCGCCGAACAGGCCCTTCAGCTGGGCGATCTGGGGCAGGCCCTGCAGCTGCTGCAAGACGGCGTGCGCGCCAGGCCTGCGGACGTCAAGCTGCGCATCTTCCTGTTCCAGCTGTTGAGTGTGCAGGGCCAATGGGCCCGGGCCCTCAACCAGCTCAAGGTCTGCGGCGAGATGGACGCTTCCACCTTGCCCATGGTCAACACCTACCGCGAGGCCTTGCAGTGCGAGGCCGTCCGCGAGGCCGTGTTCAAGGGGCAGACCACGCCCATCGTGCTGGGCAAGCCCCAGACCTGGGTGGCGCACCTGGTCGAAGCCCTGCTGGCCGACCAACGGGGCGACACGGCCCTGGCCTCTCACCTGCGGGCGCAGGCCCTGGCCGATGCGCCCACCACGGCGGGCACGGTGAATGGCGAGCCCTTCGAGTGGATCGCCGATGCCGATTCGCGCCTGGGCCCGGTGCTGGAGGTGGTCGTCAATGGCCGTTATGGCTGGGTGCCGTTTGCCAGCCTGGCCAGCGTCACATTCGACCCGCCTGAAGACCTGCGCGACATGGTCTGGCTGCCGGCCACGCTGGAGTTCCCCAACGGGGGCAGCACGGTGGCCCTGGTGCCCACACGCTATGCGCCCATGCCCGAAGGCGCCGACGGCCAGCTGCTGCTGGCGCGCCGCACGGAGTGGGACGCCATCGGCGACAGCCAGTTCCGGGGCCTGGGCCAGCGCCTGCTGACCACCGACAACACCGAGCTGGGCCTGCTGGACGTGCGCGCCCTGGTGCTGCACCACGCCGAGGGTGGCGCCGCTGACGCCGCCGAGGCCCAGGTCGCCTGAGCCCGGCCATGGCCACCTCCGACCTGCGTGAACGCCTGCAGCCGGCCCTGCTGGACCGCCTGACCGACGATCACCGCGAGCTCACCCACGACGGCGACGAGCGCCGTGGCCTCAACAAGCAGCAGCTGCGCGCCGCCGTGCTGCGCGACCTGGCCTGGTTGCTCAATGCCGTGCAGCCCCTGCTGCCGCGTGAAGCCGAGGCCCACCCCGAGGCTGCCAATTCGGTGCTGAACTTCGGCATGCCGCCGATGTCGGGCCAGCTGGCCTCGAAGGTGGACATGCCCAGCCTGACCGAGGCCCTGCGCCAGGCCATCCTGCGCTTCGAGCCCCGCATCCTGGAGCACTCGCTGGAGGTCAAGCCCGTCGAAGGCCAGTTCATGCTGGACGCCCACAACGTCATCGAGTTCCAGATCCACGGCTACCTGTGGGCCCAGCCCATCCCGCTGGAGCTCATGCTGCGCACGCAGCTGGACTTGGAGGCAGGTCAGGTGCGCGTGCACGACGCTGCCCCCACCACCTTCGATGGAGGGCGCCGCTGATGGACCCCGGCCTGCTCAAGCTCTACAACCAGGAGCTGGCCCACCTGCGCGAGATGGGCGCCGAGTTCGCCCGCGAGTTCCCCAAGATCGCTGCCCGCCTGACCATGGACGGCGTCGAGGTGGCCGATCCTTACGTGGAGCGCCTGCTCGAAGGCTTTGCCTTCATGGCCGCGCGCACCCAGCTCAAGCTGGACGCCGAGTACCCGCGCTTCATCCACAACCTGCTGTCGGCCATCTACCCCGATTTTTTGTCGCCCGTGCCGGCGATGATGGTCAGCCGCTTCGTGCCCAAGTACGCCGACCCGGCGCTGGCCCGGGGCTTCACGCTGCCGCGCCAGACCCCGGTGCTCAGCCAGCTCACGCGCGGCCAGAACACGCGCTGCGAGTTCCGTACCGGGCACGCTGTGACGCTGTGGCCGGTCGAGCTCACCAACGTGCAGTACTTCAGCCACGCGCCCGACCTGCCCCTGGCCCAGTTGCCCGTGGCCCGCCAGGTGCGTGGTGGTTTGCGCCTGCGCCTGAAGGTGCACGGCGGCCTCAAAGCCCGCGAGCTCACCCTGGACCGCCTGGGCCTTTACCTGAGTGCCCCCGACGACACCGCCTTGCGCCTCTATGAGTTGCTGACCACCGCCACCCTGGGCACCTGGGTGCCTGTGGACGCTGCCCAGGCGCGCGCGCAGTGGTCGCACGCCGACAGCCTGCAGCAACAGGGCTTCGACGACGAGCAGGCCTTGCTGCCCGATACCCTGAGGGGTTTCTCGGGCCACCGCCTGCTGCAGGAGTTTGCGGCCATGCCGCAGCGCCTGATGTTCCTGGACGTCACCCAGTTGCGCCACCGCCTGCAGCGCGTGCAAGGCGATGAGTTCGAGCTGGTGATCCTGCTGTCCAAGGGCGACGCGGCCCTGGAGTCGCTGGTGGACGCGGGCAGCCTGTCGCTGTACTGCACGCCCGCGATCAACCTCTTTCCCAAGCGCCTGGACCGCATCGCCCTGACGGGCAACCCGAACCTGCAGGCCGAGCACCATGTGGTGGCCGACCGCTCGCGGCCCATGGACTTCGAGGTCTATGCCATCGACACGGTCAGGGGCCATGGCACGGGCGAGGTGGCCGAGCAGGACTTCCGCCCGCTCTACACGGCCCACCACACCGAAGGCATCGCCCACAAGGCCTACTACACGGTGCGCCGCGAGCCGCGCCTCTTGTCGCAGCGCCAGCGTGAGCAGGGCGCGCGCTCTTCCTACATCGGCACCGAGGTCTTCATCGCACTGGTGGACCCGGCCCATGCGCCGTACGAAGACGACCTGCGCCAGCTCTCGGTGCAGGCCCTGGTCTCCAACCGCGACCTGCCCATGCTCTTGCCGGGTGCCGGCCAGCGCGAAGGCGGCGGTGCGTCGTCGGCGCCCTGGGCGCTGGAGGCCACGGCCCCGGTCGAGCAGGTGCAGTGCCTGCGCGGCCCCACGCCGGTGGTGCAGCGCCTGGTGCGTGGTGAGCTGGGCTGGTCGCTGATCAGCCAGCTCACGCTCAACCATTTGTCCATCGCGGGCGAAGACCCCATGAAGGCGGCGGCCGCCCTGCGCAGCCTGCTGATGCTGCATGGCCACGAGGCCGATGCCAGCTGGCGCAAGCAGGTTGAAGGCATCCGCACGGTGCGCGCGCAGACCGTGACGCGGCGCTTGCCGGGCAGCGGCCGCCTGGCCTTTGGCACGGGCGTGCAGATCGACGTGGAGGTCGACGAGATCGGCCTGCAAGGCAGCAGCGCCACCTTGCTGGGCTGTGTGCTGGAGCGCTTCTTTGCGCGCCACGCGGCGCTCAACAGCTTCACGGAGACGCGCCTGCTCAGCAGCGCACGCGGCCTGATCATGCAGTGGCCCGCCCGTCTGGGCCAGGCCCCCATCCTCTGAGCCGGCCCATGAGCACACCCGCCCCCCTGGACCCGGTCAGCGCCACCGTGCGCACCCTGGAGCTCGACCCGCTGGCACCGCCATCGGTGCTGCTGCCGCCCAAGGCCCCCACGCAGACCACGGCCCGCCAGGACGAAGGCCTGCAGCGCCTGTGGGCCAGCCTGGCCCAGGCACCCTATGCGCACGACCTCTTCCACACCCTGCGCCGCATCCAGGCTCTGCAAGCCGATGCGCCCCGTCTGGGCGAGGCCTTGCGCCCGCGCGACGAGGCCGTGCGCATGGGCCAGGACGCCGAACTGGACTTCGCGCCCGCCAACATCCACTCCTTCCAGCAAGGCGGGGCTGTGCCTCGCATCGGCCAGCGTGCCTTCGGCCTGTTCGGGCCCATGGGCCCCATGCCCATGCACATCACCGAATTTGTGCGTGAACGCGAGCGTTCTCACGGTGACCCGACCCTGGCCCGCTTTGCCGACCTCTTCCACCACCGGGCGCTGCTGATGTTCTTCCGCGCCTGGGCGCAGTCGCGCCCCGAGGTGCACCGCGACCGCCCCTGGGACGACGACTTCGCCCGCTGGGTGAGCAGCCTCTATGGCCAGGGCGGCAAGGCCTTCACCCAGCGCAGCGCGGTCGACGACGATGCCAAGCGCCTGCACGCCGCCACGATGATGCGCGGCCCGCGCAACGCCGAAGGCCTGGCCAAGGTGCTGCGCCAGTACTTCGGCCTGGCTGTGCGCGTGGAGGCCTGCGTGGGCCACTGGCTGCCTTTGAGCGAACAAGACCGCACCATGCTGCTGCCGTCCACCTCGCCCTCGCGCAACACCGGCCTGGGCCACAGCGCCGTGCTGGGCCGCCGCGTGTGGGACCGCCAGTCCCACGCCCGCCTGCACATCGGCCCCCTGACGCTGGCGCAGTTCCAGCGCTTCATGCCCGGCCAACCCACGCGGCAGGCCTTGCGCGACTGGGTGCGCGAGTACCTGGGCCTGAGCGTATCGGTGGACACCCAGCTCACCTTGCGCGGCAGCGAGATCCCGCCGCTGAAGATGCGTCGCCGTGGCAAAGCCCAGGCCGAAGCAACGGCAGCAGGCGGCCGCCTGGGCCTGGACACCTGGCTGGGTCGGCGCGGCCCCCACGCCGACAGCGCCACCTTGCGATTGCGACTGACCGGGCCTGGCGTGAGCTGACGCCGCGCCCGTCCCCGTCCTCCCCCTTTTTTGTTCCACACCCATCCGCAACCTCACCGGAGAACCCCATGGCAGAGATCAGTCGCACCGCGCTGTTTGGCAAGCTCAATCCCCTGGCCTACAAAGCGATTGAGGGCGCCACGGTGTTCTGCAAGTTGCGGGGCAATCCCTACGTCGAGCTGCAGCACTGGCTCTACCAGATCCTCAACAATCAGGACTCGGACCTGCACCGCATCGTCAAGCAGTACGAGCTGGACGCCTCGGCGCTGGCCACCGACCTGACCAACTCGCTGGACCGCCTGCCGCGTGGTGCCTCGTCCATCTCCGATTTGTCCACATTCGTGGAAAACGCCGTGGAGCGCGGCTGGGTCTACGGTTCGCTGATGTACGGCGACCGCCAGGTGCGCACCGG
>CANBQJ010000103.1 GCA_947371645.1 Burkholderiales bacterium | reverse complement strand
CCCCCGCAGCCACTCAAGGCCCATGCGGCAGCAAACACCACCAGGCTGGTGGAAAAAGCGAACGAAGGGGTGCGGTGTGACATGGGGCCTCCTCTGGCTGTGTTGTGTCGGTCAGACCGGATTACACAACAAGTGCAAGACAAGTGGCCCCACGCACGTCCCACCTGCCCTGGGGGGGCGCTCCGGCTCAGAGGAACTCGTCGCGCACCATCAGGTGCAGCGCCCCGTTGGCCGCATGGATGCGCTCGTTGCCGATCATCAACGCGGCGGAATGCGCGTCCCGCAGGTGGCGGGCCACGCTGTAGGGCGAGTCGTTGCGGTAGCCGGTGGTGCCGGTGATGCGCAGCGCCTGGGTGCAGACCTGCGCCACCAGCTCGGAGGCGTTGAGCTTGAGGTGGTTGCTCTGCACGGCGTAGTTCACGCTGGCCAGCGTTTCGGCACCGGCTGCGCCCTGGGCGCGCAAGGCGTCGTAGTGGGTGGCGCGTTCGCGCACCTGGGCGCGCATCAGCTGCAGTTTGGCCGAGACCTCGCTCAGGCGCGGGGCCGTGGGCGGGGTGGCGCCACCCATCTTGCGGGCGGTGTCGCGCACGAAGGCGCGGGCGCGCTGCACCGCATCGGTGGCGATGCCCAGCCAGGCCGATGACCACAGGATGTGGGCCCAGGGCACCATGGTTTGCGCGTTGATGTCGCCAAAGGGGTCGGGCACGATCTGGTCGGCATGGAAGTGCGCATCGACGATGTAGCCGGGGCTGCAGGTGCCGCGCATGCCCATGGCATCCCAGGTGCTGGTGCGCTGCAGTGCGCAGTCCACCTTGTCGACCATGACCAGGGCCTGGTCGCTGGCGGCGGCGTCGCTGGTGCGGCGCACCGTCATCAACAGGTCATCGGCGGCTTCGGCATACGACACCACCGTGCCGTCCTTGTGCACGCGCAGGCGCTCCTGGCCTTCGTGGCCTTCGCGCGCATCGGGTTCGATGGCGCAGATGCTGGTGCGCACCGAGCCACCCACGCCGGCCTCGGAGGTGACCGATGCAATGAGGCGCTGCTCGCCCACCAGCCGGCCGGCGTAGTCCTCGAACCAATCGTTGTGGCCGTGGTGCACCACGCAGCCCACCTGCACCTGGTGCATGGCGAAGACCATGGCGGCGGAAGCGCAGCGCTGGCCCAGGGCTTCGCACATCAGGCCCAGCTCCACCAGGCCGGCGTCCTGGCCGCCCAGTCGGCTGGGCAGGGCGATGCCCATGAAGCCGGCTTCGCGCCACGCGGCCAGGGCCTCGGCAGGGAAGCGGCCATCGCGGTCCACGGCCACCGCAGCGGGGCCGGCCACGTCGCGGGCGATCTGGCGCATGCGCTCCACGCGCGATGCGCTGGCCGGGCTCAGGTGGCGCAGGGCTTCAGGCAGGTTGGCTGCTGCCCCAGCCGTGGCGCCGGGCAGGGGGTGAACGTTGGCGTTGGCGCTCATGGTGCGTGCTCCTGAATCTGAGGCGACTCACGATAGCCAGACGCATGGCCGTGATGCTTGATCCAGCACAACTCGTGGCCAAGGGTGCTCGCCCTGGCCCTTGCCTGGGGGGCGCGGCAAGGTTGGCCTCCCGCGCCGGTACCCCCTTGGAGGGGTGGCTGCATGGGGCCGCGATGTCTAGACTGCCCAACCTTGAGGTTCAACACCAGACAGGCGGGAGGGCATTCATGCGATCAGGTCAGGGCGTGCGCGCATCGGCGCGGGTGGGTGCCTTGGTGCTCCTCACGTGGGCGTTGGCAGGCCTGGCTTGCCCCGGTCAGGCGCAGGCGGCTGCGGCGGCCTGTCACGCCTGGGGAGACGTGGTGAAGCTGAGTGGCCAGCTGAGCATGCGCACCTTCGCGGGGCCGCCCAACTACGAGAGCGTGAAGCGAGGCGACGCCCGCGAAGTCCTGCCGGTGCTCAGGCTGCAGCACAAGCTGTGCGTGCAAGGCGGTGGTGATCACCACCAGGTGGCCCAGGTTCAGCTGCTGGACCTGCACGACGCCTTGCGGGGCGGGCTGCTGGCCAGGTGCCTGAAGCACTGCCGACTCCGCGGAGCGTTGCAGGTGGCCGAAAGCGGCCACCACCACCTGCCTGTGCTGCTGGAGCTCGCCGATGACCCTGAAGCCTTGGACGGGCAGGACACAACGGCTGCACCCCTTGCGCGTCAGCCCCGCCGTCGACATTGACAGGCCTCAGTCGTCGTCCTTCATCACACACACCGTGGTGCGCACCAGCAGGTGGTCCGACAGCCGGGCCTGGTACTGCGAGTTGCTGATGTCGGGCTGCCAGTCTTGTGGCTTGAAGACCTTGAAGTCGCGTGGGCCCTGCCCCCGGCCCCCCATCGGGCAGGCGCCCGATGTTTCAGGCTGCGCGGCCTTCACGTAGATGCGGTCAAAAGGCGCGCGCTTTTCACCGGCGCGGAAGCTCAGGTGCGTGCCGATGTCGCGTGCGTTGCAGTCCTTGAAGCCGGCTTGCTGCAAGGTGCGTGAGGCGGCTTCATCGGCCTGCAGCAGGTTGCTGTCGCCCATCACGATGACGTCGTCGTCACGCAGGCTGGGCGGCAAGCGTGTGAGGGCCTGCACCAGCAGCTCGGCTTCATAGGCCCGCGCCTGGGCTGTGGCCGCACCCCCGATGTTGGACTTGAGGTGCACGGGCACCACCACCACGTCGGTCAGCCCGGGGCCGGCCGAGAACTTCATGGCCTGCGGCCAGCGGCTCCACACCAGGGTGCTGGCCTCAGGCTTGTCCAGTTGCTGGCGGATGGCCTCTTCACGCGCGAGGTCGATCTGGGCATCGAGCTTGTAGGGGCCGGCCAGGGCGGTGACGGTGGCGGCGTTCCAGGCCAGGCCCGTCCACTGGTCTTGCGGCGCGCGGGCGCCTTCGCGCTTGGGGAAGAGCGCGTACGTCCAGCGCGCACCACCGGCATTGAGCTGCGCGAAGGCGGCGTCCAGCGTGCCGTTGCGGGCATGGCCTGCGGCATCGGTGTCGGTGGCCGAGACCTCTTCCAGCGCCAGGATGTCCAGCGCAGCCAGTTGCAGCATGCTGGCGACGTCGTCCGGCTGTTGCGGTTTGCGGTGACCGGCCTTGGCGTTGCCCAGCCACTGCAGGTTCCAGGCACCGACGGCCAGCAGGTGGTGGCAGGGTGTGGCGGCACCGGCCGTCGGGCTCAGCACGGTGGCGCAGCAGAACACCGCGCACACAGGCAGGGCGACGCGCAGGGCATCCAGTCGGGAGGTGGGCAGCGTGCGCATGTGGGCAAGTCAAAGAGTCCGGGGCCGACAGCGTAGCGGCCCCGGCTGGCCACCAGATGTAAGGTTTGTCAGGGTGTGACCTGCGCCGTCTGCTGGCCCTGGGTGGACGGCAGGGCCCAGATCTCGTGGACCATGCGGCCGTGTTCGCGGCGGTAGATGTCGCTGTGCGCACCACCACCGCTGAGGTAGGCTGATTCGTGGATGAGGTCGCTGGCGTCGATGTAGTGGATGTTGCTGTTGGCGGCCGCATTCACCATCAGCAGCTTGCCCTGGGCATCGGCCTTCAGGCAGTTGACGAAGCCACCCTGCCCGCTGCAGCGCTTCTTGAAGCTGGCTTCCTCGCCGGCGTAGGTGGTCCACCAGGCCGAGGCAACCGCCTCGTCGTGGCTGGACGCCGTCAGCACCAGCCGCCCCACCTGCGGGCAGCCAGCCGGGTAGGCGATGTCGTCTTCGGCGGCACCAAAGAGGCGCTCGCTGGAGAAGGCGCCCTGCAGGTTGATCAGGGTGTCGATGCGGGCCAGCTGGGTGTGCGGCGCCTTGTCGTAGATGACGGGGCCCACGCAGGCCGCCAGGCTGGCCGCGCGGCTGCCGAAGCTGTGGCCGATGACCGTCAGTGGCAAATTGCCTTTGGCCGCAGGCAGGGTCTGGTGCAGCAGCACGGCCAGCCAGGTCATGCCCAGCTCGTCGGCGTCGTCGGCCTTGGTGCGAAAGCTCAGCAGCCGCACCACCGGGCCCCACCACTCGCTGGACCACTGGCTGGGCCAGGTCACGCCGATGACGATGGGGTTGAAGGGCTTCGTGCTGCTGGCCTTGATCTGCGTGACGATGGAGTTGAAGTTGCGGATGGCCTCTTCTTGCGGCGTGTTCCAGCCCATGGTGATGACCAGCACGTCGGTGTAGCGGCCGCTGCGGACCTTCTCTTGAACAGACGCTTGCAGGACTTCAAGTGCCCGCCAGCTGTTGTTGAAGGATTCTTCGGGGGCGCCGGCGGCCAGGTGCGTGCCGGCGCAGGGGGCGGCCAGCGGTTGCACGCCAGGTTGTTCGTAGGCGTCGTACAGGGCGCAGTTGCGCAGGCTGTCGTCGGCATGCGACTCGACCACGTGCGAGATGTAGAGCAGCTTGGACTCGCCCAGGCGCTTGTCGAGCGTGGCCTGGCTCAGCCCGGCCATGCCGCGCGGCTGGATGTTGGGCATGGTGCCGCGCATCACACGGCCGCGCGGGCTTTTCTCCACACCCAGCACATAGCCGTCAAAGCGCAGGCTGAGCTCGGCGGGGTAATACAGCGTGGAGTGAAAGAGCAAGGTGGACGGGCCGCCGGTGTCCAGGGCGTCTTCGGCGGACTGGAGGTGGCGTGGCGGCGACGAGCAGCCCAGGAGCGTGTACAGCAGGAGGGCGGCAGAAGCCAGTTGGGCAAGGCGGGGCATGGTGATCTCCTGGGCGGGTTGAGGGGATGGCGAAGTGCACCACCCCCGTGGCCCCCAGGCATCCTCACAAAGGAGGAGCCATCCCTAGTTTGCAGTCCCGCCTGGGGCCCGCCGAAGCCACGCTGTGCTCAGGCTCAGTAGTCGGTGAAATCGAAGCCGATCTGCACGGCCACCCAGGTTTTGTTGTTGTGCTCATAGCTGATGTTGTCGCTGCGGTTCACGTGGTCCTTGCCCACGAAGAAGCCGGCGCGAAAGGGCTTGCTGGCGGGGTTGCGGCTGACGTCCACCATCAGGCCACCGGCCCAGCTGAGGGCGGCGGCCTGGGTGCTGCCGGTGATGGTGACGACCTCGCTGGCGCCGGTGCCCGTCCGGGTCACGGTGTCGGCCGATACGGAGCCCAGGGTGATCGAGGCGGCGAAGGTCAAGGCAGAGCCCGGCTGCCCCACGCGCCAGCCCAGGTAGGCGCCCAGCGGCACGCCTTCGATGAATTTCTTGCTGCCCGGGAAGTACTTGTAGGGCATGGTCAGCGCACCGAAGGCATAGCCGCGTCGCGTGGCCCCCGATTTGGTCAGCTCCGTCGCGCTGACGGCGGTGGCCGGGGTGCTCGACACGGTGGCCCTGCAACCTGGCCAACCCGGGACCAGGTCCTGGAAGAAGCCGCCGACGTCATCACCCCAGTTCACGGCGCGCACGACCGTCAGCATGGGGTTGGCCTTGTCCTGGGTGTCCTGGTCGGTGACGAACAGCCGGGTGCCGGCCGGCATGTTGCCTACGGGTGTTTTCAGGTGAAAGCAGTCGCCCACGTAGTCGCCCTGAGACGAGGTGGCGACATCGGGGCGCTCATACACGCAGCTGAGTTTGCCGGCCGTGTCGCTGAGCACCTTGACCGTGTAGCTGTGGATGCCCGGGCAGGTGGGCGCAACGACAGGGAACTTGGGCACACAGGCGCCGCTGACGACGGTGAATTCGGGCTGTGGCTGGCAAGCCGTCGCATCGGCGGGGGCCGCGAAATTGCACTTGCTCGGGTCTGCGGCGTCCGGTGCATACAGTGCGGGGCAGGCCGGGGTCGGCATCTGGGGCAGGCTCAGCTTTTCGGCGTGGGCCGGCTGCCAGAGGCTGAGGGCCAGGAGGGCCGGGCCCCAAGCCAGGCGGATGGTGCGGTGGTTCATGGTCTGTGGTGGACGGTTGTGGTTGGGTGAAGGCACTGCATCACGTCGTTGGGCCGGGCGCATCCACAGGCTGAAGGATGCCTGGGCCCTTCACGTCACAGCACCAGGTTCAAACCCGCCACAACAGCACCCGGCGTGCGCACGCCACCCACGGCCCTGGAACCATAGGTCTGCAGATCGGGCTGCCAGTGCGCGGTGTCGGTCAGGGCAAGCAGGTCTTCGCCCAGCAGGCGCAGGACGTCCTGGTCAAAGCGCATCACGCCCAACGGCGCCTTCAGCTGGCCGCCTTCGACCCAGAAGCAGGCGTAGCGGGTCATGCCGGTGACGCGGCCTTGCAGTCGGTCGCTGTAGTTCAGGTAGTGCAGGTTGCTCAGGTACAGGCCTTCGCCCAATGTGGCCAGGGCTTGCGCTTCAGGCAGGGTGCCGGCGCTGAGGTGCAGGCAGTCGGGGCTTTCGCCGCCATGGGTGTTGGGCTGCAGCGGCGCCTGGCCGGCGTCACCGAATTCGCGCGCAGAGCGCGGTGAGACCAGGCTGCCCACCAGCTGGCCGGCGGCCACCAGGGGCACGCTGTCGGGGCGCACAAAGCCTTGCGGGGTGAAGGCCGGGGCCAGGCCAGGGGCAATGGTCTCGCTCAAGTTGATCAGGGGGCTCAGGCCTTCGCCCTGCACCAGGCGGTTGAAGGGCGAGGTGCCGGTGCGCTGCTCCTTGAGGCCGAAAGCGCCCCAGGCCAGCGTGCTCAAGAGCTCGGCCACGGCCGCAGGGGCCAGGTAGGCGCGGTAACGGCCGGGCGACAAGGCCCGGGGCGCTTGCGCCAGCAGCTGCATCTGCACGGCGGCATCAGCCATGCGCCGCGCCAGGCGGGCATGGACACCCGGCCAGCAGCCTGGGGTCAAGGGGCCGGCCAGCACCGACTTCACCGCCTGATCGGTGTGCAGCACGTGGCTCCAGTCCAGTGAGAAGCTGCTGCTGCGGT
The DNA here is from genome assembly GCA_947371645.1 of Burkholderiales bacterium. The sequence continues at coordinate 5,659 of CANBQJ010000103.1, read as the reverse complement.
GCCAGTTGCGCTGGCCACGGTTGTCGGCATAGGCGCGCACGATGGGGCCGGCGGCGTAGAGGCCCACCACGTCGTGCCCGTCGGCGGCCTGGGCCACGCTGCGCACCACCTCGGCGGGGTCTGGCCAGTGCGCGCTGCCTGCCTGTGCATCGGCCGCGTCATCGCACACCGAGTTCACCACCGCATCGGGCAGCAGGGTGTGCGGGTCTTCGGGCAGGTGCGGCAGGTCGTCGGCCAGGGTGCGGGCGGCGTGCAGCAGCGCGGCCAGGTCATCGGCCATCACGCCGCTCAGGGTGAGGCTGGTGTGGCCGCTGCGCAGGCCTTGGGTGCGGCTCAGGCTGATGTGGGCCTGGGCCACGTCGGTGGCCTGGCGCACCTGGCCGTGGTTGAAGCGGATGAAGTGGCTGTGCTCGCCGCCCAGGTTGAGGCTGATCCGCTCGGCCTCGGGGCCGGGCAGCTGCGCAAAGCAGGCCGCGGCCAGCGCTTCAAAGGCATCCCGGCTGATCATGCGGCCCCCGCGAAAACGTCGATGCCCGTGAACAGGCAGGCCGGTGCGGCATGGCCCACGCGGATGATCTGCGAGGGCTCGCCCTTGCCGCAGTAGGGGGTGCCCATCACGGCCCAGGTGTCGGCGTTGCCGACGCGGGCCAGCGAACGCCAGAAGGTGGCCGACACGCCCCGGTAGTTGGGGTTGCGCACCACTTCGGCCAGCTGGCCTTTGCGGATCACCTGGCCCATCTCGCAGCCGAACTGGAACTTGTTGCGCGAGTCGTCGATGCTCCACGAGCAGTTGGTGTGCATGAGCACGCCGTGGTCCACGCCGGCGATGAGGTCTTGCAGGGAGGCATCGCCCGGCTCGACGTTGAGGTTGCTCATGCGGTCGATGGGGGCGCGGTTCCAGCTGGCGGCCCGCGTGGTGGCCACGCCTTGCAGGCTGTGGCCCAGGGCCTGCGCGCGCTTCACCGACAGCGCACCGCCCAATGGCCGCTTCAGCACACCGTCTTCGATGATGCGCTGGCGAGTGGCGGGCTGCGCCTCGTCGTCGAAGGCGAAGCTGGCGAATTCGTGCGTCTGGCCAGGGTCGTGAGACACATTGAGGCAGCTGCTGCCCCACTGGTACTGCCCGAACATGTCGGGCGTGACGAAGCTGGTGCCGGCGAAGTTGCGCTCGTCGCCCAGGATGCGGTCCAGCTCCAGCGGGTGGCCGATGGACTCGTGGATCTGCAACATCATCTGGTCGGGCATGAGGATGACGTCCATGCGGCCGGTGGGGCAGGCGCCGGCCTGCGCCAGGGCGATGGCCTCGCGGGCCACGCGGGGGCCGTCTTGCGCGAAGTTGCTGCGCGACAGCACTTCCAGCCCGCCCTGCTGGCAAAAGCCGTTGTATTGCCCGGCCGATGAGCGCGTCTGCGTCACGCCGTCCACATGGGCCGTGGCCTGGATGGCGGGGGTGAGCAGCTGCCAGTGCTGGTGCACGTCGCTGCCGGCGCTGTCCATCAACAGTTGTTCCGTTTGCACGGCCCACAGGCTGGCCTGCCAGTCCACGATGCGGCTGTCCACGTGGGTGGCGGCGCTCACGCCTTGCAGCAGGGCGATCTGCTCGCTCAGGGGCCAGCCTTGCAGCGGTTCTTGTACGGTGCTCTGGTACCGGCCCTGTACGCGCTGTGGTTGGGCCCAGGCTGCGTCATAGGCCATGTGGCCGGCGCCTGCGCAGGCCAGTGCATGGGCGCGTGCAAAAGCCTCGCGCAGGCCTTCGGGGGACAGGTTGGCGGTGGCCGCATGGCCCAGGCCCGTGCCCATGGGGGTGTCTGCCGCCACGCTGACCATGAGGCCGGCGTCCACGTGCCGGCTGGGCGCCTGCACGATGCCCTGACGCACGGTGAGCTGGGTGCTGGCTTCGTGCACCGCGCGGGCCGTCCAGAAGCGGGTGCCGTGCTGGTCCGGGGCCGCGTCCGCAGCCATGGCAGAGGCGGCTTGCAGGATGCGCTGGCGCAGGTCGGTGGGCAGCATGGTGGCCTTGCGGGGGTCAGTCTTTGGGCGGACCGTTGTCGCGCCATTTGGGCCAGCGGCGGGTGATGTCCAGCACCACGGGGCGCGCGGCGCGGTAGAGGTTCTCCAGGGCCAGATCGAACCCGCCCTGGGTGGTGTAGTCCAGCAGGTTGCTGGCCGCATCGCCACCGGGTGGGGGGCGGTCAAAGTCGGAACCGGCGCGCAGCATCATCACGCGGGGCAGGCGCAGGCGCTTGAGCTGGGCGCCGCGTTGCAGCGCCTCGAACGTGGCGTTGTCTTCCTGCTGGTTGGTGCAGTAGGTGGCCTGGCCATCGGTGAGCAGTGAGGCCCAGGCGGTGGCGCGCTCGCCCAGCAAGGGGCCGGCAAACCAGGTGTCACTGCTCACGCTGTCGCACTGCAGCACCTGGGGCGGCTGGTTGGCCGGCGCATCGGGGTAGATGGCACGTGCGGCGCGGGCCCGGGGCTCGTCGACCAGGGTGATGCCGCGCGACAGGGCCAGCGCTTTTTGCAGCAGGTTCTCGTTGAGCTGGTAGACCTCGGTGTGGTAGTCCAGCGGGGGCTTTTCCGAGGGGTGGCGGGTGTTGATGCCCAGGTAGCCCGTGGGCCAGCCGGCCGGCGCCTCGCGCGAATCCAGCTGCCACTGCAAGCCGAAGTCCACCAGGTAGCGGGCCCAGGCGGGCGAGCCCAGGGTGCCCACCTTCGGGTTGATGGCGGCGATGCCGGTGACCAGGATGTAGCTCAGGCGCAAGTCCAGTTGCGAGGACAGGGCCAGCGCCATGGTGGACGTGGCCGAGTTGCTGTGGCCCATGCCTGTGGTGACCACGCAGACCTGGTTGCGGTTGCAGTGGATGAGCGGAAATTCTGCGGACAGCCCGGCGATGCGGGTGTGGCGCCAGGGGCCCATGTGGTCCAGCCAGATCTGGGTTTCGGGCTCGAACATGGTGATGACGAGCACGCGGGGGGCGATGCGGCCGGTGGGGCTGGCGTTGCCGGCATCGGCCTGGCGTCCGCGTTGTTTGCCGGGCGCGTCGGTGGGGTCGGGCTGGGGCGTGGGGCCTGCGTGGCCAGCTGAGGGCGGCGGCAGGCTGCTCAGGTCGTCGCTGAGGGTGAGGCTGTCCCGGACCGGCGCCGCGTGGGCGGGGGTGGTCGCGTTGTTGCCAGCGCTCTTGCCAGCGTCTTTGCCGGCTTTGGCTGGCAGCGGCGCGTTCTTGTCCGAGTAGCTCAGCGAAGGCAGGCCACTGAGCAGCTTGCCCGGTTCGGCGTGTGCCGAGGCCGACAGGCCCGCCAGGGCGGCAGCCATAACCATGGCGGCCAGGGTGGGCGTGAAGCGGCTGGCAGGAGGAAGACGGCGCATGGACACTTCACGACAAGTGAGGATGAGCTGCATCATGCCCCAGCCTGGCGGTGAAGCCCCCAATGGCCTTGTGGGTGCTGTTGCGTCAGAGTGTCAGGTGCCTGACAGACGGTGCCAGGGCGGCGCCACAAGATGCGGACTTGAGAGAACTGCACAGCAGGCAGGAGCGCAGACCATGAAAACCCTCAGACAGCACCTGGTGCATTACGCGGCCTACCACCGCGACGGCCGCAACATCGCCACGCACATGGTGGGCATCCCGATGATCGTGTGTGCGGTGGCCACGCTGCTGTCGCGCGCCACGCTGCCGCTGGGCGATGGCAGCTGGCCGGTGTCGGTGCTCTTTTTGCTGGGCTTTGGCGCCTTCTACCTGGCCCTGGACTGGGGCTTGGGCGTGGTCATGGGCCTGCTGCTGCTGGGCGTGTACCACTTTGGCGTGTGGGCCGCGCAGCAAAGCACGCCGTTGTGGCTGGCGCTGGGCGCAGGCGGCTTTGTGGTGGGCTGGGTGATCCAGTTCACCGGGCACTGGTTTGAAGGCCGCAAGCCGGCCTTTGCCGACGACATGGCCAGCCTGGCCGTGGGGCCGTTGTTCGTCGTGGCCGAGGTGATGTTCTGGCTGGGCCTGATGCCGCGCCTGCGGGCGAAGATCGAGGCCCAGTTTGGGGCGAAGGCCTGAGGCAGGCCTCCTCCTCTTTTTTTAGCCAGCACTCACTTGGCGACGGCGCCTTGGGCTTTCAGGGCGGCGGCGTCGAGGGCTTCCTTCTTGGGGGGCTTGGGAGGCACGATGCTCACGCCCGGGTATTGGTTGTCCCCGGTTTTGCTGCCAACGGTCGTGGCGGGCGTTGCCGTGGGGGTGGTCACTTTCACCGTTGACTTGGGTGTGGCGGCGGCTGAAGCGGACTGCTTCACGGCAACTGGCGTTGCCGGCACGGCGGCAGGGGCATCCGCTGCGGAAGCGGTTGCGGCCACAACGCTGAACAAAACGGCCAATGATGCAAAGCGACTAGCGTGTTTCATGAGTTCTCCTTGAAGATGCCACGACCCAACAGGGCCTTCTGGTCAGCTGGGCAGTCACCACGACTTGCCCTGCTTACAGCAACGTGATTCAGCATCAACTTGCCGACGGATGAACAGATGACCTTAGTCATTCCTCCGGTCGTTACATCAAGGGGATGCGTTGGTCAGAGTCTCTCTCAACCGAGTCACTTCATTGACCATGACGGGGCTGAGCTTGGGTTCTGACTGCGCCCGCTTGTTCGCAGCTTGCCAATGGATTCTCGCTTCCACATGCCGCCCGGATGACAGCAGGCAGTGACCGAGTCGGGCATGGGCAAGCATCAAATACGGATTGCCAGGGTGAGCGTTGCGCAGGGTTTCCAGTGATCGGGTGAACCAGGGCACCGCAGCTTGACATTGCCCTGTGCCAGCCAGATAGCGACCCATCTGATCGTAGGCTGAATACAGGCTTGATTGGTATTGCTCCGATGCAGGCCTTTGCGCGACCAATTCAACTTGCCTTCTGATCAAGGGCTGGGCCTTGGCGAATTGTCCAATCGCAATCAAGGCTGCAGGGTCGGACTGGCTGATGCGGTCAATGATGGGTTTGATGGTCGACGTGGCGGCCGCGTTGGGCGGCATTTCCTCAGCCAGATTCAAGCCTTCCAGTCGTTCAATCAAATCGTTGAACGCCGGACTGGACGAGCCTTGGGCTTGTTCCACTCTTTCAATGGCTTGCATCAAGGTTGATCGCGCGCTGTCGAATTGGCCGGTCAATTGAGCATGCCAAGCAAGATCCAGTTCCGGGACTGCGCGATCCGAGAGTCTGTCTTTGAGTTGGCGGCCCAGGTCATAGGCGCGGACGAGATGCGGATACGCCCGATCCAGATCGCCCGAGTACAGCAATGCCTCTCCCCACGTGTGCTCCGCGTCGTAGTGGGTTCTGGGGTCGATGTTGTTGTGCCTGTTGATCAACTCTTGCGCGGCGTGTTCAAGCTTCTTCAGACTGCTGGGGTTCAAGTCGATCAGGACCTCAAGGAGCGAGCGCTGCATGGCGATCACCAGCGTGTTGCTGTGGGTTGAGCCCATGGCTTGCGACATGTCTTGTTCTGCTTGAGACAGTTCCTTTCTGGCCTGAGCCAAACGCCCCGTTGACCACAACCCAATCCCCAACTGATATCGCTCCCGCGCCAACCTCACCGACTGCGCCCCCCACAGCCGCGCCCTGATGCCCATGGACTCCTGATAAAGCGCATAGGCCGCATCTGCCTGGTTGGCGTTGCTCAGCGCATCGCCCTC
>CANBQJ010000102.1 GCA_947371645.1 Burkholderiales bacterium | reverse complement strand
GGGGGAGGGCGAGCGCAAGACTCAGGTCGGACATGATCCCCAGGATCTCCAAAAACCAATCGGGGACCGGTGCCCGCAGCAATGTGCACGCGGCTGGGCGGGACGCGAGAAGGGGGCACCGGAAGGGACCGGGATTGTACCCCGGGGGTTGGTACGGGGTGAGTACCCGAGCGCGAGGCCCCCTGCCAAGGGGGCAGGCCGTGGTGCCCGCACGGAAATACAATACGCGTTTGCCCCGAAAACCGTTCGAGCGCTTCGCGCGCCCGTCACCAGAACATGGCCACCACCGCTGCACCGGCTGAACCGCCCGAGCTGAACCTCAGCTATGAAGAAGCCCTGGCCGAGCTGGAACAACTCGTGTCCCGCATGGAAGCAGGCAGCCTGCCCCTGGATCAACTGCTCACCGCCTACCAGCGCGGCGCCACCTTGCTGAAGTTCTGCCGCAGCCGCCTGGAAGCCGTGGAGGCCCAGGTCAAACTGCTGGAAGACGGCCAATTGCAGCCCTGGGATCAGGCATGAGCCAGCTGGACCTTGCACAGTGGTCGGCAGGCGTGCTGGCCCGGGTGGAATCGGCCCTGGACATCTGGGTGCCCGCGGCCGCGCCGGCAGGCCTGGGCGAAGCCATGCGCTACGGCGTGCTGGACGGTGGCAAGCGCCTGCGTGCACTGCTGGTCGTGGGCGCGGCGGAAGCCTGCGGTGCCCTGGCCACCCCGGCGGGTGAAGAGGCCACCTTGCGTGCCGCCTGCGCCGTGGAGCTCATCCACGCCTATTCATTGATCCACGACGACATGCCCTGCATGGACAACGACGTGCTGCGGCGTGGCAAGCCCACCGTGCACGTGCAGTTTGGCGAAGCCCGGGCCATGCTGGCCGGCGACGCCATGCAGGCCCTGGCCTTTGAAGTGCTCACGCCCGATGTGGGCGAAGGCGCTGGCGTGCCGCCCGCCTTGCAAGCCCGCCTGGTGCGCCTGCTGGCACGCGCCTCCGGGCAGTCGGGCATGGCCGGTGGCCAGGCCATCGACCTGGCCAGCGTGGGCCAGAGGCTGGACGAAGCCCTGCTGCGCGACATGCACCAGCGCAAGACAGGCGCCCTGCTGCGCGCCAGCGTGCTGATGGGGGCTGCGGCCGGCAATGTGGCCTGTGGCACGCCAGCCTGGCAGGCCTTGATGGCCTATGGCCATGCCATGGGCCTGGCCTTCCAGATCGTGGACGATGTGCTGGACGCCACTGAAAGCGCCGAGACCCTGGGCAAGACCGCGGGCAAGGATGCGGACGCCAACAAGCCCACCTATGTGAGCCTGCTGGGCCTGGACGGCGCGCGGGCCGAGGCGCAGGCCCTGAGGCGCCAGGCGGGTGAGGCCCTGTCCCGCAGCGGTTTGAGTGCGGGCGCCACCGCGGCCCTGTCGGCCCTGGCCGACCGCATCGTGCACCGCGACCACTGAGCGCCAGCTGCAACCCATGTCCCAAGAACAAATCCATCAAGGATGACCCACATGAGCCACCCCCTGCTGTCCAGGATCGACAAGCCTGCGGACATGCGGCACCTGTCTCGCACCGAGCTCAAGCAGCTGGCCGGCGAGTTGCGTGACCACCTGCTGCAAAGCGTGTCCCGCACGGGCGGCCACCTGTCGTCCAACCTGGGCACGGTGGAGCTCACCATCGCCCTGCACCACGTCTTCAACACCCCGCACGACCGCCTGGTGTGGGACGTGGGCCACCAGACCTACCCGCACAAGATCCTCACCGGCCGACGCGACCGCATGCCCACGCTGCGCCAGTACGGTGGCATGAGCGGCTTCCCGCGCCGCGACGAGAGCGAGTACGACACCTTCGGCACCGCGCACTCGTCCACATCGATCTCTGCGGCGCTGGGCATGGCCCTGGGTGCACAGCTGCGTGGCGAGGCCCGCAAGGCCGTGGCCATCATTGGTGATGGCGCCATGACCGCCGGCATGGCCTTTGAAGCCCTGAACAATGCGGGCGTGCCCCACGCCGGCAAGATGCCCGACCTGCTGGTGGTGCTCAACGACAACGACATGTCGATCTCGCCACCGGTGGGGGCGCTCAACCGCTACCTGGCGCGGCTGATGTCCGGCCGCTTCTACACGGCCGCGCGTGAAAGCGCCAAGCAGGTGCTGCGCAACGCGCCGCCGCTGTTCGAGCTGGCCAAGAAGCTGGAAGAGCATGCCAAGGGCATGGTGGTGCCCGCCACCATCTTTGAAGAATTCGGCTTCAACTACGTCGGCCCCATCGACGGCCATGACCTCGACAGCCTCATCCCAACGCTGGAGAACCTGCGCGACCTGGGCGGCCCGCAGTTCCTGCACGTGGTGACCAAAAAGGGCTATGGCTACAAGCTGGCCGAGGCCGACCCCGTGAAGTACCACGCGGCCTCTGGCCAGTTCGACCCTGCACTGGGCTTTCCGCCGCCCAAGCCGGGTGGCAAGCCTTCCTTCACGCAGATCTTTGGCCAGTGGCTGTGCGACATGGCCGCTGCCGACCCGCGCCTGGTGGGCATCACGCCGGCCATGCGCGAGGGCTCGGGCATGGTCGAGTTCCACAAGCGATACCCGGGCCGGTATTTCGACGTGGGCATCGCCGAACAGCACGCCGTGACCTTTGCCGCCGGCCTGGCCTGCGAAGGCATGAAGCCGGTGGTGGCGATCTACTCCACCTTCCTGCAGCGCGCCTACGACCAGCTCATCCACGACGTGGCCATCCAGAACCTGCCTGTGGTCTTCGCGCTGGACCGTGCCGGCATCGTGGGTGCGGACGGCGCCACGCACATGGGTGCGTTCGACATCGCCTTTTGCCGCTGCGTGCCCAACCTGAGCCTGATCGCCCCGGCCGATGAAGCCGAGACCCGCCAGGCCCTGAGCACGGCTTACGCCCAGAACCACCCCGTGGCCGTGCGCTACCCGCGTGGCACCGGTGCGGGTGTGGCCGTGCCCACCCACCTCGACACCTTGCCCTGGGGGCAAGGTGAAGTGCGCCGCACGACGGCCAAGCCGGCAGGCCAAGGCGGCCGCGTGGCCATCCTGGCCTTTGGCACCTTGCTCTACCCGGCGCTGCAGGCTGCTGAAAGCCTGGACGCCACCGTGGCCAACATGCGCTTCATCAAGCCGCTGGACGTGGCGCTGGTCAAGCAACTGGCCGCAGACCACGACCTCATCGTGACGGTCGAAGAGGGCTGCGTGCAAGGTGGTGCGGGTTCTGCCGTGGCCGAGGCCCTGGCTGCGGCCGGCCTGGCCAAACCCCTGCTGATGCTGGGCCTGCCTGACGAGTTCGTCGAGCACGGCGACCCGGCCAAGCTGCTGGCCCTGTGCGGCCTGGATGCCGCCGGCATCGAGCAGGCCATCCGCACCCGCCTGGCAGCCAGCCCCAACTGAAGCCCAAACAAAAAGCCGGCCCTGCTTGTGGCAGGTGCCGGCTTTTGGCATCCGACCTCCCCGGTGAGGGCCGTCGGCTGGATGCGTGTGCCTGATCAGGCGGCTGCGGTGGCGCCAGTCAGGGCGGCCAGCTTGGCGGCCAGTTGGGCCGGCAGCGTGAAGGTCTTGGTGCCTTGGGGCGAAGTGATGGTCAGCGTGGTGCCGCTCAGGGCCACGGTGATGCCCTTGGCAGCCAGGGCCTTGGTGATGGCGTCGATGACGGCTGCGGGGCTGGGGGCGGCCTTGCCGGCACCGGTCACGGCGCTCAGTTCTTGGGTGTTCAGGGTACGCATGTGTCTGCTCCAGGTGGTGTGTCTGTTGTTTCGGGTGACGAGGCACGTTATCCGTGTCGTCGGTCACAACTTTAGCGATAGACCCCTTGCCCCCTCGCTTGCAGTGCCTGGGTGCTTTCCCCCAAAAATGCCCATAGCACCCCCCTTGAACAGGGTGGATGGCGCGCCGGGCACAGGAGGTTTTCCCGCGTCTGCGCGCGATGGCCGTGCGCCAGCAGACCTGAGGCGGACATGAAAAAGGCCCCGCAATGCGGGGCCTCTGCCTGGGCCGCAATGGCCTGGCTGGGGGCTCAGCCGAGGTAGGGCTCGTCCACGGGGGTGCTGGTGCTGCCGCCACAGGTCTTCACGGGGGGCTTGGGCTTGGGGGCGCAGGTGCCGACGCTCACGTCGATGGACACGCTGAGCTTGATGCAGCTCAGCAGTGCAGCCAGGACGTCCAGCTTGACGGTGGGCGTGCACACGGGATGGGGGTGGCAGAAGGTGCCGCCGGCGATGCTGCTGATTTCCAGGTTCGAAAGGGTACGCATGGGGAGTCCTGAGTTGTCGGTGGATGGCACGGAGCGCAGCGCAGAAGGCTGCTGCCGCCCAACATCGGCGGCTGCACGGGCAGGCTGGGTCGCCAAGCGGCGTCCGGAGCCCCGTGCCTGCGAGCGTATCGCAACACTGAGGCAACCCGCATTCCCCTGGGTGAGGGAAATGTCAGGCCGTGCCCTGGGCCGGGTCGAAACCCACGCTCTTGAGGTGGAGGGCCAGGCCGGCGTCCATGTTCTGGGCATGGTGGGGGAACCACAGCGTCAGCTCGTGCGCCATCTGGCGGATGGGGGCCAGTTGCCCGACCTCGCCAGCCTGCAAGCCATCTTGCAGCACCTGCAAAACCACCTGGTGCTGGGTCATGTGGCAACTGCCCGGGGCGAAGCCGGTGGCGACCATCCAGGCATCTTCTCGGGCAAAGTGTTCACGGGTGTGCGCGACCAACTCATGCCACCGTGACACCAGGTCGCCGTCGCCCGCGGTCTGGACTGCGGCCAGCAACGCCACGAACGCTTCGTGGGTCTCGTCCATCGCGGGCAAGGCCACGGTCAGGGCCTCCGACCAGGGCAGGCCTGGGGTGCAAGGCCCTTGCCAGGCGGCAGGTGCGGCAGCGGGCGTGGCCGGCGCCCCCATGGTGTGGGCCGTGTGCTCTGGGGCGGTGCTCGTGGTGGCGTTCATGGCCGCGAAGGGTAGGGCCCCGCCTCCTCTCCTGGCTTGCGTTGGCGCAAGCCTTGTGCGCTCGGCCGGCTTGCGGCGCCAGCGCCTAGAATCAGCGCCCCATGAGCGTCCCCCCTTCGACGTCGTCCTCAGCCCGCCAGCATTCGCTGTGGGCGCGCCTGTACGGCCGGCACGCGGCCCTGCTGTGGTTTGGCGTGTCCGGCGTGCTGGCCCTGGGCGTCGACCTGGGCGTGCTGGCCTGGGCCCAGCCGGTGTGGGGCCGTTACGGTGGACGTGCGCTGTCGTTCTGGGCTGCGGCCACCTTCACCTGGCTGTTCAACCGAGCGGTGACCTTTTCGGTCGACCGCCAGCGCCAGCGTGAAGGCGTGCTGGCCCCCAGGCAGACGCTGTGGCGCGAATACCTGAGCTACTTCTCGTCGATGGCCCTGGGTGGCGCGCTGAACTACGGCACCTATGCGCTGGCGGTGGCCACGCTGCCGGCGGTGCACGCCCACCCGGGCCTGGGTGTGGCCCTGGGCAGCCTGGTGGGCATGGCGTTCAACTTCCTGGCGGCGCGACGCATCCTGGCGCGCTGAGGCGTCTGGCGCGCCCCGATGGTCAGGCCAGGCGGGCGCGGTGGCGCGCCACCTGGGCACGCACCTGCTTGGGCGCAGTGCCGCCCAGGATGTCACGGGCGTTGAGCGAGCCACGCAGGCTCAGCACCTCGAACACGTCCTGCTCGATCGCGGGGTTGTAGGTCTGCAGCGTGGCCAGCGGCAGCTCGGAGAGGTCCACACCAGCCGCAATCGCGTCCTTCACGGCATGGGCCACCACCTCGTGGGCGTCCCGGAAGGGCAGGCCCTTCTTGACCAGGTAGTCGGCCAGGTCGGTGGCGGTGGCGTAGCCCTTTTTGGCAGCGCGTTCCATGGCTTCGGGCTTGACGGTGATGCCGGCGGCCATCTCCGCGAAGATGCGCAGCGTGTCCTTCAAGGTGTCGACCGTGTCGAACAAGGGCTCCTTGTCCTCCTGGTTGTCCTTGTTGTAGGCCAGCGGCTGGCCCTTCATCAGGGTGATCAGGCCCATCAGGTGGCCTACCACGCGACCGGTCTTGCCCCGTGCCAGTTCGGGCACGTCGGGGTTTTTCTTCTGCGGCATGATCGACGAGCCCGTGCAGAAGCGGTCGGCCAGGTCGATGAAACCGAAGCTCTGGCTCATCCACAGGATCAGCTCTTCAGACAGGCGCGACACGTGCACCATCAGCAGCGAGGCGGCGGCGGTGAACTCGATGGCGAAGTCCCGGTCGGACACGCCGTCCAGGCTGTTCTGGCTCACCGCTTCGAAACCCAGGGTGCGGGCCACGCGCTCGCGGTCCAGCGGGTAGCTGGTGCCGGCCAGCGCGGCCGAGCCCAGCGGCAGGCGGTTGACGCGCTTGCGCAAGTCCACCATGCGCTCGGCGTCACGGGCAAACATCTCCACATAGGCCAGCAGGTGGTGGCCAAAGCTCACGGGCTGCGCCACCTGCAGGTGGGTGAAGCCGGGCAGGATGACGTCGGCATGGAGATCGGCCACGTCCACCAGGGCTTTTTGCAGGGCGATCAGCAAGACGCCGATTTCGTCGATTTCACCGCGCAGCCACAGGCGCACGTCGGTGGCCACCTGGTCGTTGCGGCTGCGGCCGGTGTGCAGGCGCTTGCCGGCGTCGCCCACCAGCTGGGTGAGGCGCGCCTCGATGTTCAGGTGCACGTCTTCGAGGTCCAGCTTCCACTCGAAGGTGCCGGCCTCGATTTCGCTGCGGATCTGCGCCATGCCCTGCTCGATCGAGGCGAAGTCTGGGCCCGAAATCAGGCCTTGCGCCTGCAGCATCTCGGCGTGCGCCAGTGAGCCCTGGATGTCGGCGGCCCACAGGCGTTTGTCGAAAAAGACGCTGGCGGTGTAGCGCTTGACGAGCTCGCTCATGGGCTCTGAAAACAGGGCCGACCAGGCCTGGGACTTCTTGTCGAGTTGGTTGGTGCTCATGGGGAGTGGGGCAAGGGTGGAGGCCGGCGCGGCGCTTCAAGCAGAATGTGCAAACCATGGATTCTAAAGATCCTGTTCAAAACCCGTCCACGCAACCTGCCTGGGCCCAGTCGACACAGTTCGCGCCCACCACGGAGGGCGCGGGCTTGCGTGCGGGCCGGGCCCTGGCGCCATCTCCCTTTGACGTCTGTCATGTGGGGGTGGTGTTGCGCGTTGTGCTGGGGGTGCAGCTGGTCGTGGCCCTGGGCGTGGCACATGTGGCCGCGTCGCCGGGACAGGCGCTGCAGGCCTGGGCCCAGTCGACCCTGTTGACCTTGCCGGCCAGCCTGCTGTGGCTGGTGGTGGCCTGTGCGGCCAAGGGCTGGCTGCGCGGCCGCAAGGAGTGGCAGCAGGCGGCATGGGCCGTGGGGCTGGGGGCCGCCTGCGGCCTGGTCAGTGCCGCGCAGGACCAGGCCCTCAACGCCTGGCTCACGGGCAGCACCATGGTGCTGGGTTGGCCCTGGGTGCCGCCACTGCTCACGGGTGCGGCCATGGCGGCGGTGGGCCTGGCCTGGTTGCGCCAGCGTGCGCACAGTGAATTGCCGGCTCATGCCTCGGCGCGGCTGGCCGAGCTGCAGGCCCGCATCCGTCCGCACTTTTTGTTCAACACGCTCAACACCGCGATCGCGTTGGTGCAGGTGGACCCGCAACGGGCCGAGTCGGTGCTGGAAGACCTGGCCGAACTCTTTCGCCAGGCCCTGGCCGCGCCACACGTCACGGCCACCTTGCACGAAGAGGTGGACCTGGCCCGCCGCTACCTCAGCATCGAACAGCTGCGCTTTGGCGAGCGCGTGCAGGTGCGCTGGGAGCTCGACGAGCAGGCCGGTGCCGCCCGGGTGCCCGCGCTGATCTTGCAGCCGCTGGTGGAAAACGCCGTGCGCCACGGCGTGGAGGTCTCTGCCGAGGGGGGCTGGATCGTGGTGCGCACCAAGGTGCAGTCTGGCCGCGCGGTGCTGATGGTGAGCAACTCCGTGCCGGCCCAGGCGAGGGCAGGGGGCTTGCCGGGCCACGGGATGGCCCTGCGCAACGTGCGTCAGCGACTCAAGCTCATGCACGACGTGGAGGCCGATTTCGATGCCGGTTTGCAACCAGCCAGTGCATCGGGTCAGCCGGCGGTGTACATGGTGAAGGTGGTGGTGCCCTTGCCGCGTGGGACGTCCCCATCGTCCCCATCGTCCCCATTGGCCACAGCGACACCGGAGAGGCTGCGATGAGTGACACCTTGAAGGTGGTGGTGATCGACGACGAGCCCCTGGCCCGTCTGCGCATCCAGTCCCTGCTCAAGCAGGCCGCAACGCCCACGGAAGTGGTGGGCGAGTTCGGCGAGCCCGTGGCGGCCCTGATGTGGCTGCGTGAGCAGGACGCGACCGGGTGCAGCCCCGACCTGGTCTTGCTCGACATCCAGATGCCCGGGCTGGACGGCATGGTGCTGGCCGCGCGGCTGCGTGACCTGCACCGCCCGCCCTCGGTGGTCTTCCTGACGGCGCACGCCGAGCACGCCTTGCGCGCGTTCGATTTGGCCGCTGCGGACTACCTCACCAAGCCCGTGCGCCTGGAGCGCCTGCAGGCTTCGCTGCAGCGGGTGCTCGCCCTGCGCGCGGCCCTGGCCCCCGCGCAGCCCGAGCTGCCCGCCAGCCTGGAGGGCGAAGAGCTCTTCATCGTGCAGGACCGGGGCCGGGTCGAGCGCATCCCGCTGTCCAGCATCCTGTATTTCAAGGCCGAGCAGAAGTACGTCACCTTGCGCACGGCGCTGGGCAGCCACGTGATCGACGAATCGCTCACCGAGCTGGAAGGGCGGGTGGGCGATCGCTTCATCCGTGTGCACCGCAACGCGCTGGTGGCGCGCCACGTGATGCGCGCCCTGGAGCGCCGCGCCGACGACGCCGATGGCGGCGAGACCTGGGCGGTGCAGGTGCTGCCCACGCTGGAATGGCTGGTGGTGTCGCGCCGTCAGGTGGCGGCCGTCAAAGAAGCGATGGCCGGCACGGCGTGATGCCGTGCCGGCCATGTGTGGTCGGGCGATGTGAGGGAGGTGGCGTCAGAAGCCCAGGCTGGCCAGCAAGTCGTCCACTTCGCCCTGGTCGGCCACCACATCGGTGCGGCCTTCTGCATTCACGACGGGGCCTTCCAGCCGCGGCTCGTTCTGGTGGGCGGTCAGCGCCGCTTCCAGCTTTTGGGCTTGCTCGGGCGGTGCCGCCTGCATCAGCAGCTTGACCAGCTGCGATTCCAGGTCATTGGCCAGGCGCACGACCTTGGCCACCACCTGGCCCGTCAGGTCGTGGAAGTCCTGGGCCATCATGATGTCGGTCAGGTTGGCGTCCACGCGGTGGGTGGTGTTCTCCACGTCCTGCACGAAGTTGAACACCGCGCCGGTGGCCACGGCCTTCACCGGGTCGGCCGTGATCAAGGCGGCCAGCTTGCGGGTCTCGGCCGCGATGTGCTCCTGGTCGGCCTTGGCCGTGTCCACCAGGTTGAGCACCTTCTCGGCGGCATCGGCCGTCTTCGTGGCGATGTAGTTCAGGCGGCTGCGGGCATCAGGCAGGTTGTCGACATGGCTCTTGAGGTCGGGCAGCACGCCCAGCATGTTGAGCGTGTCGTGCAGCTGGCGGGTGAGCGTGCCCAGCTGCTGAAATATCTCTGGCGACCCCTGTTGCATCTGCATGTTGTCTGGCAAATCGACGGCCATGGCCCTCTCCCTTCAAGTTGATCAGGCCGTGGCGGCCAGTTTCTGCATGATTTTCTGAACCTTCTCTTCCAGCGTGGCCTTGGTGAAAGGCTTCACGATGTAGCCGGCTGCGCCCGACTGGGCGGCCAGCACGATGTCTTCCTTGCGGGCTTCGGCCGTGACCATCAGCACAGGCAGGTGCTTGAGGCTGTCGTCGGCCTTGATGGCCTTGAGCAGCTCGAAGCCGTTCATGTTGGGCATGTTGATGTCGCTGACCACGAAGTCGAACTTGCTGCCCTTGAGCATGTTCAGCGCCACAGCGCCGTCTTCGGCCTCTTCGGCGTTGTTGTAGCCGATCTCCTTGAGCAGGCCCCGGACGATGCGGCGCATGGTCGAGAAGTCGTCCACGATCAGGAATTTCAGGTCAGCAGGATTGCTCATGACGGGTCCTTGTTTCGCCATGCGGCGGCTTGGAAGGCTGGAGGTCGCGGTGTGCCGACCTTGCTAGAGCCTTATCGGCCAACCACGTCTGGCCTTGAGGGTTTGATGTCCGGCTGCTCTTCGTTTTCGACGCCTTCTGCGGGCACCTGTTCGGCGTTGGCGGACTGGAAGAAGCGGTCCTCGGCTTCGCGGTTCATCACGATGATGCTGATGCGCCGGTTCATGGGGCTCAAGGGGTCGTCTTTCTCGAAGGGGACGCTGGATGAGAGCCCCTGTACCCGCAGGATCTTCTCGCCCGACAGCCCACCCGACACCAGCTCGCGCCGCGAGGCATTGGCCCGGTCTGCAGACAGCTCCCAGTTGCTGTAGCCGCGCTCACCGCCGACGAAGGGTTTGGCGTCCGTGTGGCCCTCGATGGTGAGGTGGTTGGGCACCTCTTCCAGCACGTGGCCGATGGAGCGCAGGATGTCCTGCATGTAGCTGTTGACCGCCGCCGAGCCGCTGTTGAACATGGCCCGGTTCTGGTCGTCCACGATCTGGATGCGCAGGCCTTCTGCCGTCATGTCCAGCCGGATCTGGGTCTTGTACTTGGCCAGGCGGTCGTCGTTGGCCAGCACCTCTTCGACCTTGGCCTTGAGCACCCGCAGGCGTTCCTGTTCGGCCCGTGCCTGCTCCTGCCGGATGGCCTTCTTGCGGGACTTCTCCGCGGCCGTTTCCGATGACTTGCCCTTCTTGACCTGCCCCACCGATTCGGTGAGGTTGTTGCCGCCGCCCTTGATCACCGAGCTGGCGTCACCCGCGCCACTGCCGCCAAAGAAGGACACCTTCAGCGGGCTGTTGAAGTAGTCCGCGATGCCCTTCTTGTCGCCCTCTGTGGTGGAGCCCAGCAGCCACATCAGCAGGAAGAAGGCCATCATGGCCGTCACGAAGTCGGCATAGGCGATCTTCCAGGCGCCACCGTGGGCCGAGTGACCGGCCTTCTTGATGCGCTTGATGATGATCGGTTGAACCTTCTTCGAATCGCCTGCCATGGTCTGGCCTCACTTCTTCTTCACGTGGGCTTCGAGTTCGGCAAAGGTGGGGCGCTCGGTCGAGTACAGGACCTTGCGGCCGAACTCGATGGCCACCTGCGGGGCATAGCCCTGCATGGACGCCAGCAGCACCGTCTTCACCACTTGAAATTCCTTGGTGCCTTCGTCGAGCTTTTGCTCCATCAGGCCGGCCAGTGGCTCCACGACACCGTAGGCCAGCAAGATGCCCAGGAAGGTCCCCACCAGTGCGGAGCCGATCATGCCGCCCAGCACGGCCGGGGGTTGCCCCACCGAGCCCATGGTGTTCACCACACCCAGCACGGCGGCCACGATCCCGAAGGCGGGCAGGGCGCCGGCCAGGCGGGCCATGGCCGCGCAGGCGTTGTGCCCCTCGTGGTGGTGGGTGTCGATCTCGTTGTCCATGAGCGTTTCGATCTCGTGGGCATTGAGGTTGCCCGAGACCATCATGCGAAGGTAGTCCGTGATGAACTCGACGATGTGGTGGTCGTGGCCCATCACCGGGTACTTCTGGAAGAGGGCCGAGTTGTGCGGGTCTTCGACGTCCTTCTCAATGGACATCAGGCCTTCCTTGCGGACCTTCTGCAAGATCTCGTACATCATCGCCATCATTTCCATGTAGCGAGCCTTGGTGTACTTCGAGCCTTTGACCAGGGGCCCCAGGCTGGCCGCCACCGCCTTGAGCGTCTTGGTCTGGTTGTTCACCACGAAGGCGCCCAGCGCACCGCCCAGGATGGCCATCATTTCCAGAGGCAGGGCCTCGATGATGACCTCCATGTTGCCGTGGTGGAGGATGTACGCGCCAAAGATGCACCCGAGCGCAACGACGTATCCGATGGCGAGGTTCATGGTGTTTGGGGGGCCCGGTTCAGGAAGAGTGGGTGTGTCGAGGTGGCGCCAAGCGGCTTGGGCCTTGCGATCATCTTCGGCGAGCACGACCAAAGCGATGCCGTGAACAACGCCACAGGGCCACGCCATTTTTCACATCGCAGTGGCGCCGACCAAAAAAAGGCGGACCCGGTGAGGGGTCCGCGACAAAGCACAAAGTCAGTGCCAGGAGGAGACAAGCAAGAACGATTCGAAAACAAACCGCTCGTCAGGTGTATCGGCAGTACGGCGGCCGAACTTGAGGGCCGATGCCACCGACGGGCGCGGGACAGCGCGTGCCCCGATGCCAAACGTGAAATCCGAGGCGGTGGGTGTCAGTGCAGGTGCAGGGCACCGGCGCTCTTGCCCTTGCCGGCGCGGGCGGGCGGGTTGCACAGGCCACAGACAAAGTGACGGGCGATCTCATGCGGGTGGGTCACAAAGTGGCCGCCGCAGTGTGAGCAGGGGGTGAGGGTCAGCATGCCGTTGTCGATGAACTTCACCAGGCGCCAGGCGCGGGTGACGGACAACAGCGGCTCCAGGCCTTGCGACTGCGTCTGCTCCAGGTAGAGCTGGTAGGCCTTGATGACGACGTCGATCTCGTCCATCTCCGAAGCCTTGTTCAGGTACTCGTGGACGTTGAGGAACAGCGAGGCGTGGATGTTGGGCTGCCAGGTCATGAACCAGTCGGTCGAAAACGGCAG
>CANBQJ010000101.1 GCA_947371645.1 Burkholderiales bacterium | reverse complement strand
GGTCGTAGCGCAAGGCGGCCGTCACCTGCATGGCCGTCATGCCCAGGTAGTGCATGGCGCCGATGCCCGCGCCCATGAGCGCGCCACCGGCCACGATGTGCGGGCGGTGGAAGCGCTGCTGGCTCAAGAGGCTGAGCGCCACCCACGAGGCCCCCAGCGCTGGCAGGCCCGACAGCACCGTCAGGCCGACGTCAAAACCGACGGGCGTGCACAGGCGGAAGGCCAGCATGCCCACGAAGTGCATGGCCCACACGCCGCAGGCCAGGGACACGCTGCCGGCCATGCGCATGACGCGGCGCATCGAGGCCGTAGCGCTGTCACGGGCCTGGCCGGCCGCATACAGCCCCACCGTGGACGAGAACATGGCCACGCCCACCGACAGCAGCACCAGCCAGGGGTCGTATTCGCCATACAGCAGCATGCCCGGGTCGGTGCCCCAGGCGAAAAAATGTGCCAACCACTGCATGCCAACTCCAGTCACAGGTGACGAGAGTTTGATTCGAAGTGGTGGCCGCAAGTCGTGAAATGTGACCGTCAGCCGGGTCTCAGTTCAGGTTCACACCCCGTTCATGGCGCGGCCACCTTGGGCCACAACACCCACATGGCCAGGCTCTGTTTGGTGCGTCCGGCCTGGGTGAAGGCTTCGTCACCCCAGCCCCAGAAGAAGTCGGCGCGCACGCTGCCCACGATGGCGCCACCGGTGTCCTGCGCCATCACCAGGCGCTGCAGCGGTTGCAGCATGGCCGCTGGCGCGCCCGGTGCGCCCGGCGGCACCCAGGGCTGGGGCACCGTGCTGTCCAGCCAGACCGGGGTGCCCAGGGGGATGCTGTCGCGGTCCACCGCGATCGAGCGCCCTGGGGTGAGCGGCACGCCTTGCGCCCCGCTGGGCCCCAGTTGCGGGTCGGGCAGGGGCTCTTCCTTGAAGAAAACCACGCGCGGGTTGGCCCGCATCATCTCGGCGATGCGGCCGGGGTTTTGTTGCGCCCAGTTGCGGATGGCCGGCCAGGAGGCCTGGTCCAGCGTGAACGCGCCCTGGTCCACCAGCCAGCGCGCCACCGATTGATAGGGCTGGTCGTTGTGTCCCGCAAAGGCCAGGCGCACCACGCGTGGCTGGCCATTGGCCGCAGGCTCATCGAGCAGGCGCACCCGGCCCGAGCCCTGCACCTGGATCATCAGCACGTCCAGCGGGTCGGCCAGGTAGACCAGCTCGCGGCCGGCCACGGCGCCACGGCCCTCCATGCTGGTCTCCAGTTCGGCGCGGCTGAAGTAGGGCTTGCGGCTGCCCAGGTCGGCAGGGGCGCGGTGCAAGGGGTACTGGAAACGCGCATCGGGCTGGCGCCGGGCTTCCAGCAGCGGCTCGAAGTAGCCCGTCATCAGGCCGTTGCCGGCCGCCCCGTCGATCTGGGTCACGCGCCAGGGCTGCAGCTGGCTTTGCACCCACTGCCGCACCCAGTCTTCGTCCACCTCCTGTGCCCAGGCGGCACCCAGCTTGCGCACCTCGGCGCACACAGACACCCAGCCCATGTTGGGCCGCGCACAGCTGAGCCACAGCGCAGGCCACCAGTCGGCCAAGCGATCCGAGCGCCAGCCGGGCAGCTCATCGAACTGCGCGGGCGCCCAGTGGGCCTTGGGGCGCCACAGGCCGCCCGCACCGTCGGGCTGAGGCAGCGACACCCCCGGCGCCGGGCGCGGAATGGGGGTGGCCATGGCCACAGGGGCCTGGGCACTGCGCACCGGGGCGCCCGGGCCCTGGCGCTCGATCCAGGGCAGGTGACCGCATGCCGACAGCAGCACGGCGGTGGCGACGGGCAGCAGCCGGGCCCGCACGTGGCGGTGACTGCCTACAATGGCCTGGAACCAGGCCTGCGGCCGGCGCCCAAAGGCCGGCACGCTCATCAAGGAAAACGCGAACATGTGGCTGATTGTGCTGGAAGCCCTGGCGGCCGTGAGCATCCTGGTGTTCGTGATGTGGTGGACGATGTTTTCCGGCCGCCGTGGCGGCGAGCTGGCCGAACTGGACGCGGCGGCAGACGAGCTCGCGCCTGAACCCGCCCGGCCCGAGGCTCAGCCGCTCTCGCCCCCGCCCTGAACCAGGGCCGGCTCACGCGGCGGCCAGAAGAAGCTGGCCGGCTGCTCACGCAGGCGCCTGCCCAGCGCACGCCCCAGGCGGGCGCGGTCCTTGAAGCGCAAGCCCCGTGCGCGCACCGCCAGCCGCCAGGCCAGCCAGAAGCTCACGCCCACATTGAGCACACCGGTGAGCGGCAGGGCCAGGGCGCACCACCACACGGCCGGTTCGCGCAGCGCATCCTGCCCCAACGCCATCACCGCCGCCACCCACTGCCCGGTCGACAAGGTGACGTGGCGCACGTCCAGCGGCAGCGCCATGAAGTGCGCCAGCACAGGCACCAGACCCAGCATCAGGCCCAGCGACACATTGGCCGCCAGGCCGGCCACGTTGGCGCGCCACCATTCGGACCAGCGTTGCGCGCGTTGCGGCCCCAACCAGGCCTGGATGCGCGGGTTCCAGCGCAGCGCGCTGTCCACGCGGTGCAGGACGAACCAGTTCTCCGCCCAGCCCGACAGGATGCTCGACGCAAACAGCAGCACACCCGTGAAGGCGGCAAACGCCAGGGTCGGGCCCAGCAGGGTCAGGTTCTCGATGACGTGGCGGGCTTCGGCGGGCCCGACCAGCGGCTGGCCCCGCCACCAGATGGCCAGGGCCTGCACCGCTGCCACCAGGGGCGCCACGGCCAGCAGGTTGCCCAGGATGCCCGCCACCTGAGAGCGCATGAGGTGGGCCACCTCGTCCACAAAGCGGGCTTCGCCTTCCGGGGTGCCGGCTTCGGCCAGGCGGGCGCTGAGTGCCGGGGCCGTCATGGCCGGCTGCTTGGTCGCCACGGTGAAATGCAGCAGCTGCACCAGCACGAAGCTGGCGGCGTAGTTCAGGCCCGCGCCCATGCCCAGCCAGAAGGGCGACCAGGCCAGGCCCAGCACGGCGAACTTCATGAAGGTGGTCAGCGCCAGCACGGCGCCACCACCGGCGGCGCTGGCCAGCATGCCGCGGTACTCGCTGTGGTTGCGGGTGATGTAGTGCTCGCCCACGGCCGCGCTGCGCTCGGTCACCTTGCGGGCCAACAACGCGTGCTGCTGGCCCAGCCAGGCGCGCAGGCTGCGGCGAGCCTGGCCGGCGCGCATGAGGCTCAAGAGCAGGCGGCGCACTTCGGGCGCCGGCCGCTCGGCGAGCACCACGTCCAGCAGCTGCTCGATGCGCGCGCAGCGCTGGCAAAGCTGGTCGATCTGGAAGACGAGCTCCACCGAAATGCCGTGTGACTCCAGGTGGCCGTGCAGCCCGCTGGCCGCCTGCACGCACTGGTCCAGCAGGCCGCGCAGGTACTGAGACTGCTGCAACAAGGCCAGGTCGGCCGCGCGCACCTCAGACAGGACAGACGCATCCGCTGTTGTGGCGGCATTGGCGGCGAGGGCCATGGCCTCACGGCGTGCACGGTCCAGTTCGTGCAGCTGCTCGACCGCCTGACCCAGGGCGCGGAAGGCCCGCTGCCCATGCAGCATCACCGGCTGGACCGTGCCTTCACCGGCGTCCAGCCGCGTGCCCAGCCGCAGGCGAAAAGCCGATGACATGCCTGCAGAGCGCACCTGAGAGCCCAGGAAAGCCATGGCATCGAAGAAGGGATCCCGCCAGGCCTGAGGCTCGGGCAAGGCGGACACCATCAGGTCACCCAGGCCATCGAGCAGGCCATCGTCCAGCTCGGCCAGCCAGTCGCTGTCTTCGGGGGCACGCAGCAGCAGCTCGAACCAGGCACCCAGGTCGGCGTTGTCAGGCGACAAGGGCAGGCACTTGCGGCGCAGGCGCTCAGCCCACTCGCTGCGCAGGCTGCCGCGGTCGGCCAGGCCATGGTCGGCCAGCAGGGCGGCCACGTCGATGTCGCGCCAGAAGGCCGCCAGCCAGTGCTGGATGCGGGCCAGGCGGGCAGGGTCTTCGGTGACATGCCGCAACACGGCCTGCGTGCCGCTGACGGGCTCGCCGCGGCGCACCCAGTCCAGCACGCGGATGAGCCACACATTGCGCTCGGCGAGCGGCGCTTGCCCGTCGGCAGCGTCCAGCCAGCTGAGCAATTCGAACCCGTTGCCCGGGCGGGGCCACCAGGTCTGGCGGCGCAGGCTCCACGTCCACGAGTCTTGCTTCATCCAGTCCCTGCCCAGGCTTGCAGGCCTCGGCTGGTTGTTGAAAGCGGCTGAGTGTAGGCCGCTTGTGTAAAGCGCTTAATGCAAAGACTGCGAGCGCGCCAGGGTGAAGGGCGGCACCGGGGCCTCAAAGAGCAGAGCCTCTTCGGTCATGCAGTAGAAGGTGCCTTGCATCAGGCCGTGGGGCGTGTCCAGGCGCGTCCAGCTGGTGTACTCGAAGCGTTCACCGGGCTTGAGCAGGGGCTGGTTGCCCACCACACCCAGGCCGCGCACCTCTTCCACCCGCCCGGTGGCGTCGGTGATCACCCACTGCCGGGCGATCAGCTGAGCCGTCACCTCGCCGGAGTTCACGATGGTCACCGTGTAGGCGAACACGTATTCGTGTCGCGCCGGGTTGCTCTGGTCTTCGATGTACTGCGGCACCACGGCGACGCTGAATTGGGCTTGGCTCATGCGGCCCATTCTAGGCATGAGGGGAAGTCCCGGGTGTGGTGCCCGACTGCGTCATGGGGCTGTCGCGCGCGACGGCCACAATGCCAGGCACCACTGGAAGGAGCCTGACCATGTCCACACGCCCCACAGACCAACATCTGCCGCATGAACAGCCAGCCGCCCCCGACGGGCAACGCCGCCGTTTGCTGGGTGGCATCGGCGCGGCGCTGGGCGTGGCCACGGGTGGCCTGGGTCTGAGCTGGGCCGCGCCTGCACTGGCTGCCACCTGGCAGTCGTGGGGCACGGGGGCTTTGCCCATCGACACCCACAGCCTGCGCACCGATTCGGCCCGCGTGTTCGACCTGTCCCTGTCGTCTGCCGACCCCAGCCTCACCGGCGTCATCCTGTGGACCCACATCGCGCCCAGCGCCTTCAAGGCCGGCGAAGCGCTCTACCTGCAGGTGGCCCTGGACGCGCAGTTCCAGACCCTGCTGCTGCAGGCGGTGGTGGGCCCTGACGAGATCGGGCTGGCCCGCGACCAGCGAGACCACACCGTGCGCATCGACCTGGACGGCCAGCTGCCCGCCACCCTGGCCGGCGGCCCATACTTCTACCGCTTCATCTACGACGGCACCGTGAGCCGAACCGGCCGCTGCCGCACACTGAGCAGCGCGGGCACGGGCCTGCAGCAGCTCAAGCTGGGCCTGCTGACCTGCCAGGACTACACCAACGGCTACTACGGCGCCCTGGCCCACCTGGCCCGCGACGAGGCCATCGACTTCGTGCTGCACCTGGGCGACTTCATCTACGAGACCGCTGGCGACCCGCGCTTCCAGAGCCTGCCCTTTGCCGACCGCGCCTTCACCCTGCCCTCAGGCGGCGTGGTCGCCATGAACCTGGGCGACTACCGCGCGCTCTACCAGCGCTACCGCAGCGATGCCAACCTGCAGGCCGCGATGGAGCGCCACACCTTCATCTGCGTGCCCGACGACCACGAAACCGCCAACGACTGTTACTGGGATTACGCCCGCGACACACTCGGCGCGCCCGACCACCCCTACACCACCGACCCGGCTTACGGCAACAGCCCGGCCCTGCTCAGGCAGCTCAAGCTGGACTCGCAACGCGCCTGGTCTGAATACGTGCCGGCCCGCGTCACCTTCAACGCCCAGGCCACGCACCCGCACGAGGCCTTGAAGGCGTGGCGCCGCTTCCAGTTCGGCAGCTTCATCGACCTGTTCATGATCGAGAACCGCACCTGGCGCAGCGCCCACGCCTGCGGCGAGGCGCAATGGGGTGGGCGCTACCTGCCCGCCACCAGTTGCACCGCCTACACGGCATCCACCCAGACCCTGCTGGGCGCCACGCAGTTCAACTGGCTGCGCGAAGGCCTCACGCAATCCAGCGCGCAATGGAAGCTCATGGGCAACCAGACGCTGTTCTCGCGCCTGGCCATCACCTTCCTGGGCGCGCAGGTCACGCCGCTGGACATCGACGCCTGGGACGGCTTCCAGGCCGAGCGCCAGGCCCTCACCAGCGCGCTCAAAGAGGCCAAGGTCAAGAACTTCGTGGTGGCCACCGGCGACCTGCACACCTACATCGCCAGCCAGATCCGCCACAACTTCGGCAACGTCAACAACCTGGACGTGGCCAACCAGATCGGTGTGGAGTTCATGACCCCGGCGGTGACCTCATCGAACCTGGGCGAGATGCTGGGCGCCAAACTCACGCCCGCGCAACGCACGCTGCTGATGCAGGGCCTGGCCTCTCCGGCAGTGAAGGGCCTCAACCCGCACATCCAGTACTTCAACAGCAACCAGCAGGGCTACTCCACGCTCGAATTCACCGCCAACTGGGTGGAATGGACGGCCTACGCGGTGGACAAATCCATCGGCGACCCGAACGTGGCCCGCACCTGCGTGGCCCGCCAGCGCAAGCTGGTCGACTGGCCCTGGATGATCGCGCAAAGCACCGCCGGCCAGTGAGGCCTCAGGCGATCAAGTGCTCAAGGCCTCGGGCCGCGCCTGCGGGGTGGCCTGCCCATGTGCCTGCCCTTTGGCCACGCCTTGTGCATGCCTGGCCAGCATCCGCCCGAAGGCCGCCTTGATGCGGGCCACATGTGGGTTCTTGTACAGGAAGGGCTCGGCCTTCTCGTCGTGCACCAGCATGGTCGCGTTGACCTCGAAGATCACCACCTGCCCTTGCTGGTCGAGCGCGCAGTCGATGCCACAGTAGTTCAGGCCGGTGCCGTCGGCGATGGCCTTGATCGTCGCCAGGCCCTGGGCGCCAAACACCTGCTCGGGGTGCTGCAAGAAGGCCAGTTCTTCGTCGCGCTTCCAGGCCTGCTCTGCCATGTCGGTGCGGAAGTGGTGCACCAGCCAATCGTCATGGATGGCGAGGTGATAGGGGAAGATCTCACCGTCCAGGCTGATGAAGCGGTACTTGCGGTACTGCCCATCGGCCGATCGAAAGTCGACGAACTCCGTGAGGTAGACGATCTCGTCCGGATGGGCTGCTGCAAAGGCATGCGCCTGCGCCCAGCCATCGGCCTTTTCCAGCTCGTCACCGCCGTGGTTGCCGGCCAGGCGCACCAGCACCGGCAAGGTCATCGACTGCACCTCGGGGCCATCGATGGCCGCGGCCATCTCTCGCCCGGTCTTGCGCAGCGTCAGAGGCACTCGGCAATGTGGCAGATGCCGGTTCTTCGCCGCAATGGTGGCGCGGTCGGTGGCGCAGACCAGGTCCGGATGGTTCAGCCCCGGCAGCCCCAGCTGGTTCATGAGGGTTCGCACCTCGGGCAGCAGGCGCTCGCCGTTGTCGGCGTCTGAAATGATGTTGAACACCACATCGGCCTGGCTGCGCAACATGTCCATGTCGTGCTGGTGGCCCGGCAGCACGCAACAAATGTGGACGTCGAAGCCTTCGCCCGACATGAAATAGTCAATCGGCGTGCTGCCCGCCAACGGGGTGTCCAGCACCAGCACGGAGAAGTTGGCGGGGCGCCTGGACGCTGGCCACGTGACCAGTGGACGCAGGGCCACCGCCTGGCGGAAAACGGCCTCGCACTGTTCTGCCTGTCCGGTGCCCAGCAAGGCGTTGCCGAGGGCAAGCAGGGCATCCGCGCTGCGCGGGTCGAGCGCCACAGCCCGCTCGAGCATCGCGCGCGCTGCGGCCGTGTCTTGCTTGAGCTGCGCCATGATGCTGCCCAAACGCGTGAGGATGGGCGCCGAATCCGGCTGGAGGGCCAGCGCTTGCCGGTAAGCCACCAGCGCTTCGTCACAGCGTTGCAAGTCGAACAGCACGGCACCCAGGTTCATCCAGGCCTCGGTGTACTGCGGGGCCAGGCGCACAGCTTCCTGGAAGTGAGGCAAGGACTCCTGGCGGCGATGGCATTGCTGAAGGGTGCTGCCCACATTGTTGTGCACCACCGGGGACTGGGGCCTGTGCGCCAGGCACTGCTGGTGCAAGGGCAGGGCCTCTTCCAGGCGACCGGACTCGCCCAGGAGCACCGCCAGATTGCCCAGGGCCTCGACACACGCAGCGTCCAGGCTCACCGCCTTGCGGAAGTGCGCCTCTGCCTGCGCCAGCTGGCCACTGAACTGACAGGCCAGACCCAGGTCGTTGTGGGCCCCGGCGTCTTGCGGGCACAACTTGAGCAGCCGCTGCAAGGCCTGGATGGCTTGCGGATGGCGCCCCTGCTTGGTCAGCGCCTTGCCCAGAGCCCGCCAGCCCAGCGGGTTGCCCGGATGGCGCCGGGTCAGGGTATCGGCGGTGCGGGCCAGCTCATCCCATTGGCCGGCATTGAACAGCTGCAACACGCCGTCTACAACGGGTTGCGGAATCAAGCTGGCCTGCGCCAGGCGCGCGGCCTGGCCGTTAGGGATGTGGCGACGCATGTTGAACCTCCAGCGCTGGGCAGGGATGATGTTGCTCAATGAGCTGCTCGGTCAGGTCCAGCGCCTGCATGGCGCGTTGGATGACCTGTTGCGCCCGCTCACCTCGGCCCGAAGTGGCCTCGACCACCAGCCGCGCGCTGCTGCACAGGCGCAGGGCGGCCATGGCGGTGTGACCGCGCTGTCCACAGCTCACCGGCTGGCCCAGTTGGACCCGCAGGCCCGGGCCTTGCTGCAAAGCCTGGTAGATCGCCTGCGTCTCGCTGGCCGACAGCAAGACGCGGCCACCATCGGCGGTGCGTCGGTACAGCACAAAGGGGAAGATGGTCTGGATGGCGTCCCAGTCATCGGCACGGGTGTCGGCCTGATGCCAGCGCGCCAGCGCAGGCACGCCCAGTGGCTCGAGCAGCGCGCTGGCTGCCAAGCGCTGCGAGACCGCCTGCGCAAACACCTTCAGGAAGTGGCGCACATGGGCTGGCGGCACGCGCCGAAAGGCGCGCAGCTCGGCCAGGCAAGCCTGCCAGCGCATCAACAAACCGAAATTGGCCTGAGCGGGCAGCAGCGCGCGTGCAGGCCAGCTGACCGGCCATTCGGCGGCAACGCAGTAGTCCCCCAGGCCTGCGGGCAGCGCGTGATCGACCAGACGGCTGCGCACAGACTGCGGCACGAACAGCGCGCCACAAAACGATGGGCCTGTGAGGAATTTCGAGCCCGTCATGGCCACCATGAAGCCTTGGTCCAGACAGGCTTTCAAGGTGCTCAGCCCCAAGCGGAACTGGCAGGCATCGACCATCACGTCAACTTGCGTGGGCCAGCGCTGCTTGAGCGCGGACAGGAAACCCGGCGCCGGCACCTGCAAGCCTGTCTTGGACACATCCAGCGCCACCAGCAAGACAGGCCGGCCGGCGTGCACCGCGGCAGACACCAGCGCCTCCACCTCCTGGTGCACCTGCGCCAGGGGCCGAGGCTGGCCATCGCCCAATCGAACGGCCACGTGCACCACGGAAGGTGCCTGGGCGTCCGCTGAGCACAGGGGCGTGCCGCGCTGGTGTCGATGCCCCAAGGCAGACGCCTGCGCAAAGTGTTGCGCATGCAAGGCCTGCTGCACGCCGCTGCCCGTCTCGGCACCGTCCATCATCACGATCAGTGGGCTGGTGCGTGCGCGATGCCCCAGCAGGCGCGAAGCGATCAGGTGCACGTCCGTGCCCGACGCCGCAAACAGCGTCGACAAGCCCATTTCGCCCGACAAGCCACACAAGACCAGCAACTCGTCGTGGATCGCTCGCAGGCCTTGTTCATAGGCCTGCTCGGCCGACACATCGGGCGGCAACTGCAGCAGGCACTGGCGCAGCGCATCGGCTTGCGCCCAGGCCGCGGCAGAGATCGACGTGGCCGTCGACGAGCCGAACTCGGCGCAATCGGGCGCAGGCCGGGCCTGGCAACCGTATTTGTCCAGGCCGCTGTCGGCGTTCACGTGCAAGCGCTCGTCGCCCCCGGCGCGCAACAGCGCTTCCGTGGGCGGCAAGGTGGCTTGCCAGTTCACGCGGCCACCTCGCTGCACAGGCGTTCGCCGTGGGCCAGCACCTCGTCGACCAGCGCGTCGACATCGCGCCGCGTGGTGCGGTGGTTGACGATGGCCGCACGGATGGCAAAGCGGCCTTGGATCGTCGTGGAAGACGGCGCGCACACGCCCGCCTCCTGCACCGCCACGACGATGTCGGCGTTGATGCGGTCGGCATCGGCATCGGCGCACAGGTAGCGAAAGCACACGATGTTGAGCGCCACCGGTGCCAGCAACTCCAGCCTGGGCTCGTCAGCGATGCGACCCGCCAGATGCCGGGCCAGATCGCAGGTGTGGGCGATCATGCGGCCCAGGCGGTCGGCGCCATAGGTCTTGAGCGTGAACCAGGTCTTGAGCGCCCGAAAGCCCCGAGACAGGTCAGGGCCAAAGTCACAAGGCCAGGGTGAATCGGCGCTCAGGCCGCGGGCTTCGCGTCGCAGGTAGGCCGCTGGCGCCGCAAAAGTGGCCTGGTGCATGGCCCCGTCACGCACCAGCAGGAAGCCGGCGTCGTAAGGCACCTGCCCCCATTTGTGGAAGTCGAATGCAATGGAGTTCGCGCGCTGCAGCCCATCGAGCAGGGGCGCCAGGCGCGGCGACAACATGCCCAGCGCCCCGAATGCCCCGTCCACATGCATCCACAGGCCATGGGCCTGGGCGATGTCGGCAATGGCCTGGAGCTCATCGATCGCGCCCGTGTCCACCGAGCCGGCCGTGGCGATGACGGCGAAAGGACGCAGGCCAGAGGCAAGGTCCTGCGCCACGGCGGCGCGCAGCGAAGCCAGGTCCATCTGGTGGCGGTCATTGACCGGGATCAGGCGCAAGGCGCCGCGCCCCAGGCCGCTGAGGTCCATGGCCTGGGCCACACAGCCGTGGCTGGCACTGGATGCGTAGGCCACCAGGCCATGCTCACCCGTCAGGCCCGCCTGGCGCACGCCTTCGCCCAGGGTGGCGCGACGGGCAATGAGCACGGCCAACAGGTTGGCCATCGACGTGCCGGTGACGAACAACCCGGAGGCTTCTGGCGGAAAGCCAAAGAGCTCGCGGGTCCAGGCCGTGACCTGGCGCTCGACGTGAACAGGCATCTGGTGGCGGCCGCCCAGGTTGGCGTTCAGGCCAGCGGCCAGCATCTCTGCGAGCATGCCCACCGGCGTCCCGCCACCCTGTACCCAGCCCATGAAGCCGGGGTGCGCGTTGCCCGCGCCATAGGGCAGGATGTGCGTCATGAAGGTCTGGTGCACGGCCGCCAGCGGCATGGGCAGGCGGGGCAGGCGCTCGGTGAGTGCCTCGCGCGAAGCGCTGGGCGGCGGCTGCCAGACGGGCCCGTCACGCAGCTGCGCCACATGGTCCAGGACATCGTCCAGCATGAGATGCGCCTGCGCACGGAAGCTGGGCCAGTCTTCTGGATCCAGGCTCTCTTCGTGCATGGTGAACGCCCTTTGTCGCAACACAAGAACCAGATTGTTCCGGCGCGCCCAGGCCATTGATGCGTGAAATTGGGCCTGTGTTCGTGTGCATCCCTGGCGACCAGCCGCTCTGGCAGGCCGGTTTTCCCGAGATCTCTACAATCGCTGATCCTTCAACGGCCTCGAGGCAAGCCCATGTCCAGCACCGCCCGCACCTTCCGCATCGCCCCCAGTCTCCTGTCTGCCGACTTCGCCCAATTGGGGCAAGAAGTGCGCGACGTGATCGACGCCGGCGCCGACTGGATCCACTTCGACGTGATGGACAACCATTACGTGCCCAACCTGACCTTCGGGCCGATGATCTGCCAGGCCCTGCGCAAACACAGCGTGAAGGCCGACGGCAGCAAGGTGCCGATCGACGTGCACCTGATGGTGCAGCCGGTCGATGCCCTGGCCCTGGCCTTTGCCAAGGCGGGCGCCGACATCATCACCTTCCACCCCGATGCCAGCGCGCACGTGGACCGCACCCTGCAACTCATCAAGGCCGAAGGCTGCCAGGCCGGACTGGTGTTCAACCCCGCCATGCCCATCGACGTGCTGGAATGGGTGATCGACAAGGTGGACGTGGTGCTGCTGATGAGCGTGAACCCGGGCTTTGGCGGCCAGAGCTTCATCGACAGCTCGCTGCGCAAGGCCGAACAGGTGCGCAAGATCATCGACGCCTCCGGCCGTGACATCCGCCTGGAGATCGACGGCGGCATCAAGGTGGACAACATCCGCCGCGCGGCCGACGCCGGTGTGGACACCTTCGTGGCGGGCAGCGCCATCTTTGGCCAGCCCAGTTACCAGGGCGTGATCGAAGCGATGCGGGCCGAGCTGGCCAAATGATGAGGTGATCGCGACATGAGCACCCTCCACATCGACTTCATCTCCGACGTTTCCTGCCCCTGGTGCGCCATCGGGCTGAACGGCCTGCTGAAGGCCATGCAGGAGCTCAACGGCGAGGTGACAGCCACGCTCACCTTCCTGCCGTTTGAGCTGAACCCCGACATGCCCCCGGGCGGCCAGGACATCACCGAACACCTCACGCAGAAGTACGGCAGCACGCCCGAACAGCAGGCCCAGATCCGCGACACCATCCGCCAGCGCGGCGCCGAGGTGGGCTTTGTGTTCAACCCCGATGGGCGTGGCCGCATCTACAACACCTTCCACGCGCACCGGCTGCTGCACTGGGCCGGCCAGCAAGGCACGGCCCAGCAGCTGCTGCTCAAGCAGCTGTTGCTCAAGGCCTGCCACACCCAGAGCCTGGCCATGGACGACCGCGAGGTGCTGCTGGCCTGCGCAGGCCAGGCCGGGCTGGA
>CANBQJ010000100.1 GCA_947371645.1 Burkholderiales bacterium | reverse complement strand
CGCAGATGCCTTAGCATCTCGGCCATGACGAACGCCGACCCCCAAGAACTCGCCAAATTCAGCGACCTGGCCCACAAGTGGTGGGACCCGGAGAGCGAATTTCGCCCCCTGCACGAGATCAACCCCCTGCGCCTGGACTGGATCGACCGCCTGGCCGGCGTCAACGGCAAGACCGTGGTGGACGTGGGTTGCGGCGGCGGCATCCTGGCTGAATCGATGGCGCGCCGTGGCGCCAACGTGCTAGGCGTGGACCTGGCGGACAAGCCCTTGAAGGTGGCCATGCTGCACGCCATGGAAGCTGGCCTGAGCAACATCGACTACCGCAGCATCGCAGCCGAGGCCCTCGCCGCCGAACAGCCCGGCCAGTTTGACGTCGTCACCTGCATGGAGATGCTGGAGCACGTGCCCGACCCCTCGTCGGTCGTCAAAGCCTGCGCCGACATGGCCAAGCCCGGCGGCTGGGTGTTCTTCTCGACGCTCAACCGCAACCCCAAGGCCTTCCTGATGGCCATCGTGGGCGCCGAGTACGTGCTGAACCTGCTGCCGCGCGGCACGCATGAATACGCCAAGTTCATCCAGCCGGCAGAGCTGTCTCGCTGGGTGCGCAATGCCGGCCTGAACCACGTCGAGTTCAAGGGCATGGCCTACAACCCACTCACCCGCCGCTACAGCCTCAACCAGGACACCACCGTGAACTACCTGGTGGCCTGCCGCAAGCCGCTGCAGGCCTGAGGCCGCCCATGAGCGCCACCACCCTGCGCTGGGCCGAAGCGCCCCAAGCCGTGCTCTTTGACCTGGACGGCACCCTGGCCGACACCGCTGGCGACCTGGGCGGTGCGCTCAACCACCTCCGCGTGGCCCGTGGCCTGGCGCCCCTGCCGCTGGACACGCTGCGACCTTACGCCTCGGCTGGTGCGCGCGGCCTGATCGGCGTGGGGCTAGACATCCATCCCGGCCACGCCGAATACGAAGCCTTGCGCCTGGCCTTCCTGGAGGCTTACGTGGGCTGCCTGGCCGACACCACGGCGCTGTTCGATGGCATGGCCGACTTGCTCGACCAGCTGGAGTCGCGTGGATTGAAATGGGGCGTGGTGACCAACAAGCCCCACCGTTTCACCGTGCCGGTGATGGACGGGCTGGGGCTGATGGGCCGCGCCGGCACCGTCATCAGTGGCGACACCACGGCGCATGCCAAGCCGCACCCCCTTCCCTTGCTCAAGGCCTGCGAAGAACTGGGCGTCGTGCCCGGCCGCTGCCTGTACGTGGGCGATGACCTGCGCGACATTCAGGCCGCGCAGGCGGCGAACATGCCCAGTGCCGCGGCCGCCTGGGGCTACATCGGGCACAACGGCGAGATCGCCAGCTGGGGTGCCGACGTGATCGCTGAGCAGCCGCTGGATTTGCTCCTGCACCTGTGAGGGCGCAGGAGGCAAGGCCTCAAGAAGACCGACCGTAGTTGTCCTGGAAGCGCACGATGTCGTCCTCACCCAGGTAGCTGCCCGACTGCACCTCGATGATCTCCAGCGGGATGGCACCCGGGTTGATCAGCCGGTGCACCGTGCCCAGCGGGATGTAGGTCGACTGGTTCTCCGACAGCAGCACCACCTTGTCGCCCACGGTGACTTCGGCGGTGCCACTCACCACGATCCAGTGCTCGGCGCGGTGGTGGTGCATCTGCAGGCTCAAGGAAGCCTTGGGCTTGACCATGATGCGCTTGACCTGAAAACGCGGCCCCATGTCGATCGAGTCATACCAGCCCCAGGGACGGTGCACCCGGCGGTGCAGCGTGCCTTCGCTGCGCGAACGCGACGCCAGCGTGGCCACGATCTTCTTCACGTCCTGGCTCTTGCTGCGGTCGGCCACCAGCACGGCGTCCGGCGTCTCCACCACCACCACGTTGTCCAGGCCCACGGCGGCCACCAGGCGGCTCGTCGCGTGCACCAACGTGTTGTGGCTGCTCTGGATGATGGCGTCGCCCTGCGAGGCGTTGCCTTCACCGTCGTGCGGGCTGACCTGCCAGACGGCGTCCCACGCACCCAGATCGGACCAGCCGGCATCCAGCGGCACCATGCGCACGGTGAATCCGGCTTCGGGCTTGCTGGGACACTGCTCCATCACGGCGTAGTCCACGGATTCAGACGGCACGGCTGCGAACTCGGCTTTGCCCGGGCGCACGAACTTGTCGTCGGTGCTGCGCACGGCAAACGAGGCCTGCGTGGCCTGGGCGATGTCGGGCCGGAAGTGGCCCAGGGCCGCCAGCCAGCGCGAGGCCCGCATCACGAACATGCCGCTGTTCCAGAAGTAGCCGCCATCGGCCACATAGGCCTTGGCGGTGTCCAGGTTGGGCTTCTCCACAAAGGCGGACACGGCGCGCACGCCGCTGGCATCGGCCGCTGCGGTGCGGATGTAGCCAAAGCCGGTCTCGGGCGCCACGGGGGTGATGCCCAGGATGACGATGTCGCCACCCGCTGCGGCGTCAATGGCCTTGCGCACGGCGGCGGTGAAGGCGGCTTCATCGACCACGGTCTGGTCGGCCGGGGTCACCACAAGGATAGGGTCTTCGCCCTGGGCTGTGGCCTGCAAGGCGGCCAGGGTCACGGCTGGCGCGGTGTTGCGGCCCTCCGGCTCCAGCATGAGGCTGGACAGGTCGGCCCGGAGCTCACGCAACTGGTCCAGCACCAGGAAGCGGTGCTCTTCATTGCCCACCACGCAGGGCGCACCCACGGCGTAGCCATCGCCAGCCAGCGACTGCAGCCGCAAATGCGCCTGTTGGAACAGCGACTGGTTGCCTTGCAACACCAGGAACTGCTTGGGATAAAGGGCACGGGACAGGGGCCACAGGCGGGTGCCAGAGCCGCCGGCCATGATGACGGGAAGAACAGATTGCGTCATGGCGTCAGGACTGTTGAGGGGCTGATAAGTGGGATGGCTCAGGCGTCGAAACCGTTGGGGTTCATCGACTGCCAGCGCCAGGAGTCGACACACATGTCGTCCAGCCCCCGCGCGGCCTTCCAGCCCATGGTGGCCAGCGCGTGGCTGGGGTCAGCGTAACAGGCGTCGATGTCACCCGGGCGACGCGGTGCGAACACGATGGGGATCTCGCGGTCGGCCGCCTTGCCGTAGGCCTGCGCCAGCTCCAGCACGCTGTAGCCCTGACCCGTGCCCAGGTTGACGGTCAGCGAGCGCTGCTCGTCGAAGAGGTAGCGCAAGGCCGCCACATGGCCTTCGGCCAGGTCGCAGACGTGGATGTAGTCGCGCACACCGGTGCCATCGGGCGTGTCGTAGTCGT
Organism: Burkholderiales bacterium; assembly: GCA_947371645.1. Next base: position 9,629 of record CANBQJ010000100.1, on the reverse strand, counting down.
TGCCAAACACATTGAGGTGCTGGCGCTTGCCGATGGCCACCTGCGCCACATAAGGCATCAGGTTGTTGGGGATGCCGCGCGGGTCTTCGCCGATCAGGCCGCTGGCATGCGCCCCCACCGGGTTGAAATAGCGCAGGCAGGCGAAGCGCCAGCTGGCGTCACACCGTTCCAGTTCACGCAGGATCTCTTCGCCCATCAGCTTGGTCTGGCCGTAGGGGTTGGTCACGCGCAAGGCCGAGTCTTCGGTGATGGGCAGGCGATCGGGCTTGCCATAGACCGTGGCCGACGAACTGAACACCAGGTTGACCACACCGTGGCGCTTCATGGCCTGGCACACCGACAGCAGGCCGCCGATGTTGTTCTCGAAGTAGTCGAGTGGCAGGGCCACCGATTCACCCACGGACTTGAGTGCAGCGAAATGCACCACCGCCGCCACGCCGCCCAGGGTCTTGCCCAGCTCGAAGCAGGCATCCAGGGCCGCGGCATCACGCACGTCGCCCTTGATGAAATTCACGGGGCGGCCACCCAGCTTCACCAGCCGCTCCAGCACCTGTTCGGAGCTGTTGACCAGGCTGTCGATGCAGATCACCTCATGCCCTGCGGCCTGCAAGGCCAGCCAGGTGTGAGATCCGATGTAGCCGGTGCCACCGGTCAGCAAGACGCAAGCCATGACAAGGCCTCTCAGTCGATGGTGAAGGATGCCGTGCAATCGAACTCACGACCCTGGTAGCGAAAGTTGTTTTGGTCGCGCGTCTGGCTGTAGAGCTGCAGGTTGCACTGGGTGCTCACGGACCGAATGGGTGAGATCTGCACGCTGAATGTGGACACGTGTGAAACGCTGCGGTTGTTCAAGCGGTCATTGAAAATGATTTGCTGAAGGGTGCCGTTGCTGTCGATGAAAGAGGCCGCCCCGAGGTTGCTGTAGTCATAGGTCGTCTTGGTCAGGCCATACGAATAAGAAAACACGGTCTTTGCCGTGAGTTGTGCGTTGGCCTGCGCCCGGTAGTTGGTGCTGTTGCTCAGGGTGCTGACCTTCTTGGCCCCAGCAGCATCGCTGAACGTGTCGGTCTGGCGGTCGGTACCGGTTGACTTGCCGGCTGAAAGGGCATAGTTCAGCATGCCCTGTGGCGTGTAGCCCCAGTTCAGCGAACCATTCCAGCCCCTGTTGCGCTTGGTGTCATCCGTCGAATAGCCTGATGAGCGCCGCGTCAACACGGCACTCAAGTTGGACAAGCCCGTCACCTTCCAGTTGGTGGACAGGTCCAGGTTGCGGTCAGAGATGGACAGGTTGTCGCGATTGACAGGGTAGTAGGTGTTCACGTACCGCCAACCTACCCCATAGCTCAAGGCATCGGTTGCGTAGTAGTCGACCTTCAGACCACGCGTCTTCTGCCGTGCATTCTGAAAGAAATAGGTCGGCTCGGAATAGTCCACATGGTTGCGGTCGATGTTGGCCGTGACAGACCAGTCGCCGTCCAGGCCATAGCGCAGCGAGCCATTGCCATCGCGGTATTTGCGGATGTTCTTGATCACCCGATCGCCATACAAGTTGTCCTTGATCGGGTTCAGTGACCGGTTGTCTGAGCCCCCGAGATTCAACTGCCAATTGCGCAGGAAATCGGTGCGAAAGCCGCCATTGATCAAATCGGACTGGTTGTTCAGCAGTTCCTTGTAGTGCGCATAGCGGTTGGCAGAGACCTGCGCATTCAAGCGGTAGTTCTGACGGCCATAGTCCTTGTTCACCCCGACTTGCAATGCGGTCGATGAGATGGTCTCGGGCTGAGGCACGTCCGTGCGCGAAAAGTTCGAGTCCCGCATCAGGGTCTCGGACGCGGTCAGGAACAGGGGAGTGGTGTCGTCACCGGCCCAGGCCGCGCCGCTCGTCAGCACGGCCCCGACAGCCAACAACAGGCCGATGTGGCGGGGCTTGGTCAAAAGGTCATTCATGTCGCGAGCCCCTTCATTTAGTAGGCATTCCGGTCAAACACCATCACCCGGATGGTGCGGACGATGATTTGCAGATCCAGGCTCAACGACCAGTTGCGCAAATACTCCAGGTCGTACTCCACCCGCGCCTGCATCTTCTCGATGGTCTCAGTTTCTCCGCGGTAGCCATTGACCTGGGCCCAACCCGTGATGCCGGGGCGCACCTTGTGGCGCACCATGTAGGCCTTGATCAGGCGGCGGTATTCCTCGTTGTGGGCCACGGCGTGCGGGCGCGGCCCCACGATGCTCATGCGGCCCTGCAACACGTTGATGAACTGCGGCAGTTCGTCCAGCGAGGTCTTGCGGATGAAGGCGCCAAACGGCGTGATGCGGGGGTCGCCCTTGGTGGCCTGCTTGACCACCGCCCCGTTGTCTTGCGTGCGCATCGACCTGAACTTGTAGACGACGATCTCTTCGCCGTCCAGGCCATTGCGCCTTTGCCTGAAGATCACCGGCCCGCGCGACGTGAGCTTGACCCCCAGCGCCACCAGCAGCAGCAGGGGCGAAATCAGCACCAGGATGAGGCTGGCCAGCACGACGTCCGATGCCCGCTTGACCAACTCGTTGGTGCCGGTGAAAGGCGTTTCGCAGATGCCCACCACCGGCACGCCGTTCATGTCCTGCAATCGGCCCTGGATGATGCTGATGCCGAAGACATCGGGCACGAAATACAGCGATGCGGTGGTGCCCTGCACGGCTTCCAGCAGCTCGACGATGCGGGGCTGCGAGCCCAGTGGCAGGGTGATGTAGACCTCGTGGATACCGTGGGCGTAGACGTAGTTGGCGACGTCGCGCAGGCCGCCCAGACGCATGCTCACCGCTTCGGGCAGCACGCGGCTGTCGGTGCGGTCATCGAAATAGCCGACGAACTCGGTGCCCTGGTCCGGGTGCCCCTGCAGGGCCCGGGCCACCTTGCCGCCCAGCGGGCCCGCCCCCACCACGATGGCGCGGCGGCGGGCATTGGGCTGGGTGCTGCGCCAGCGCAGCAGCTCCTTGCCCAGCAGCACGGCCGCCCATTGGTAGGCCGGTGTGAGCAGGGCCCAGGACACCATCACCTGAAAATCAAAGAAGACCAGGCTGTTGGTGGCGTAGCCGCACAGCCACAGGATGGCCAGCATGGAGAACCAGGAGGTACCGATGTCGACCAGCGCTTCCAGGCGGGAATCCGTGAAGCGGTTGCGCCCGGGGAAGGTCAGCGCGAACACCAGCAGGCACAGGGCCATGACGGCACGCTGCACCGGTTCTTCGTAGTAGCTCATGGCCCCCAGCAAGGAGGCCACGGTGATGGCGGGCTCCAGAAAGGCCGCCACGAACGACGTCACCGACTGCGGTGCGTTAAAGAACGTTCGGTTGTAGTTTCGGTTGTTGAACATGTGCACCAATGGTTCGCACTGCGCCAGGCGGGGCGCAATCCGCCAGTGGCTTTGAGCCTTGCGGCCTTCGCGGGAGTTCTGGAAAGACAAAAAAGCCCGCGTTGCGGGATGAGCAGAAACATTGTGGCCTAAAAACCCCCGCGTTCCGAGGCAGGGCCGTGACGGCCCCCGGGACCGGGCCGCGCGTGTCGGCGCCCACCTACAATCAGGCCATGGCACCCCACCCCCTGAACTGGCTGGCCGATTTCGCGGCCCCCCGCACGCTGCTGCTGCTCAACCACGTGTTGTCGTCCGAGCCGGTCGCCAGCGCCAAACTGCAGGCGCATGCCGGCAAGTTCATCGACCTGCGGTGGGAGGCCCCTGCCCTGTCCAGGCTGCCGGCGCCGCTGGCTGCCTTCCTGCCCCTGAGCCAGTGGGCTTCGGGCGCCTGGCGTTTCGTGATCACCCCGGCGGGCCTGCTGGAATGGGTGCCGGCCTCTGCCGGGCACGAGGAAGGCCAGGGCCTGACGCTGTCGCTGCAGATCGACGACCCCGTCACCCTGGCCGGCCGAGCCCTGAAGGGCCAGCGCCCTGACGTGAAGATCGAAGGCGATGTGGCGCTGGCGGAAGTCGCGGCCTGGCTGATGAAAAACCTGCGCTGGGACGTGCAGGACGACGTCGCCCGCTGGCTGGGCGGCACGCCCGCTGAAGCGCTGCGTGTGGCCGGTGCGCGCATCCGCGATGCCCTGATGCGCTGGCGCCCCGGCAGCCAGGGCAAGCCGGGCGACGCCACGACCTCCCGTTCCTGAGCCCCCGGCAGGCCATGCGCGCCTACCTGCGCCCCTTTTTCATCGGCTGGATCGTCCTGCGCTACGGCCTGGACGGGCTCTTGCTGGACAGCCTGCGCAGCCGCCGCTTGAGCGCGCTGGCGCGCGTCATCTCCTGGGGCCGGCCGCTCAACGCCCCCCGAGGGCAACGCCTGCGCCAGGCCCTGGAGCGCCTGGGGCCCATCTTCATCAAGTTCGGGCAGATGCTGTCCACCCGGCGCGACCTGCTCCCGCCTGATGTGGCCGATGAACTCGCCCGGCTGCAAGACCGCGTGCCGCCCTTCCCCGGCGAAGTCGCCGTGAAACTGGTGGAAAAGGCGCTGGGCAAGCCGATCGCCGCCGTCTTCAGGCAGTTCGACATCGAGCCCGTGGCCAGCGCCTCCGTGGCCCAGGTGCACTTTGGCGTGCTGCACAACGGCAAGGAAGTGGCCGTGAAGGTGCTGCGCCCCGGCATGCTGGCCGTCATCGACGACGACCTGGCCCTGATGCGCAGCCTGGCCGGCTGGGTGGAGCGCCTGTGGGCCGACGGCAAGCGCCTCAAGCCCCGCGAGGTGGTGGCCGAGTTCGACAAGTACCTGCACGACGAGCTGGACCTGGTGCGCGAGGCCGCCAACGCCGCCCAGCTGCGCCGCAACATGCAGGGTCTGGACTTGTGCCTGGTGCCCGAGATGTACTGGGACCACATCACCTCCACGGTGATGGTGATGGAGCGCATGAAGGGCGTGCCCATCAGCCAGCGCCAGCGCCTGGAAGAGGCCGGCGTCGACATCAAGAAGCTGGCGCGCGACGGCGTGACCATCTTCTTCACCCAGGTCTTCCGCGACGGCTTTTTCCACGCCGACATGCATCCGGGCAACATCCAAGTCAGCCTGGATGCGGCCACCTTCGGGCGCTACATCGCGCTCGATTTCGGCATCATCGGCACGCTCACAGAAGTCGACAAGGATTACCTGGCGCAAAACTTTGTGGCGTTTTTCCACCGCGACTACAAGCGCGTGGCCGAGCTGCACATCGAAAGCGGCTGGGTGCCGGCCAACACCCGTGTTGACGAGCTGGAAGGCGCGGTGCGCACGGTGTGCGAGCCCTTCTTTGACCGCCCGATCAAGGAGATCTCTCTGGGCCAGGTGCTGATGCGCCTCTTCCAGATCTCGCGCCGCTTCAACGTCGAGATCCAGCCCCAGCTGGTGCTGCTGCAAAAAACCTTGCTGAACGTCGAAGGCCTGGGCCGCGACCTGGACCCGGACCTCGACCTCTGGAGCACCGCCAAGCCCTTCCTGGAGAGCTGGATGCACGACCAGGTGGGCCTGCGCGGCCTGTGGCGGCGCATCAAGCGCGAAGCGCCGCGCTACGCGCGCCTGCTGCCCGAGCTGCCCCGCCTGATCCACCACAACCTCGAACGCGGCGACGAAGGCCTGCGCCAGGACCTGCGCGCCATCCTGCAAGAGCAGCGGCGCACCCACCGCACCTTGTCGGGCATCTTGTGGCTGGGCCTGGGTTTTGCATTGGGTGTCTCGGCGGCGCACCTGGCCGTGAAACTCCACGAGCTGGGGGTGTGGTGAGCGACGGCCAGGGCAAATGAGGCCTCCGGGCGTCATAAACTGCGCGCCTCGGGCGCGAGCCCCTGTGTTGTTGAGCCACCCGTCATGAACACCACCCTGCTCGCCTTCGTCATCCTCTACCTGGTTGGCACCATGGGCATCGGCATCTACGCCGGCACCCGCATCAAGGACACCGCCGACTTCGCCGTGGCGGGCCGCAGCCTGCCGCTGGCCATGGTCATCACCACCACCTTCGCCACCTGGTTCGGCGCCGAGACGGTGATGGGCATCCCGGCCAAGTTCGTGCAAGGCGGCTTGAACGCCGTCATCGAAGACCCGTTTGGCGCGTCGATGTGCCTGGTGCTGGTCGGCGCCTTCTTCGCGTCGCGGCTCTACAAGATGGACCTGCTGACGATTGGCGACTTCTACCGCAGCCGTTTCGGCAAGGGCGTGGAAGTCTTCTGCTCGATCGTCATCATCCTGAGCTACCTGGGCTGGGTGGCGGCGCAGATCACGGCGCTGGGCCTGGTGTTCTCGGTGCTGTCGGGCGAGCAGATCAGCCCGGAGTGGGGCATGTTCATCGGCACCAGCCTGGTCCTGGTCTACGTGCTGATCGGCGGCATGCTGGCCGTGGCCTGGACGGACTTCATCCAGATGATCGTGCTGGTCGTGGGGCTGTCGCTGATCGCGGTGATGGCGGGCCACCAGGCCGGCGGCGCGGGCAAGGTGCTGGAGATGGCGCAGGCCAACGACTGGTTCAAGATCCTGCCCGCCGAGCACACGGCCCACAGCTGGATCGCCTTCGTGGGCACGGCCATCACGATGATGCTGGGCTCGATCCCGCAGCAGGACGTCTTCCAGCGGGTGATGTCGGCCAAGGACGCCCCGACCGCACGCCGCGGCGCGATGATCGGCGGCTTCAGCTACCTGGCCTTCGCCTTCGTGCCCATGTTCATCGTGGCCTCGTCGCTGCTCATCATGCCGGAGCAGACCAGGACGCTGCTGGCCGGCGACTCGCAAAAGGTGCTGCCCACGCTGATCCTGGCGCACATGCCGCTGGTGGCGCAGATCTTCTTCTTCGGCGCGCTGGTTTCGGCCATCAAATCGACTTCTTCGGCCACGCTGCTGGCGCCGTCCACCAGCTTCGTCGAAAACATCCTGCGCAACCTCAAGCCGGGCATGAGCGACCGCCAGGTGCTGCTGTCGCTGCGCGTCACCATCCTGGTCTTCACGGGCCTGGTCTTGCTCTATGCCGTCAAGATGAAGGGCACGCCCATCTACGACATGGTGTCGGCCGCCTACCAGGTGACGCTGGTCGGCGCCTTCGTGCCGCTGACCTTCGGGCTGTACTGGAAGCGCGCGACGACGCAGGGCGCCATTGTGTCCATTGTGGCCGGCATCGGCACCTGGGCGCCCTTCGTGGCCAACAGCGTGTTCGGCGACGGCAAGTGGAACGAGGCCTTCCCAGGCCAGCTCGCCGGCCTGCTGGCGGCCCTGGCGGGCATGGCCCTGGGCTCGCTGCTGCCGCAGCTGCTGCCTGATGTGCACGGCCGCAAGCACCACCTGGACAAACCAACGCTGGGCGCTTGACGACTGCCCTCCCTCTAGAATGGTGACTTCACGGGATTTCCCGAGGTTTTTCACATGCCCATTTACGCTTACCGCTGCGAGGCCTGCGGCCACGCCAAAGACGTCTTGCAGAAGATGTCCGACCCGGTCCTGACCACCTGCCCGTCCTGCGGGGCCGACAGCTTCAAGAAGCAGATCACCGCCGCCGGCTTCCAGCTCAAGGGCTCGGGCTGGTATGCCACCGACTTCAAGGGGGGCTCGGGCAGCAATGCCCCCGCCGTGGCCGGTGCCGGTGCCGCTGGTGCCGCAGCTGCTGGCGCGACCGCAGCGCCCGCCTCCGAACCCTCATCCGGGGGCGGCAGTTCGTCGTCTGACGGCGGCGGCACCTCGGCGGCGGCCGGCTGTGGCGGCCCTTGCGCCTGCCACTGAGGCCCCACCCAGTGAAAAAATACATCCTGACCGGCTTGCTGGTGTGGCTGCCCCTGGCCATCACCATCTGGGTGCTGACCAACGTGGTGGGCACGCTGGACGGCGTCTTCGCGTGGCTGATCCACGCGGCGCAAACCGTGCTGCCCGAAAGCGCCCGCGAATGGCTGCAACAGTTGCGTACCATCCCGGGCCTGAGCGTGCTGGTGGTGGTCGCGGCGCTGCTGCTGACCGGCGCGGCCGTGAGCAACATCGCCGGCCAGTGGATCCTCAACCAGTCGAACCGGGTGATGTCCAACATCCCCATCGTCAAGAGCATCTACACCTCGGTCAAACAGGTGTCGGACACGCTGTTCTCCAGCAGCGGCCAGGCCTTTCGCCAGGCGGTGCTGGTGGAGTACCCGCGCGCCGGTTCGTGGACGATCGCCTTCGTCACCGGCAAGCCCACGGGCGAGGTGGCGCAACAGCTGGCCGGCGACATGCTGACGCTCTACGTGCCGACCACGCCCAACCCCACTTCGGGCTTCATGCTGATCGTGCCCAAGGCAGACGTGCTGGAGCTGCACATGTCGGTGGACGAGGCGCTGAAATACATCATCTCGATGGGCGTGGTGGCGCCGCCCCCTCACCTCACGCCAGCCCCGGCGGCCGTGACGACCCATTCCTGAACGACAATGGCGGGTTTGGGGCCTGATGGCGACCCGCGCCGCGCCCCACCCGATTTTTCTGCCGGAGACAAGAACAATGCGTACCACTTACTGTGGTCTGGTCAGCGAAACGCTGATGGGCCAGACCGTGACGCTGATGGGCTGGGCCCACCGTCGCCGCGACCACGGCGGCGTGATCTTCATCGACATGCGCGACCGCGAAGGCCTGGTGCAGGTGGTCTTTGACCCGGACCGTGCCGACTCTTTCAAGATCGCCGAAGGCGTGCGCAACGAGTTCTGCCTGAAGGTCACCGGCCTGGTGCGCCCCCGCCCCGCCGGCACTGAAAACTCGGGCCTGACCAGCGGCAAGATCGAGGTCCTGGCGCACTCGCTGGAGGTGCTGAACGCCTCGGTGACGCCGCCCTTCCAGATCGACGACGAGAACCTGTCGGAGACGACCCGCCTCACGCACCGCGTGCTGGACCTGCGTCGCCCCTACATGCAGAAGAACCTGATGCTGCGCTACCGCGTGGCGATGGAAGCGCGCAAGTTTTTGGACGAGCACGGCTTTGTCGACATCGAAACGCCGATGCTGACCAAGAGCACGCCCGAAGGCGCCCGCGACTACCTGGTGCCTTCACGCGTGCACGACGGCGCCTTCTTTGCGCTGCCCCAGTCGCCCCAGCTGTTCAAGCAGCTGCTGATGGTGGCGGGCTTCGATCGCTACTACCAGATCACCAAGTGCTTCCGCGACGAAGACCTGCGCGCCGACCGCCAGCCTGAATTCACCCAGATCGACATTGAAACGAGCTTCCTGACCGAGCAGGAAATCCGTGACATGTTCGAAGGCATGATCCGCCACGTCTTCATGAAGGCGCTGAACGTGGACCTGGGCGTCTACCCGGTCATGAAGTATTCGGACGCCATGTTCCTGTACGGCTCCGACAAGCCCGACCTGCGCGTGAAGCTGCAGTTCACCGAGCTGACCGAGGTGATGGCCGACGTCGACTTCAAGGTGTTCTCCACACCCGCCACGACCAAGGGCGGCCGCGTGGTGGCCCTGTGCGTGCCGGGTGGCGCGGCCATCAGCCGCGGCGAGATCGATGCGTACACCGAGTTCGTGAAGATCTACGGCGCCAAGGGCCTGGCCTGGATCAAGGTGAACGAAGTGGCCAAGGGCCGCGAGGGCCTGCAGTCGCCCATCGTGAAGAACCTGCACGACGCCGCGCTGGCCGAGATCCTGAAGCGCACGGGCGCCAAGGATGGCGACCTGATTTTCTTCGG
>CANBQJ010000099.1 GCA_947371645.1 Burkholderiales bacterium | reverse complement strand
GCCCGGCGGGCCTGCGAACACGCCGACGGCTTCGGCATCGCCTTCTTTGAAGGCCGTGGCGTGCGCTGCTTCGTGGACGCCCAACCGGCCAACCGCTCGCCGGTGGCCGACCTGGTCCAGTCCTACCCCATCCGCAGCACGCACGTGGTAGCGCACATCCGCAAGGCCACCGAAGGCGGGGTGGCGCTGGAGAACTGCCACCCCTTCCAGCGCGAGCTGTGGGGCCGCCACTGGGTGTTCGCCCACAACGGCGACCTCAAGGGCTACCACCCTCGCCTGCACGGCGCCTTCCGCCCGGTGGGCGACACCGACAGCGAACGGGCCTTCTGCTGGTTGATGCAGGAGATGGCCAAGAGCCACGCCAGCTTGCCCAGCACCGACGAGCTCACCCGCACCTTGAAAGAGCTGGTGCCCCAGGTGGCCCGCCACGGCACCTTCAACTTCCTGCTCAGCCAGGGCGATGCGCTGTGGTCGCATGCCACCACCAAGTTGCACCACGTGCTGCGCCAGCACCCCTTTGCCCGGGCGCGGTTGCAGGACGCCGACATCACCATGGATTTTGCAGAGGTCACCAGGCCCGGAGACTGCGTGGCCCTCATCGCCACCGAACCCCTCACCAGCAATGAAGCGTGGGTGCCCTATCAGCCAGGTGAGATGCGGGTCTTCGAAGGCGGGCAACTGCGCCCCGCCGTGACGTGAACGGCTGACCGGCCCACCCACAGTGCCGACCCACGCGGCCCACGGATAATGCAGGGTCTCTGTCAGCCCCGCGAGCCGCCTTGTCCAAGCAGCCCCCTTTTGACGTCACCCAGCCTGACGCCCCCGAAGGCGCCCCGGCGCCCATCGATTTCAGCCAGGACGCCGCAGGTGGCCTGCCCCGCTGGCTGCGCATTGGCCTGTGGGCTCTTGCCGGGCTGGTCCTGAGCATCCTGCTGGGCCTGGGGATCAGCCTGGCCGTGCTCGTCCCCCAGTTGCCCGACACCAGCGGCCTGGCGCACTACCAGCCCAAGCTGCCATTGCGGGTGTACACCTCGGATGGCGTCGAGATTGGCGGCTTTGGCCAGGAAAGGCGACAGTACCTGCCTTTTGAGCAAATCCCCAAGCTGATGCGCGACAGCCTGCTGGCCGTTGAGGACGCACGCTTTTACGAGCACCCGGGCATCGACGTGGTCGGGGTGATGCGGGCAGCGGTGTCCAACCTCACCGGCGGGCGCCGCCAGGGCGCCTCCACCATCACCCAGCAGGTGGCACGCACCTTCTTCCTGACGCGTGAGCGCACCCTCAGCCGCAAGCTCAAAGAGGCGCTGCTGTCGCTCAAGATCGAACGCGAGCTGAGCAAGGACCAGATCCTCACGCTCTACATGAACCAGATCTACCTGGGCAACCGCGCCTATGGCTTTGCCGAAGCCGCGCAGACCTACTTCGGCAAACCGCTGGACAAGCTGTCTGCCGCCGAATGCGCCATGCTGGCCGGCCTGCCGCAAAACCCCGCCTACGCCAACCCCGTCAAGAACCCTGAACGCGCCCGCACCCGCCAACTCGTGGTGCTGGGCCGCATGCTGACGCAAGGGGTGATCGATGAGGCCGGCCTGGAGGCCGCCAAAGCAGAGAAGCTCACTGTGCGCGGCGCTGGCGACGCCGAGGTGCACGCCGAGTACGTGGCCGAACTGGCCCGCCAGCAGGTCTTTGCGCAGTACGGCGATGCCGCCTACACGACCGGCATGAAGGTGGTGACCACCTTGCGCGCCAACGAGCAGCAGGCCGCCTGGAAGGCCCTGCGCAAGACCTTGATCGACCGCGAGTTGAGCCTGTCCTGGCGCGGCCCCGAAGACCGCGAAGACCTGGACGCCGACCTCGACAACAAGGACCCGGCCGTGGCGCAGAGCCTGGCTGACTATGCCGACGACGACATGTTGCACGTGGCCGTCGTGACGCATGCCGGTGCCCGCGCCGTGACGGTGGTGCTGGCCACGGGCGAGGTCATCGATGTGACGGGCAAGGGCCTGCGCCAGGTGCAGAGCGGCCTGTCGGCCAAGGCCAATGAGAAGCTCAGGCTCAGCCGCGGCGCCGTGGTGCGCGTGCTGCAACAAGGCAACGACTGGGTGATCACGCAGTGGCCCGAAGCCGAAGGCGCCCTGGTGGCGCTGGACCCGCGCAACGGCCAGGTGCGCGCGCTGGTGGGTGGCTTCGACTTCCGCCGCAACCAGTTCAACCACGTGACCCAGGGCTGGCGCCAGCCGGGCTCCAGCTTCAAGCCCTTCCTGTATGGCGCCGCCATGGAAAACGGCGTCATGCCCGAGACCCTGGTCAATGACGCGCCCATCACCATCGGCGACTGGAGCCCCGGCAACGCGGACGGCAGCGCGGACGGGCCGGTGCCCTTGCACATTGGCCTGGCCAAGTCCAAGAACCTGGTCAGCATCCGCCTGGTGCAGCTGCTGGGCCCGCCGGCCGCGCGCGAATGGGCAGGCAAATTCGGTTTCGACGTCGACAAGCACCCCGACAACCTCACGCTGGCCTTGGGCGCGGGCAGCACCACGCCCATGCAGATGGCCACGGCCTATGCGGTCATCGCCAACGGCGGCCTCAAGGTGAGCCCGGTGCTGATCCAGCGCATCTCGGACGGCGATGGCAAGGCCGTGTTCGAAGCCCCCCAGGCCACGATGGACGAGAGCCAGCGCGTGGTCCCGGCGCGCAACACCTTCATGATCGGCACCTTGCTCAACGAGGTGACGCGCAGCGGCACGGCGGCCCGCGCGCAAGGCCAGCTCAAGCGGCCCGACCTGTACGGCAAGACGGGCACCACCAACGACGTCTTTGACGCCTGGTTTGCCGGTTTTCAGCCGCATGTGGTGGCCGTGGTCTGGCTGGGCTATGACACGCCGCGCAGCCTGGGCTCTCAGGCCTCTGGTGCCTCGCTGGCCCTGCCCGCCTGGATCCAGTACATGGCCACGGCACTGGCCAAAGAGCCCGTGCAGGAGCTGCCTGTGCCCGATGGCGTGCTGCTCACCGAGACCGGCTGGCGCTACCTCGAATGGGCGCATGGCGGCTTCATCCATGAGCTGGGCATGGGCGAAGAGCCCATCGACCGCAGCCTGATCCCCATCCCGCCAGACCCTGCTGCCTCTGAAGTTGAAGAGCCTGTTCAGGTGGACGAATCCCCCTTCCAGTCGGGCGGCGGCCGCGAAGCCGACAAGGCCGATGGCAAAGGTGACAACAAGGGCGACAACAAGGGCAAGAGCATCCTGGACAGGCTGTTTTGAGCGCACTGCTGCATTACCTGGCCCTGTGTGCCCCGCTGTTTGCGCTGGTGGGCCTGGGCTGGGGCCTGTCGCACTGGCCCCGCTGGCCTGCGAAAGCCGGCGAGGTGCTGGGCAAGCTGGTGTTCAGCGTGGCCCTGCCCGCGCTGCTGTTTCGGATGATGAGCGAGCTGTCTCGCCTGCCGCCTGTGGACTGGCGCGTGCTGCTCGCCTTCTTTGGCAGCTGCCTCATCGTGTTCGGCCTGGGCCGCTGGCTGGCCTGGCGGGCCTTTGGCATGGACGGGGTGTCGCAATCGCTGTTTGGCCTGGCCGGGGTGTTTTCCAACAACGCGCTGCTGGGCATCCCGCTGGCCAAGGTCACCCTGGGTGAAGCGGCCCTGCCCACGGTGGCCCTGGTGCTGGTGTTCAACGCCCTCACGCTGTGGACGCTGGTGACGGCGAGCGTCGAATGGGCACGGCACGGCAGCCTCTCGCTGCAAGGCCTGGGTGCCACGGTGCGCAGCGTGCTGACCAACCCGCTGATCGTGGGCATCCTGAGTGGCACGGCCGTGGGCCTGAGCGGCTGGACGCTGCCTGAGGCCCTGCGCCTGCCCTTGACCTGGGTGGGCGAGGTCGCCGCGCCACTGGCCTTGTTCACCCTGGGGCTGGGCCTCAATGAGCACGGCATCCGCGCGCACTGGCGCAGCAGCCTGGCCATGACCGGGATGAAGCTGGTGGTGCAGCCTCTGGTGGTCTGGGGCCTGGCCTGGGGACTGGGGCTGGGCCGCATGGAGACCCGCGCGGTGGTGCTGTTGGGCTCCATCGCGGTGGGCGCCAACGTCTACCTGATGTCGCGGCACTTCAAGACGCTGGAAGGCCCGGTCGCCGCCAGCCTGGTGATGTCAACGGGCCTGTCGGCCCTGAGCACGCCGGTGCTGCTGGCGCTCACCGCTTGAGGCCATCGGACACCGACCGCGGACGACGACCGAGGCCAAAGCCTCGACATCGGCGCAGTTTGGCCCGGCGCGCAGTCGCTTTGGGCACACAATGAACCGAACCCATTCACACCACGCAACATGAAAATCCTGCTGTGCGGCGCCAGCGGCTTCATCGGCCAACGCCTGGCGCAGACCCTGACCCAGGCCGGCCATGAAGTGGTCGCGGCCACCTCCGGCCGCGGCGATGGCGGCAAGCCCGCGACCGGCCCCATCGTGGACTACAACGTCGACACCACCCCAGACGTCTGGCTGCCGCGCGTGCAAGGCATGGACGTGGTCATCAACGCGGTGGGCGTCTTGCGCGACACGCCCTCGCGCCGCATCCAGCCCACGCACGAGGCCACGCCCAAGGCCTTGTTCGACGCCTGCGCGCAAGCCGGCGTGCCACGCGTCATCCAGATCTCGGCGCTGGGCATCGTGGGCAGCAACACCGTTTACGCGCGCACCAAGCTCGCGGCCGACACCCACCTGTTGGCCCTGGCCGAGCAAGGCCGGCTGCAGGCCGCCGTCGTGCGGCCCAGCGTGGTCTATGGCACGGGCGGGGCCAGCAGCCAGCTCTTCATGACCCTGGCGCGCACACCTTTGCTCTGCCTGCCCGGCCCCATGATGCGCGCCCAGGTGCAGCCCGTGGCCGTGGGCGACCTGGCCGAGGCCGTGGGCAAGCTGGTGCGTGGCGCCCTGCCCGGCCCGGTGCTGCATGCTGTGGGCCCGCAGGCCCTGACCATGGCCGCCCTGGTGGCCAGCCTGCGCGAGCAGATGAAGGGCCCGCGCGCCTGGGTGCTGCCCCTGCCCGGCCCGCTGACCACCTTGAGCGCCCGCATTGGCGACCTCATCCCCGCCATGCCCTGGTGCAGCGAGACCCTGGCCATGCTGGCCCAGGACAATGTGGCCGACCCCCAGCCCTTCCGCCAGGTGCTCGGCCACGATGCGGTTCACTTCAGCCAGCTGGTGGCGAGCGCCTGGCACAGCTGAGCGCGGCGGTCAGCCATCGCTTTGGCTGCGCTTTGGCGGTTTCCTCACACGCAGCGACACCCACATGGCAGGTTTGTTCGCCTTGCGACGCGTTCGCCAGGCCTCAAGCCCTGCCGGCCCAGGCAAACAGGGCTGCTTTGACCTGGCACAAGTCTCGCAGTGAACAGGTGTGTTTCGAAGACTTGTGAGGGCAACCATGCTGGATGTGGCCATCGTCGGCGGCGGTTTGTGTGGTCTGGCGTTGGCGCACAGCCTCCAAGCCAGCCGCAAGCAGAACTGGCAGCTGTTTGAAGCACGCGAACGCCTGGGGGGCCGCGCCCTCACGGCCACCGCGCCCGATGGCACCCCGGTCGACCTGGGCGCCACCTGGTTCTGGCCCGACAACCAGGCGATGGTCACCCGCCTGGTGGCCGACCTGGGCCTGCAAGCCCTGCCCCAGCTGGACGACGGCCGGGTGATGCACCTGCACGACCCTGGCCAGCCGCCGCAAGCCGTGGCGCTGACACCGCAGATGCGCCCCGCTGCCGATGGCAGCACGCCAGCCACGCCGGGGGCCGTGCATGGCGGTGCCCACCGCGTGGTGGGTGGCGTGGGCACCATCATCGATGCCCTGGCCCGGCAACTGCCCGGGGCTCGCCTGAGCCTGAACCACCGGCTGGTGACCTTGATGGACCATGGTGACCACGTCAGCCTGCTGATGCAGCACGGCGATCAACTGGTCACCGTGCAGGCGCGCAAGGTGGTGCTGGCCCTGCCGCCCCGCGTGGTGGACGCCACCGTGCGCTTCGACCCCGAGCTGCCCGCCGTGCTGCGCACCGCCTTGCGCGACACGCCCACCTGGATGGCGACGGCCGCCAAGGCCGCCTTCGTCTACAAGCGGGCTTTCTGGCACGACAAGGGCCACACGGGCAACGCCTGGGTGACGCACGCCCAGGCCATGCTGGCCGAGGTCTTCGACGCCGGCGGGCCGGATGAGGGCACGCCTGGCGCCTACCCGGGTGCAGTGCTGGCCGGCTTTGCGGCCTTGGGCGCATCACAACGCCCGGCCTTCGAGCGTGGCCGCGACATGCTGCTGGAGAGCCAGGTCGTGCAGCTCTTTGGCGAAGCCGCTGCAGACGAATCCCTGCAGGTGAGCCGCCTGTGGCAGGACTGGTCTCTGGAAGACACCACCTGCAGCCCGTTGGACGTGGAAGAAGAGAACATGGGTGGTGTGGGCCACCCGCAGTACGGCCTGCCCGTGCTGGCCGAAGCCCACTGGCAAGGCCGCCTCTACCTGGGTGGCACCGAGACCGCAGCACGCGGCGGCGGCTACCTGGAGGGCGCCCTGGCTGCGGCCGCGCGCTTGCGCCGCCAGCTGCTGGTGCCGGGCCAGGGCCAGGCGGCTTCCCGCCCCAGCGAAGCGGCCAACGACGGCAAGCTGGACGCCGAAAACGACCGCCAGCTCCAGGTCTTTGCCGACTGGGTCCAGCAGGCGCGCAGCCACGCCCTGACCCGCTACCGGGAGCACGTGCACACCGCCTTGTCGCAGCAAGACGCCGACCAGCTGACGCAAAAGGCCGTGATCAACGCGCTGGAGGCCCTGTACACCGACGCCTTGCACACCCTGCAGGCGCTGCCCCTGCACACCGCTCACCACGCCGTGGAGCAAGGCCGTGCCGCCTTGACACCTCAGGTGCTGGCCCCCTTTCAGGGCCTGGCCGACGACCTGCTGGCCGAAGTCGTCATCTACAACCGCAGCTCTTGCGCGCTGTCCAACTTCCCGTACGAGCACAAGCCTGAAGGCGACTACCTGCGGGCCATCCGGCGCGACCTGGCTGCCATCTGGCAAAGTTTTGCCCTGAGCGTGAACGCCTGCCTCATCGGCAAGCGCGAAGCCGGCCAAGGCCAGGTGGTGCCCGCATGAAGCTGCACCTGGACCGCCCCGACGTCCTGGCCCTGGCCGAGCATTTCCCCCAGCTGGAAGACCTGCACACGCAGCTGCAGTCGCAATTGCGCTTTGGCCACCGCGTGGCCCTGGGCTCTCACGCCCTGCCCGTGGAAGCGCTCACCTTCCTGGCCGAGCTTTACGAGCAGGCCGGTGCCGCCCTGGCTGGCCGCGCCGCTCAGCTGCGTGGCCTGGTGGCCGCCCGCCGATGCGACACCCCACGCCTGACCCTGGCCAATGGCCTGGAGGCCGTGTTGCCGGAGCTGGTCCGCCTCTTGATGGACAGCAGCCAGTTCACGCCGCGCGGCTGGCTGTTTGCCGCCAACTCCGACGGCAAGCCGCTGGCCTGGGTGCCCACCCGCATCGACTACGTGCCGGGCTCATCTGAAGAGTTGGGCAAGGTCATGGTGGAGCTCAAGGCCCATGCGCGCGCCAACCTGGTCTCGCACACCCTGCGCATCACCGAAGGCGACCTGCAGCACAGCCCCAACATCGCCGAGCTGCTGGCGGCCAAAGGCTTCCTGCGCGAAACGCCCGAGCTGCTGGCGGCCTACGATGCGTCTGTCGAGCGCTACTTCAACTGGCGCAGCCAGGAAGGCCACCAGTTCGCCGGTCTGGGCATGGGCTTCCTTGCCGAAGACCCCACCGCCACCCACCGCGATGTGGACTGGTCGCGCAAGGACCAGGTGGTGCTCAGCACCAGTGGCGCCGCCGCCCGCCTGGTGAACGACGAGGGCGTGCTGCCGCCACGCGGCGTGGGCCTGGAGTCGCCGGGCGACATCCTGGCGCCCTACCTGCGCCGCGCGTCCAAGAGCAGCGACTACGACTTCGAAGAGCAGTGCAAAGCACTGGATGCGGCCATGCCCAAGGGCCTGTTCAAGGCCTTGCCCGTGCACGCCTACCTCTTCCTCTTCCACCTGGAGCTGCACCAGCATTTGTGGGTGCACGCCGACGACATCGCGCCGTATGTCTACGACCCGGGCCTCAAGCACAAGCTGGTGCTGCCTTCTGAGCAGACCGAGCTGATCGACATCCTCACCGCCGAGATGGACGTCCTGCAAGACGACGTGGTGGCCGGCAAGGGCGGCGGCACCACCGTGCTGTGCGCAGGCCCTCCTGGCGTGGGCAAGACGCTCACCGCCGAGGTCTATGCCGAGGTGACCGGACGGCCGCTCTACCGTGTGCACTCGGGCCAGCTGGGCCTGAGCGTGGCGGCCATGGAGTCGTCGCTGAAGGAAGCGCTGACCCGCGCGCAACGCTGGGGTGCGGTGATGCTGATCGACGAGGCCGACGTCTACATCCGCGCCCGCAGCGACGACATGACGGCCAACGCCGTGGTGGGCGTGTTCCTGCGTGTGCTGGAGTACTTCGACGGCCTGCTGTTTTTGACCACCAACCGCATCGACGACATCGACGAGGCCATCGTGTCGCGCTGCATCGCGCTGATCCGCTACCACGCCCCGGACCAGGCCGCACGCGAGCGCATCTGGCGCGTGATGCGCGAACAGTTTGGCTTGAAGCTCAGCGATGAGCTGGTGACCCAGCTGGCCCTGCTTTACCCGCAGGCCAGTGGCCGCGACATCAAGGGCCTGAGCAAGCTGGTGGCCAAGTTCTGCCAGCACAAGGGCCTGCAGCCCACCTTGCCCGTCTTCGCCCGCTGCGCCATGTTCCGCGCGCTCGACCCGGTTGAACTCATCCCCACTGCCGAACTGGAACCTGCATGACCGCCCCCAAGCTTGGCTACCTCTGCCTCAGCGAGAACCCGTCCAACGAAGCCGGCCGGGCGATCATCCGCCAGTTCGTGCTGGTGCGCGAAGCCGAGCGCATGGGCTACGACGACATCTGGCTGGCCGAGCACCACTTCGATGGGCAATGGCCGCAAGGCGGTGCCCTGGCCTTGCTGGGCCAGCTGGCCGCCGTGACCAACAAGTCGCGTGTGGGCTCGCTGATGTTGATGCCTGGCCTGCATGACCCGCTGCTGCTGGCCACGCACATCGCCACACTGGACCTGATGTCCAAAGGGCGCTTTCAGCTGGGCGTGGCCAGTGGTGGCGCCTTGAGCAAGACCCTCACCGCCTTCGGGCTGGACCGCGCTTCAGCCCGCACCAAACTGCATGACCACATGGACCAGGTGCTGGCCCTCCTGGCCGGCCAGCCCCCCCGCGGCCGCGATGCCGATGCGGGCCTGAGCCTGTCGGTGCGGCCGGCACAAGAACAGGTCCCCGTGTGGCTGGCCGCCGACGACGAGGCCGGCCTGCAACGCGCCGGCCGTGAAGGCTGGGGCCTGGTGGCCGCCGCCACCCACACGCGCGACCGCGTGCGCCGCGCCGTGGACACCTACATGCACGCCAGCAATGGCACCGCGCCGCAGCTGACCCTGGCCCGCTTTGCCAGCACGGCAGGCACGCGGGAAGAAGCCGTGGCCACGGCGCAAAGCTACTTCGAACAGTTCGCCCAGCATGCGGCCACAGGAGGCTGGGGCGGTGACCCGCAACGCTCCATGGCCCGTGACCCCGAGGCCATGATGGCCGCCTCGCTGGTGGGCCAACACACCGAGGTGGCGGCGCAGTTCAAGGCCATGGCCGACACCTTCGGTGCCACGCGCATCGCCATCGTGCCCACCAGCGGCCAGTTCGACACACACAAGCACATCCTGGCCGACTTCGTCGACCAGATCCGGCCCATGCTGGACGAAGACTGAAGCCGAACAGCGTCAGAAGCTGTCGGCGACCAGGACCTTGGCCTTCTTCAACAGGGCCTCTGGTGCGAGCACCAGGCCCTTGTCGGGGTCGACCAGCAGCGCTTCAGCCAGTTGTGCCATGGCCGCCGCCATCACCAGCGCGCTGATCTCTTCGCGCGGGTCGCCGGCCCAGCTCAACCGGGCCAGGTCCTTGCGGTCACCCCGTTGGGCTTCAAGCGCCTGCGCCGCTTCAGGCAGGGCGGCGTCCCGCGCCCAGCGCAAGTCCACGCCCGAGTCCTCGCCTTCCACCGTGCATGGCAGGTAGCCGTCTGAAGCGAAGGGCGCGTAGGCCTCGTCCACCGTCAGCTTGAAACCCAAGGATTGGATGTGGGCCTGCAGACGGCGCAGATCAGGTGCCTGATTGGCCTGCAGGCACAACACGAGCTTTCTGGCCATGGTGCGGCCCTCCTCTTGAAAACGTCAGCGGTAGCCTTCTTCGGCCAGCACCTGAACCACCACCGGCCGCGCGCGCAGGCGCTGGTAGAGCGCGAGGCACAGCGGGGGCAGCGGCAGGCTCAGCTTGTCTGCCCAGAAGGCCACATAGAAGAAGGCGGCATCGGCGATGCCAAAGCGGTCACCCACGGCCCATTGGCCAGGCTGCAAACCACTTTCGATGATGGCAAAGCCCTGCGCCACGATCTCGCGGCCACGGGCCTGGATGGCCTCGGTCCATGGCGCCTTGGCGGCGTCGTCCAGCCCTGGGGGCAGGTAGGTATCGGTGGTGAAGATGCGCGTGTAGCCCGCGCCGTGCACGGTGCCCACCACGTGGTCCATCAGCGCGATGCTGCGTGCGGCCAGCACAGGGTCGTCGCTCAACAGCTGACGCCGCGGGTGCGCGCGGGCCAGCCAGTAGGCAATGGCCTGGAACTCGGTGAGCACCTGGCCATCGTTCAAGACCAGTGCCGGGATGCTGCCCTTGGGGTTGACCGCCAGGTAGGCCGGCTCGCGGTGCTGGCCTGCGGGCAGGTTCAGCACGGTCACTTGAAAAGGCAGTTCCAGCTCTTCGAGCAGGATGTGGATGCCGGTCGAACACGAGCCCGGCGTCATGTAGAAATGCATTGGCATGCGCTTGCCCATGCAATTCCCGTGACAGGCTCGCCACTTGCATGGCTCAGGGCAGACCAGCCCCCTTCTCGACGGTGAAGCCAGGGGGCCATGTCGCGTTTGTCGGAACCCCGACGCCTGCACCGCCCCATGTCCACCCCTGCCCTCCTCACGGCCGAAGGCCTGCTCACCTGGCGTCACTGCCCGCGCCGCCATTGGCTGAGCCGCGACACCGAAACCCCTGACATCGCCGACGCGGCCATCGACCATGCCGGCACGCTGGCCGCCTTGCGCGCCACCTGGCCCATGGCCCGCTACCTGCCCCCACCGCGCACGGAAGCAGATTGGCGCAACGCCATCATGCAGACCCAGACCTGGCTGGCCTCAGGCTTCCTGCAAGAAGGAGAAGACCGGGCCATCTTCGGTGCCTGCGTGGCCAGCAACGATGGCGCCCGCGCCCGCATCGACGTGCTCAGCCCGGGCGAGCGCGGCCTGCGGGTGGGCCGCCTGCGCCTGGCCACGGCGGGCGACGACGATGACGTCGACCTGATCGCCTGGTGGACCCACGTGGCCGCGCGCGCCGGCGTGCGCATCCAGGGCATGGTGCTGATGCTCATCGAGCAGGACTTCATCTACCCCGGTCACGGCTGCCTGGCCGGCGTGTTCCGCGAGGTGGACGTGAGCCCCATCCTGGGCACGCGCCAGGTGCCCACGTGGATGGTGGCCATGCGGCAGAACCACCGTGGCCCCGAACCGGCCCTGCCTGACGCCCCGCCCTGTCTGGACAGCAGCGAAGACGACGCCCCCTGCCCCCACCTGGACCACTGCGGCCTGCGCCACCGCGCCCACAAGGGCCTGGCCGTGGACGCGCTCGAGGTGATGGGCCGAGAACTGGCCGATGTGCTGCGTGCCCTGGGCCACCGCCGACTGGACACCGTGCCCGAAGACCTGCTGCCCGATGCACGCCGCCGCCGGGCCTGGCGGGCCATCCGCACCCAGCAGGCCGTGGTCGAGCCGGAAGTTGCCGCGCTGGTGAGCCAGCTGCCACGCCCCTGGCACCTGCTTCGCCTGGACACCATTGGCCACGCCCTGCCCATCTGGGCGGGCACGCGCCCCTACCAGATGGTGCCTTTCCACTGGGCCTGTGATGTGGTCGACGGCCCCGATGCGCTGGGCACGGAGCCGCCGCACCACCACTTCCTGGCCCATGGCAGCAACGACCCGCGCCGTGACTTTGCCGTGTCCCTGCTGCAAGCCCTGGGCGAGCAGGGCACCGTGATCGCCTACAACGCCGGCTTCGAGCGCAACCGCCTGCGCGAACTGGCCCGCCACGCGCCCGATCTGGCCCCGCGCCTGGAAGCGCTGCAGCCCCGCATCGTCGACCTCTTTCAGCTGATGCGGGCGCACTGCTACCACCCGGCGATGCGCGGCTCGTGGTCCTTCAAGTCGGTGTGCCAGGCCATGGCGCCTGAGTTGCAGATCGGCCGTTTCAGCGCCGAGCACGCGACGCCGGCTCAGGCCTATGCCCACAGCATGCAAGACCGCCTGCCGCAGTCCGAGGTGCACGCCATCCGTGAGGCGCTGCGGGCCCATGGCCTGCTGGAGCTGAAGGCCTTGCGGCGCATCCTGAGCCTGCTGACCCAGGATGCCGCCCTCACAGCAAGCTCGACCCCACGTTGATCATCAGGCCGATGAAGCTGGTGTTGAACACGAAGGCCAGCACGCAGTGCAAGAGCCCGATGCGGCGCATGTGCGGGCTGCTGAAAGACACGTCTGCGGTCTGCCCCGACGTGCCGATCACCGCCGAAAAGTAGAGGAAGTCGATGTAGTCAGGCTCTTCGGTGTCGGGGAAGGTGAGGCCGCCCGGCTGGCCCAGGCTGCGCGCCAGGTAATAGTCATGGGCATAGTGCAAGGCAAAGCTCATCTGCGCGAAAGCCCAGGACGCCATGAGCGTGAGCACGGCCAGGCCGACGTGGGCCAGCTTGTCGACGCCTTCATGGCCCTTGGCCACGGCCAGCTCCGCCACGATGGCGCCCAGGCTGGCCAGTGCCGACACCACCACCAGGGCCAGGA
>CANBQJ010000098.1 GCA_947371645.1 Burkholderiales bacterium | reverse complement strand
AACGGCATCGAAATCGCCCGTACCGAGTGGTACCGCGAAGGCCGTGTGCCCCTGCACACCCTGCGCGCCGACATCGATTACGGCTTCTCCGAAGCCCACACCACCTACGGTGTGATCGGTGTGAAGGTGTGGGTCTACCGTGGTGACCGCCTGGCCAATGGCGACGCACCGGTGCTCAAGGGTGGTGACGATCGTGAAGACGACCGCCGCAACCGTCGTGGTCCCCGCAATGACCGTCCTGGTGGCGATCGCCGTCCTGGCGCTGGTCGTGGTGGTCCTGGCCGTGGTGCCCCTCGTGCCGAAGGCGCACCGGCTGACGGCAGCGACAAGCCTGCCGTGACCGCTGCCCCCGGTACCGGTGACACCAAGCGCGTTCGCAAGGTGGTGGCACCTGCCGCCACCGAAGCGAAAGGAGAATAATCAATGCTGCAACCTAATCGTCGCAAGTTCCGCAAGGAACACAAAGGCCGCAACACGGGTGTCGCCACCCGTGGCGCCGACGTGTCCTTCGGCGATTTCGGCCTGAAGGCGACCGAGCGCGGTCGCCTCACGGCTCGCCAGATCGAAGCTGCCCGTCGTGCCATCTCTCGTCACGTCAAGCGTGGTGGCCGCATCTTCATCCGCATCTTCCCCGACAAGCCGATTTCCAAGAAGCCGGCTGAAGTCCGGATGGGTAACGGCAAGGGTAACGTCGAGTACTACGTGGCTGAGATTCAGCCGGGTAAGGTCCTCTACGAAATCCAGGGTGTGCCCGAAGAACTCGCTCGCGAAGCGTTCACGCTGGCTGCTGCAAAGCTGCCACTGAGCACGACCTTCGTGGGCCGAGAGTTCGGCATCTGATCGACGCGCAAGGAGATAGACATGGCGAAAGCCTCTGAACTGCGCGCCAAAGATGTGGCCGCACTGGAAACCGAAATCAAGGCCCTGCTGAAGTCGCACTTCAACCTGCGTATGCAGCGTGCCACCCAGCAGCTCAATGACCACTCGACTCTGAAGAAGACTCGTCGCGAGATCGCTCGCGCCAAGACGATTCTGAGCGAGAAGAAGCAAGGAGCCGCCAAATGACGGAAGCTCAAACCCAAGCCAAGGTGGTCCGCAGCCTGATTGGCAAGGTCGTCTCTGACGCCCGCGCCAAGACCGTGACCGTGCTGGTCGAGCGTCGTGTCAAGCACGAGCTCTACGGCAAGATCGTGGGCAAGTCACGCAAGTACCACGCTCACGACGAAAACAACGAGTTCAAGCTCGGTGATGTCGTCGAGATCAGCGAAAGCCGCCCGCTCTCGAAGACCAAGAACTGGGTTGTGACCCGTTTGGTCGAGAAAGCACCGGCCGTCTGATCTGCCTGGCCTCGATGCCCCTGAGGGTGTCGTGGCCTCGCTGAAGCAGCGACACCGTGAAACCGGCTGTCCAGTCACACTGGCAGTCGGTTTTTCCTTTTTGAGGCCGGCATTTGCCGGCCTTTCACTTGGTACGGAGCACACGCATGATCAAGATTGGCGACAAGCTGCCTGGCGGCACCCTGATGGAATACATCGAAGTGGAGGGCGATGGCTGCAGCCTGGGGCCCAATGCCTTCGACATCGCCCAGGCCACCGCGGGCAAGACCATCGCCATCTTCGGTTTGCCGGGTGCGTTCACGCCGACCTGTTCGGCACAGCATGCCCCTGGCTACATCGCACAGGCCGCGGCTTTCAAGGCTGCAGGCGTGGACGAGATCTGGTGCGTGTCGGTCAACGACGCCTTCGTGATGGGCGCCTGGGGCCGCGAGCTCAAGGCCGCGGGGCAGGTGCGCATGATGGCCGACGGCAGCGCAGACTTTGCCCAGGCCACTGGCCTGACGCTCGACCTCAAGGCCAAGGGTCTGGGTCTGCGCTCTGGCCGCTACAGCATGCTGGTGAAGGACGGCGTGGTCACCCAGCTCAACGACGAAAAGGGCGGGGGCTTCGCCGTGAGTGACGCGCAGACGCTGCTCAAGCAGGTCCAGGGCGCCTGATGGGATGGCGGCCCTGGCCGCACTGAGCGGGCAAGGCTCGGCGCAAACCCCAGCGCCGACGTGGGCGGTGCAAGGGCCGCGGTTCACCCAGCCGTGCTACATTTGAAGCCATGTCCAGCGCACGCTTTTATTTTTGGCACTTTCACTTCTCGCCCCGCACCGGCGCAGGAGAGGCCAAGGCATAAGCCAGTCGCCCCAGATTCCTGAAAACCGCCGGTTCACCCCGGCGGTTTTTTTTCATCCCTCCACAAGAGCTCAGCACGATGACCAAGTCCAGCGCCTCCGCCGGCTACGAGCCGCCCGCAGACAAGACGTCCAAGACCGACGACGAACGCATCCGCAACGTGACCCCGCTGCCACCGCCCGAACACCTCATCCGCTTCTTCCCCATCAGCGGGACGCCGGTGGAAGCGCTGGTGGCCGACACGCGCAAGGCCATCCGCAAGATCATGAATGGCAAGGACGACCGCTTGCTGGTGATCATCGGCCCCTGCTCCATCCATGATCCGGCTGCGGCCATCGACTACGCGCGCAAGCTGTTGCCGCTGCGGGCGCAGTACGGCGACACGCTGGAAATCGTCATGCGGGTGTACTTCGAGAAGCCCCGCACCACCGTGGGCTGGAAGGGCCTGATCAACGACCCGTATCTGGACGAGTCCTACAAGATCGACGAAGGCCTGCGCATCGCACGCCAGCTGCTGCTGGAGATCAACCGACTGGGCATGCCCGCCGGCTCCGAGTTCCTGGATGTGATCTCGCCGCAGTACATCGGCGACCTGATCAGCTGGGGCGCCATCGGTGCGCGCACGACAGAGAGCCAGGTGCACCGCGAGCTGTCCTCGGGCATCAGCGCGCCCATCGGCTTCAAGAACGGCACGGACGGCAACATCAAGATCGCCACGGACGCCATCCAGGCCGCAGCCCGCCCGCACCACTTCCTGTCGGTTCACAAGAACGGGCAGGTGGCGATCGTGGAGACGGCCGGCAACCCCGATTGCCACGTGATCCTGCGCGGTGGCAAGGCCCCCAATTACGACGCCGACAGCGTGGCCGCCGCCGTGAAGGACCTGGACGCCGCCAAGTTGCACCCCTCGCTGATGGTGGACTTCAGCCACGCCAACAGCTCCAAGCAGCACGAGCGCCAGGTGGTGGTGGCCGAGGACATCGCGGGCCAGCTCAAGGGCGGTTCGACCCAGGTCTTCGGTGTGATGGTGGAGAGCCACCTGTGCGCCGGCGCCCAGAAGTTCACGCCAGGCAAGGACGACCCGAAGAAGCTGGCCTATGGCCAGTCCATCACCGATGCCTGCATCGGCTGGGACGATTCCGAGAAGGTCTTGAAGATCCTGTCGGATGCGGTGAAGGCACGCCGCGCCCGGTGATGTCCTGATTGAACCCGGGTGAGCGCAGGCCGGTACACCCTTAAGGGGGGATTGCTGGTCTGGAGCCCGCTGATCCGGGGGAGAGGCCGTCCTGGCCGGGCCAGGGTGGTCCGATACTGGGCGCCTGGCACGCCAGCACCGTCGGCGCGTGCCGCTTTTCCCCCATGCCAGAAACCTGCCCAGTTTTCCTGCTTGTCGATGACCATGCCCTGTACCGCACCGGGCTGGTGATGGCGCTCGGGCAGGCGTGGCCGCAGGCACAGGCGCAGCAAGCCGGCAGCCTGGCCGAGGCCTGGCAGCGGGTTCAGGCACTGCTTGCGCCACCTGAGCTGGTCTTGCTGGACGTGCGCTTGCCCGATGGCGATGGGCTGGTGGCCTTGCAGGATTGGACGCGGCGCTTGCCGGGCGTGCCAGTGGTGCTGATGTCGTCGGAAGTGGATGCGGCAATGCTGTCGGCTGCCCGCGAAGCGGGCGCGGCCGGCTTCGTGCACAAGTCTGCGCCGCCCGCAGACATCGTGGCCAGCCTCCGCGCTGCCTTGCAAGGGCAGGCGGCGTTCGGCACCTTGCCTTACGACGTGTTGTCGCCACGCGGGCTGCCTGCCGGTGGCGTTGGCGCAGGCGTGCCGAGCGCGCACCTGCTGCGCGATGCCTCGGCGCCGTATCAGCCTTCGCCGCTGCAGGCCCGCATCCTGCGCCACCTGGCGCGCGGCACGCCCAACAAGGCCATCGCCCGGCAGGTGGGGCTCAGCGAGATGCAGGTGCGCGCCGAGGTCTCGTGGCTCACCGAGGTGCTGGGCGCCAGCAGCCGCGAAGAGGCCTTCCAGCGGGCACGCGATCTGGGGTGGGTGAGCCCATGAGCAGCGTGTGGCGCCAGGCCTGGCATTTTGACGAGCCCCGCGTGCTGGCCGCGCAGATGGGCCTCATCGACCGCAACTACGTGCCCGCCTTCCTGAGTTCGGTATTGGTGGCGGTGATCGCGGCCTGGGGCCTGCAGTCGGTCACGCAGTCGGCGGGGGTTTGGCGCTGGGCCGTGGCGCATGCCCTGCTGGGGCTGCTGTGCGTCATCGCGCGGCGCTGGCTGCCATCGCCCCAAGAGCCCGCGACGGCGCCCCGCTATGCCCGGTGGGTGCGGGCCATGGCCATGCTCATCGGGGCCAGCTGGGGGGCACTGGGGGCCTTCATTGACGCGCACCAGCCGCTCACCCTCACCATCATTCTGGGCGTGGAGGGCGGCATGACGGCGGGCGCGCTGGCGGTCTTCGCGCCGTCCTGGCCCATGGCGCTGGCCTTCTGGTTGTGCGCGGTCACGCCTGTGGCCGTGCAGCTGTTTGGCAGTGGTGACCTGGTCTATGGCCTGTTCGGGGGCGCGGTCACGGTCTACCTGGTGTCGGTGGCGACCTTCGGGTACCACGCCGGGCAGACCACGCTGCGGGCCATCCGCCTGGGGTTTGAAAACGAGGGCCTGGTCAAGCGCCTGCGCGACCAGACCCAGCGTGCACTGGAGGCCCGCCAGCTGGCGGAAAGCGCGCTGGCCGATGCCGAAGACGCCAACCGGGCCAAGACCGTGTTCCTGGCGGCGGTCAGCCATGACCTGCGTCAGCCTTTGCATGCCATGGGCCTGGTGCTGGGCGCGCTGTCACGCGCGGGGCTGAACCCGCGTCAGCAAGCGATGCTGGGCCAGGCCCAGGCCTCGGCGCTGGCGACGGGCGACATGCTGGCCACCTTGCTGGATTTTTCCAAGGTGGATGCCGGCGTGGTGAAGCCCCAGGTGCAGGCCTTCAACCTGCAGCTGCTGTTGGCCAAGCTGGGGCGTGAGCTGGCGCCGGTGGCCGAGGCCAAGGGGCTGGTCTTCAGGGTGCGCGATACCAGCCTGGTCATGCACTCCGACCCGGCGCTGGTGGAGCTCATCTTGCGCAACCTGCTGCTCAACGCCATCCGCTACACCGAGCGTGGCGGGGTCTTGCTGGCCTGTCGGCGTCGTGGCTGCCGCGCCAGCATCGAGGTGTGGGACACGGGCATCGGCATCCCCGAGAGCCAGCACGAGGCCGTGTTCCGTGAGTTTCACCAGCTGGGCAACCCCGAGCGCGACCGCGGCAAGGGCCTGGGGCTGGGCCTGGCCATCGTGCAGGGCCTGGCGCGGGCGCTGTCGGTGGACGTGAGCCTGGACTCGCGTGTGGGCCATGGCTCCGTGTTCCGCCTCGCCTTGCCCTTGAGCGCCCAGCCCGTCCAGGACGCGCTGCACCCGGCGCCCGACGAGCCCGACCTGCATGGCCTCAAGGTGCTGCTGGTGGACGACGACGAGCACGTGTGCGCGGCCATGCGCGACCTGCTGGCGACCTGGGGCTGCTGGTGCGAGACGGTGCCCAGCGGCGACGAGGCCGTCCGCGTGCTGGACCAGTTCGAGCCCGACCTGATGCTGACCGACTACCGGCTGAAAGGCCACCGCACCGGCCTGCAGGCGCTGCAGCAGGTGCGAGCTCACCTGGGGCGGGTCTTGCCGGCGGCCATCGTCACCGGTGACACGGCGCCGGAGCGGCTGCGTGAGGCTGCAGCCAGTGGCTTGCTGCTGTTGCACAAACCCGTGCCCGCGCAACGCCTGCAGTCGGTCTTGTTGCACCTCACGCGTGGTGAGGCACAGGCTGGGGCCCCGGCCAGCCGTGAAGTCCAGCACACGGCATCGCCCGGGACGCTCAGTTGAGGGCCCGAATCGGCCCCTGCTCGCGCCTGCCGTGCCCCCATAATCTGCCGCGAGCAAGACCGGTGCCCTGAGCCCTCAGGCGGCGCGGCTTGCCCCACGCATCCAAGTTCGGGAGACCAGGTTTGCACAAGCCGGCATTGCGCATCGTTCACGTTCTGGACAGCCTGGCCATCGGTGGTCAGGAGACCATGGTGCTGGCCTTGTCCACGCTGCAGGTCAAGGCGGGCCACCAGGTACGCATCGTTTGCCTGTGGCTGGAAGGTGCGCTGGCTGAAGCCGCCCGCGCAGCCGGCGTGGACGTGGTCTGCGCCGACAAGAAGCCTGGGCTGGATGCCGGCGCGCTGCTGCGCCTGCGCCGCCTGATCACCGGCTTCCAGCCCGATGTGCTGCACACGCACGACGTGATGTCGCACTACTACGGCGTGGCCGCCTGCCTGGGCCGCCGCCCGAGCACCATCGTCAACACGCGGCACGGCTATGCCACGCGCAACCCACAGGGCCGCGACGAGCGCTTCTACCGCCAGGCCATGCTGCGCAGCGACTACGGCGTGGGCGTGTCGCGCTCGCTGCAGGCCTACTTCACCGAGACCGGCCTGATCGAGGCGCACAAGGCCCGCGCCATCCCCAATGGCATCGAGGTGACGCGCTTCCATGCCCGCAGCGACGAGGCCGCGCGCGCCCTGCGCAGCGAACTCGGCTTGCCAGCTGATGCCGTCACCTTCGCCACGGTGGGCCGCCTCAACGAGGTCAAGCGCCAGGTGGACCTGCTGCATGCCCTCAAGGCCAGGCTGGATGCCGGCGACCACGCCTGCCTGCTGGTGGTGGGCGACGGCCCCATGCGCGAGACCCTGGAGGCCACGCGCGACGAGCTGGGCCTGGGCGCGCACATGCGCATGCTGGGCGCCCGCAAGGACGTGCCGCAGCTGCTGGCCGCCATGGACGTTTTCGTGCTGTGTTCGCGCTCCGAGGGCTACTCGATGGCCCTGGTGGAGGCCAGCACGGCGGCCCTGCCCATCATTGCCACCGACGTGGGCGGCAACGCCGAGATCGTGCAGCACGCGGCCACGGGCCTGATCGTGCCACCCGCCGATGGTGCCGCGCTGTCGGCCGCCATGGGCCGCCTGTGTGCCGATGCCGCGTTGCGCCAGCGCATGGGCGAGCAAGGCCGTGCCTGGGCGCTGCGCGAAGGCTCGGTGCAGGCCATGGCCGCCGCGTACGAAGCGCTGTACCGCCGTCAAGGCTGAAGCCCGTTCTGAAGCCCCAGCCATGTCCCACAAGCCCCGCCTGCTCATCATCACCAACCTGTTCGCCGACCCCTTCGGGCCGACGCGGGCCACCTTCAACCAGCAGCAGTTCAGCCGCTTGCGCGAGCACATGGACGTGCAGCTCATCGTGCCCGTGTCCTTCGTGCCGGTGATCAAGAACCCGCTGGCCTACTGGCGCTTGAAGAAGCAGACGCAGGCCAAGTGGCCCTATGCCGACTACGTCGTGTACTGGTACATCCCGGGCGTGATGCGTGGGCTGCATGGTGCCTTCCTGCTGCTGTCGCTGCTGCTGCAACGCCTGCCCACCTTGCTGATGGGTCGCTGGGATGTGATCCTGGGCAGCTGGGGCTACCCCGATGCCTGGGCCGCCATGGTGCTGGGCAAGCTCAAGCGCACGCCGGTGGTGGTGCAGGTGCTGGGCAGCGACATCAACGTCTTCACGCAAGACCGCATGCGCCGCACGCAGATCCGCTGGCTGCTGGACCAGGCCCAGGCGGTGGTGTCGGTGAGCAAGGCCCTGGTGGGCCGCATGACGGGCCTGGGCGTGCGCGGCGACCACATGCATGTGCTCTACAACGGCGTGGACGCTGAGCGCTTTCACCCGCTGGACATGCAGGCCTCGCGCCTGACGCACGGCGTGAAGCCCGATGAAGAGATGATCCTCTTCGTGGGCAACATTCTGGTCACCAAGGGCTGTGGCGAGTTGCTGGAAGCCTTTGCGCGGCTGGCCGCCAAGCGCCCCAGGCTGAGCCTGGTGTTTGTGGGCGATGGCCCCATGCGCAAGGCCCTGGAGGCGCGCGTGAAAGAGCTGGGCTTGAGCGAGCGCGTGCGCTTTCCTGGCCGTGTGGCGCACGAGCAGCTCAAGAGCTGGTTCGCGTGTGCGTCGGTGTTCTGCCTGCCCAGCTACTCCGAAGGCGTGCCCAATGTGGTGCTGGAGGCCATGGCCTGCGGCAAGGCCGTGGTGTCCACCGACGTGGGTGGTGTGGCCGAGGTGCTGCCCGACTTCGCCGGCACCATCATCGAGCCCAAAGATGAGGTGGCCCTGGAAAAGGCCCTCGGCGACACGCTCGATGCCAGCTGGGACCACGACCGCATCGCGGCCTACACGGCGCAGTTCAACTGGGAAGTCAACGTCGCCCAGTTCAGGGACATCCTGCTGGCCGCGCGCGACGCGTACCCGCGCTGAGCCACACCGGCTTCACGCGGTTCAGGCGCTTGCACGCGCCCGGCTGAAGGCCTGGCACATGGTGCGAAAGCTGTGGTGCTCCGGCCCGATCTGCGCCAGCGCGGACGGGTCCACCACCTGCACGCGCGATCCCGCCGTGTTGACGCCCGCCTGCTGCAAGGCAGACAGGTTGAGCGAATGGTGCAGGTGGATGCCGGGGATGTAGAGGTCTTCGCGTTGCGACAGCCTGGCGCCTGCGAAGGGCTGCTGCGCGCGGGCCAGCCGTGCGGCCGCCTGGATGCGGGGCATGTCGGCCGTCAGGGGCGTGGGGCCGCTGCCCAGCGCATAAGCCGCGTCACAAGGGACCTGGGCGTAGATGCTGTAGCGCGCCGCCTTGGGGAAGAGGCCAAAGCGGTTGTAGAAGGCTTCGGCCAGCAGACCCGGCGACAGGCTGCGCATGACCTTGGCGATCGCCCCGCCGGTGGGCAGGCCAAAGGCCGCACGCTGTTCGATGCCATGGTCCAGCGTGCGAAAGGCAAAGCGTGCAGGCCGGATCGTGTAGAGCACCTGACCGTCCGGGCTGTGGCGCGCCGGGAAGTACAGGCCGTCGGCGGTGCGCAGCGGGCGAGGGGCCTCGGCGCCATCCACCTGGCCCACATAGCAGAGGACGTGGTCACTGATGTGCGAGCGGCGCACCGCGTCGCCAAAGGAAGCGGCCATCAGCGCGGGCGTGTGCACGGCGCCGGCGGCCACCCACACGCGCTGCGCCTTGTGCGCGCCGGTTGCCGTGTGCACGGTGACGCCGCCCTCGCCAGGCACGATGCGCTGCGCCGATTCGGCTGCGATGTGCAAAGACGCGCCGCGCGTGGCCGCCAGCTGCTGCAGTTCAGCCGCAGGGCGGATGGGCCGCCAAGGCACGAAGAGCCTGGCCTGGCCCAGCCGTTCGGCGATGCCTGCACGCGGGTAGAAGCGCGCGAACAGCGGCGCGAACACGTCCGGGTCGGTGCCCTCGTAAACCGTGCGCTGGCTGGCCGGGATCACCCCGTGCCAGTAGCCGCCCAGGCCACCCAGGCCGGAGTGGGCGCAGGGCACGGCGCCACGGGCGTCGTAGTGGGCGAACTGGCCGGTGGCCTCGCCACCCAGCACCAGCACACGCCGGCCTGCAGGCAGGCCCAGCACGGTGCCCAGGGCGCTCAGCCCCGAGCCAATCACGATGTCATCGAACGAGACCACAGCAGGTTGCTCAAGTAGGTGTAGCCATACCAGCGCATGCCCAGCGCCCGCAGGGCGAAGTCCAGGGGGCGCAGCAGGCAGGGGTGGCGGCCACTCATGCCCATGAGGCGGCCATACAGGGTGTGCAGGCCGCGCTCCAGAGCGCTGCCAAAGGGGCGGTCCACCAGGCGCAAGAGGGCCTTGCGCCGGCCTTGTTCCAGGGGCCAGTCCGGGGCCAGCATGAAGCGGGCGATCTCGGCGATGGTGACGGCGGCATTGCGGCCGGCCGGCAGCTCGGCTTCATCGCCCACCACCAGGCCCAGCACCAGCACTTTGGCTTGCGGCAAGGCACGTGCTTCGTCTTCGGCCTGCTGCTTGGCCCGGGGGTATTCGTAACAGCTGGTCAACGATGTGATGATGGTCGACGAGGAGGTGATGTACACCACCTCTGCCACGCCAGCGTCACGGAGCCGCGCGAGCATGCGCCGGTTGTCTTCAGGCAGGCGCGAATAGGCGAAAACCCACACCCTATCCTGGGGGGTGAACTCGAATTGACCGAGTTCCGCATGTCCGATGGCATGCCGAATGCGTTCGGACACGCCAGGCTCGCGGGCGATGGCCTGCCAGATCCTGGCGCTGCGACCGAGCACTACCTCACGCATGTTTGTCCATTGCCTGATGTTGATCATGGGATGCTGCCCGTTCGGGTTGTCGGGCAGCGCACAAGTCGTAACGATAAAGCATGGTTGTCCCGGTGGGTTTGGTGGCGGGTGTGTGAAAAAATCCCACTTCACCCCGCCACTTCTGCCGCTTGTGTCCAAGCGGTGGGTGCGAACATGCCGTGATCGCGTGAATGCATCACGGGCTTACAGCACGGGCCTTACAGCTCGTGACGAAAACCGGGGGTGCGTTTCATGTGCAGTGCAGTCGTTTGCCGAAAATGGAACGAGCGGTTTGGATTGGGTATCGGAGTGAGCATGAGTTCGAAGTTTCTGACCTGGGCCCTGGCCTTGGTGACGGCGGTTGCAGTTTCAGCTTGTGGTGGTGGTGGCAGCAATGGCCCCACCCTGACCACCAACAACGCCAACACCGGCGGCTCGGGTGGCAGCCCGATTTACACCCTGGACGCCACCGTGACTGGCGCAGGCAATGTGGCGGCCGACACCGGCACCCTCACCTGCACGCCCATCGGCAACGGCAAGAAATGCGCGGGTGACCTGGCAGCCGCCACCGACGTCACCCTGTCCGCCTCGGCTTCGACCGGCTACAGCTTCAGCGGTTGGGCCGGCGCCTGCACGGGCAAGGGCACCTGCAAGGTCAAGATGAGCAGTGCGCAGTCCGTGCAGGCCACCTTCGTGCCTGACCCGGTCGTGAGCATGACGGTGACCGGCTCCGGCGCCATCGCTTCTTCCCCTTCCGGCCTGGCTTGTGCCGGCACGAACGGCAGCAGCACGCCTTGCTCCAGCTCCATCACCGCAGGCACCTCCTACACCCTGACCGCCACGCCCGCATCCGGCTATGTCTTCTCAGGCTGGACAGGCGACTGCACGGGCACCAGCACCTGCAGCCTGACGGTGGACGTCGACAAAGCCATCACCGCCACCTTCGTGCCCGCCACCCAGACCTTGGCCGTGGCCTTGACCGGTTCTGGCGCCGTGGCCGTCTCGCCCGCCAGCCAGACCTGTTCCGGCCTTGCCGCGTCCTGCAGCTACACGCTCCTGGACAGCAGCGTCCAGACCCTGACCGCCACACCCGCCTCCGGCTATGTGTTCAGCGGCTGGGGTGGTGACTGTGCCGGCACCGGCGCTTGCTCGGTGACGCTGAGCGCCGCCAAGTCCGTGACGGCCAGCTTCACCGCCGTTCAACCCCTGAGCCTGACCGTGTCCGGCTCGGGCACGGTCGGCTCCAGCCCCGCTGGCGTGAACTGCAGCGGCAGTTGCAACAGCAACCTGACGCCCAATGGCGTCTACACCCTGACCGCCACACCCGCCACCGGCTATGTCTTCAGTGGCTGGGGTGGTGCATGCACCGGCACCGGCACCTGCGTGGTCACCATGAGCGCGGCCAAGGCCGTCACGGCCAGCTTCACGTCCAACCTCACCCTCACGATGGACGTGACCGGCTCAGGCGCCATCACCTCCGCCAGCGGCCTGTCCTGCCTCAACACCACGGCGCCATGCAGCGCCAGCCTGACGGTGGGCAGCACCTACGTCCTCACCGCCACACCGAATTCGGGCAGCAGCTTCACCGGCTGGAGCGGCGCCTGCACCAACACCACCGGCACCTGCACGGTGACGATGAGCACGGCCAAGTCGGTCACCGCCAACTTCACCGGCAACCAGACCCTGAGCCTGGCGGTGACGGGTTCCGGCTCGATCGCCTCTGCGCCTTCGGGCTACACCTGCGCCACCACCACGCCGTGCACGTCCAGCGTGACCACGGGCAACAGCTACACCTTCACGGCCACACCGGCCACGGGCTACACCTTCACCGGCTGGAGCGGTGGCGTCTGCACAGGCACCGGCACCTGCGCGGTGACGATGAACGCGGCCAAGACCCTGACGGCCAACTTCACCGCCAACCAGGCGCTGAGCCTGGCGGTGGTGGGCTCCGGCTCGATCGCTTCCTCGCCTTCCGGCTACAACTGCTCCAACAGCACCACGCCTTGCTCGGCCAGCCTGACGCAAGGCACGGCCCTGACGCTGACGGCCACGCCGGCCACTGGCTACACCTTCACGGGCTGGAGCGGCGCCTGCACGGGCACCAGCACCTGTGCCGTGACCCTGAGCACCGCGCAGTCGGTGACGGCCACGTTCACGCCCAACCAGACGCTGAGCCTGGCGGTGGTGGGCTCCGGCTCGATCGCTTCCTCGCCTTCCGGCTACAACTGCTCCAACACCACCACGCCTTGCTCGGCCAGCCTGACGCAAGGCACGGCCCTGACGCTGACGGCCACCCCGGCCACCGGCTACACCTTCACCGGCTGGAGCGGTGGCACCTGCACGGGCACCGGCACCTGCGCCGTGACCCTGAGCGCTGCCAAGTCCGTGACCGCCACGTTCACGGCCAACCAGACACTGAGCCTGGCGGTGGTGGGCTCCGGTGCGATCGCCTCTTCGCCTTCTGGCTACAGCTGCTCCAACAGCACCACACCTTGCTCGGCCACGCTGTCGCAAGGTGCCAGCCTGACGCTGACGGCCACCCCGGCCACGGGCTACACCTTCACGGGCTGGAGTGGCGCCTGCTCGGGCACCGGCACCTGTGCCGTGACCCTGAGCGCTGCGCAGTCGGTGACGGCCACGTTCACGCCCAACCAGACGCTGAGCCTGGCGGTGGTGGGCTCCGGCTCGATCGCTTCCTCGCCTTCCGGCTACAACTGCTCCAACAGCACCACGCCTTGCTCGGCCAGCCTGACGCAAGGCACGGCC
>CANBQJ010000097.1 GCA_947371645.1 Burkholderiales bacterium | reverse complement strand
TGAGGTACTGGATCTGCGCAGGCAACTGGCCCAGCCAGGCCGCATCGGGCTGGCCTGGCCATCCGGCCTCGTGGTCGCGGGCGTCGATCCAGCGCACGCTGCAGTCCAGCGTGGCCAGCAGGCGCACCACGGCCTGGCCCACGTGGCCGGCGCCATAGAGCTCCAGATGGAAGCGGGGACGGCTGGCGGGCCAGGTGGCCATCGCTTCGGCGTTCAGCGGGGCAAAGCCCAGGTCGACCACCCCGCCGCAACATTGGCCCAAGGCCGGGCCCAGGGGAAAGCGGTGTTGCCAGCGCGGCAGCGGGCCACCGTCGGATTCCTGAAGGGCTTGTCGGGCCATGCCGATGGCCTGCCATTCCAGGTGGCCACCGCCCACGGTGCCCACTTCATGGGTGAGGCTCACCAGCATGCGCGTGCCGGCTTCCCGTGGGATGGAGCCCTGACAGTTCAGCACCTCGATGACCGCGGCGCGCTGGCCTTGCTGCAGCCAGGCCTGGGCCTGGGCGCGCACGCGGGCGTGTTCCGGGCCGGCAGCCAGTGCGTTGGCGGTGCGGCCGAGGGGCTCAGGCATGGCGCAGTGAATCGATGGCGTCCAGGATGGCCTCAGGCGTGGCAGGCGCGCGCAGGCTCGGGTCGGCGCGCTCGCCGCCCGTGGCCGCCACCGCGTCCTTGATGGCCAGGAAGACCGAGAAGGGCAGCAGCAGTGGGGGCTCGCCCACGGCCTTGGAACGGTAGACCGAGTCTTCGACGTTCTCGTTGTCATAGAGCTTGACGCGGAAGTCGGCCGGGCAGTCGCTGGCCGTGGGGATCTTGTAGGTGGACGGCGCATGGGTCATCAGCTTGCCCGTCTGCGGATGCCACCAGAGCTCTTCGGTGGTCAGCCAGCCCATGCCCTGGATGAAGGCACCTTCGATCTGGCCGATGTCGATGGCGGGGTTGATGGAGCGGCCCACGTCATGCAGCACGTCGGCGCGCAGCAGCTTGTGCTCGCCCGTCAGGGTGTCGACCAGTACTTCGCTCACGGCCGCACCGTAGACGAAGTAGAAGAAGGGCCGGCCCTGCATGGTGTCGCGGTTCCAGTGCAGCTTGGGCGTGGCGTAGAAGCCATCGGACCACAACTGCACCCGGCCCATGTACGCGGCCATGACCACCTCTTCAAAGGTGAGCGTTTTCGCGCCCACCTGCACCTGCTCGTCGGCAAAGCAGATGTCGGCAGGCTGAGCCTGGTGCCGCTGCACCAGGAAGTCGGTCAGGCGCTTGCGGATCTGCTCGGCGGCGTCGACCGCGGCCTTGCCGTTGAGGTCGGTGCCGGTGGAGGCCGCCGTGGCCGAGGTGTTGGCCACCTTGGCCGTGTCGGTGGCGGTGACGCGCACGCGGCCCAGCTTGACGCCCAGGGTGTGCGCCACCATCTGCGCCACCTTGGTGTTGAGGCCCTGGCCCATCTCGGTGCCGCCGTGGTTCACCAGGATGCTGCCGTCGTTGTAGACGTGCACCAGCGCGCCAGCCTGGTTGAGGTGCACCACGTTGAAGGAGATGCCGAACTTGAGCGGTGCAATGGCCAGGCCCTTCTTGAGCACGGGGCTGCTGGCGTTGAAGGCCTTGACCGCCTCTCGCCGGGCGCGGTAGTCGCTGCTGGCCACCAGCTCGTCCATCAAGGGGCGGATCACGTTGTCTTCGACCACCTGGCCGTAAGGCGTGGTGTTGCGTTCGGTCAGCCCATAGAGGTTGGCCAGGCGCACGTCCAGCGGGTCCTTGCCCAGGCGGCGCGCGACCGAGTCCATGATCACCTCCACTGCCAGTGCACCTTGAGGGCCGCCAAAGCCACGGAAAGCCGTGTTGCTCTGCGTGTGGGTCAGCGCGCAAAAGCCGCGCAGGTCCACATGGGGCAGGTAGTAGGCGTTGTCGAAGTGGCACAGCGCGCGGGTCATCACCGGCGCAGACAGGTCGGCAGAAAAGCCGGCGCGCGAGACCATCTCAACCTGAGCGGACAGCAGGCGGCCTTCGTGGTCGTGGCCCACCTCGTAGCTGTGCTCGAAGCAATGCCGGCGCCCCGTGATCATGAAGTCGTCGTCGCGGTCGGGGCGCAGCTTCACGGGGCGTTTGAGCTTGGCCGCCGCCACCGCCGCGATGCAGGCAAACAGCGCGGACTGGCTTTCCTTGCCGCCAAAGCCCCCGCCCATGCGGCGGCATTCCACCTGCACATGGTGGGCATGCAGGCCCAGGGCGTGGGCCACGTTGTGCTGCATTTCGCTCGGGTGCTGGGTGGAGCAATGCACCAGCATGCCCTGGTCTTCTTTGGGGATGGCGTAAGAGATCTGACCTTCCAGGTAGAACTGTTCCTGCCCGCCCAGCTGGAAGTGGCCGCGCAGGTGATGAGGCGACTGGGCCATGGCGGCGGCCGCGTCACCGCGCTGCAGGCGCATGGGCGGCACTACGTACTGGCCCGCCGCGTGGCCTTGTGCCGGTGTGAGCAAGGCGGGCAGAGGCTCGATCCTGACGAAGTCCTTGACGCGTGCGGCGGCCTTGCGGGCCAGTTCGCGCTGGGTCGACAAGATGGCGAAGATGGGTTGGCCCACGTGCATCACCACCTGGTCGGCGAAGATGGGGTCGTCGTGGACGATGGCGCCGCAGTCGTTGACACCGGGGATGTCGGCGGCCGTGATGACGGCATACACACCGGGCAGGGCGCGCAGGCCGGCAACATCGACCGACAGCAACTTGCCGTGCGCCACGGGCGACAGCCCCAAGGCAGCGTGGAGGGTGCCAGCCAGTTCGGGCAGGTCGTCGATGTAGCTGGCCTGGCCGCTCACATGCAGGTGGGCCGATTCATGCGGCAAGCCTTGGCCTGCCGCCGTGGGCATGGTCGCGGTGCTGGCAGGCTCGGGGCTGAACTGGCGGGGCTCGGTGATCTGGTTCATGGCTGCCTCCGGTGGGGTGACGGGGCTGAGGTGAGGGTGCCGTGTGGGTGAGGTGCGCAAAAGGGTGGTGTTTCAGCTTGCACCCACAGTGGCAGGCCACACTTGAACGGCTTGTGCAGGCAGGGCCCCGCCGGGGCGGGTTTCCAGCCAGAAGCGCTCGAGCAGGTTGACGGCCACGCGCTGTCTGTAGCTGGCCGAGGCGCGCTGGTCGGTGAGGGGGGCAAAGTCGGTGGCCATGGCCGCCTGGGCGGCGCGCAGGGTCGCTTCAGTCCACGGCTGGCCCCTCAGCGCGGCCTCGGTCTGGCTGGCCAGTTTGGCCGTGCCGGCCATGCCGCCCCAGCCCAGGCGCGCATGGGCAATCTGGTCGCCTGCCATGCGCAGCCAGAGGCCAGCGCAGACGGCCGAGATGTCGCTGTCGCGCCGCTTGGACACCTTGTAGGCGCGGAACACGTCGTGCGCGCCCGGCAGCGGGATCTCCACCGCTTCAATGAACTCACCGGCTTGCAGCGCGTTCTTCATGTAGTCCAGGTAGAAGGCGCCCAGGGGCAGCACGCGCTGCACCTCGCCCAGGCGCAGCACCAGACGGGCGCCCAGGGCCAGCAGCACCGGGCCGCCGTCGCCAATGGGCGAGCCATTGGCCAGGTTGCCCACCATGGTGCCGGCGTGGCGCACGGGCGGCGAGGCGAAGCGCAGCCAGATCTCTTTCAGCGAAGGCACCAGGCGGGCCAGCTCGGACCAGGCCGCTTCCAGCGACACGGCCGCGCCCACGCGCAGCACCGGTGCGGGCTCGCCCAGCAGGTCCAGGCCTTCCTCGTCCAGTGTCATCGCCTGCAAGGCTTCGACTCGGCCCAGGTAGATGATGTCGCCCAGCTCGCGGAACTGCTTGGTCACCCACAGGCCGATGTCGGTGCCGCCGGCCAGCAGGCGAGCCTGCGGGTATTGGGCGCGCAGGCTCGCCAGGGTGGCCACATCGCGTGGGGCCCAGAAGCGCTGGGTGGTGCCAGCCGGGGCACCGGCAGGCGTGGCCTCGTAGACCAGGCCATCCTGGGTGTCGATCTGGTCCAGCAGGGCCAGCGTGGCCGAAGGGTCCCAGGCCTGGCGTGGCGCCTGGAACATGGCTTCGCCCGCGTCCAGGATGGGCCGGTAGCCGGTGCAGCGGCACAGGTTGCCAGACAGCGCATCGGCCAGCTCTGCGCGCGACGGGGCGGTCTCGTGACCCTGGTAGGCGTCCCACAGGCTCATGATGAAGCCGGGCGTGCAGAAGCCACATTGCGAACCGTGGGCGTCCACCATGGCCTGCTGGCAGGGGTGCAGGCCAGCGCTGCCGCAGCCGCCCTGGGCCGTCACGTCCTCCACAGTCAGCAGGGCGCGGCCGTCCAGCGTGGGCAGGAACTGGATGCAGGCGTTCACCGTTTGCTGGCGCCATGCGCCGGTGGTGGCATCGCGCTCGCCCACCACCACGGTGCAGGCCCCGCAGTCGCCTTCGGCGCAGCCTTCCTTGGTGCCCGTGCAGTGGGCGTGCTCACGCAACCATTGCAGCACCGTGGTGGCGGGCGGCAACTGGCTGACATCGTGGATCTGGCCTTGATGGACAAAACGGATGGGGCGGGGGGCGGCAACGGTCATGGCCGGGCTCCAGGGTTCAAGGCGGTGCACAACGGGTCAGTCCGGCAGGGCACGCAAGACACGCGCCATCTGCTCGACAACCGCAAGGATGACTCAGGAATGCCTCTGAGGGTAGGGGAATTGTGAAGCCGAGTCATATGATCGGTCTGATGAACATCATCATGGTTCACACATGAGCACGCCACCGCTTTTCGAGAAGATCGACCTCTCTCTCATCCGCGTGTTGCACACCGTGATCACCGAAAGCAGCGTCTCCCGCGCTGCCACCCGCCTGCAATCCAGTCAGCCGGCCGTGAGCGCCCAGCTCAAGCGGCTGCGTGCGCTCACGGGTGACCCGTTGCTGGTGCGCGCCGGCCAGGGCATGTCGCCCACCGACGTGGCTCTGGGGCTGGTGGCGCCCGCCGCCGCCATCCTGGACCACGCCCAGCAGATGTTCGGCCACAAGAGCAGCCTGCGCGATTTTGACGCGGCCACCACCACGCTGACCTTCCGCATTGGGGCGGCGGACTACCTGGACCCGCACTTCCTGCCTGAGCTGACGCTCACCCTGCGCCGCCTGGCCCCGCAATGCCGGGTGGAGGTGGCGCCTCTGTCCGCAGACATGGACTACCGCCGCAGCCTGGCCCGTGGCGAGGTGGACCTGGTCATCGGCAACTGGCTGGAGCCCTCGGATGAGCTGCACCTGGGGCGCTTGCTGACCGACGAGGTGGTGTGCATGGTGGCTGCCGACCACCCCGCCGCGCGCCTGCCCAAGGAAGGCAAGCGCGCCTGGAGCGTGCAGCAGTATCTGGAAGCCGAGCACGTGGCCCCTACCGCGCTGCACCCTGGCGCAGTGGGCATCATCGACGAGCACCTCGCAGCGCGTGGCCTGCGCCGCCACATCGTTGTGCGCAACCCTCACTTTGCACAATTGCCTCACCTGGTGGCCGGTTCCTTGCTAGTGTTGACCACCGGGCGGCGCTTTTGCGAGCGCTACGCCCAGCACCTGCCTGTGAAGATCATCCGTTGCCCTGTGGCCTTTCCCGCGATGAACTACTACCAGCTGTGGCATGACCTGACCCATCGCTCTGCGGCCAACCGCTGGCTGCGCGAGCAGGTGCGTGACGTGGTGCGTCAACTTGCGGCACCGGCGCTGCGCCGGGTGGCGGGCTTGCCTGCGATGGCAGCGGCGACCGGCCAAGCCCCAGGAGCCCCTGCATGAGCGCTGTCGCCACGCCCGGGCCAAGCCGCAGCATCTGGCTGGGCGACCTGCTGGACTTCCCCACCGATCCTGGCTTCGCCACGCCCGATGAAGCCAGCCAGGCCGGCACCGTGCGCTGGCGCCCCGCGCACCGCGTGCGCATCGAAGCCGGCCGCATCCTGGCGGTCGAGCCCCAAGCTGAGCCCTTGCCCGCAGACTGGGCCCAGGTGCCCGTGCACGACCACCGTGGTCAGCTCACCCTGCCAGGCTTCATCGACACCCACGTGCACGCCCCGCAGCTGGACGTCATCGCGAGCTATGGCACCGAGCTGCTGGACTGGCTCAACACCTACACCTTCCCTGCCGAGCGCCGCTATGCCGACCCGCTGGTGTCGCAGCAAGGCGCGGTGACCTTTCTTAACGCGCTGTGGGCCCATGGCACCACGGCTGCGGTGGTCTTCCCCACCGTGCACAAGGTCAGCGCAGAGGCCTTGTTCGACACCGCCAGCCGCGTGCAGATGCGCCTGGTCACCGGCAAGGTGCTGATGGACCGCCACGCGCCCGATGGCCTGCGCGACGACGTCACCCAGGCCGAGCACGACTGCGTCGACCTCATCCAGCGCTGGCATGGCCGCGACCGCCAGGCCTTTGCCGTGACCGTGCGCTTTGCCCCCACCAGCACGCCCGAGCAACTGGCCATGGCCGGCGCCCTGTGTCAGAGCCATGCAGGCGTCTTCATGCAGACCCACGTGGCCGAAAACCGCGACGAGGTGAAGTGGGTGGCCGAGCTCTTTCCCACCGCCCGCAGCTACCTGGATGTCTACGACCGCGACGGCCTCATTGGCCCGCGCGCCGTGCTGGCCCACGGCATCTGGCTGGACGCCGACGACCGCGCCGTGATGAAGGCCCACGGTGCCCAGATCGCCCACAGCCCGTCGTCCAACCTGTTTTTGGGCAGCGGCCTGTTCGACTGGCGCCAGGCCGAAGCGGACGGCGTGCACGTCAGCCTGGCCAGCGACGTGGGTGGCGGCACCAGCCTGTCCATGCTGCGCAACATGGGCGACGCCTACAAGATCCAGGCGCTGCAAGGCGTGAGGCTCACCGCCTGGAAGGCCCTGCACACGGCCACAGCCGGCGCGGCAGCCCACCTGGGCCTGGCCGATGAAATGGGCCTGATCGAGCCTGGCCGCATGGCCGACCTCTGTGCCTGGTCATGGTCGCACGGTGTGGTGGATGCCCACCGCGACGCCATCGCGCAAGCGAGCGGCCGCCTGCATGAACGCGTCTTCGCCTGGATGACGCTGGCCGACGAGCGCCACCTTCGCGAGACCCTGATCGCGGGGGGCAGCGTCTACCGTGCCCCACACTTGGCTTCGTCCTTGCTTGATGGCTTGGCACCCCAACAGGACCGGCAACAGGACCCCATCGCATGACCCTCAGACTTGAATTGCGCGGCATCACCAAGCAGTACCCCAGTGTCCGCGCCAACGATGGTGTGAGCCTGCGCGTCGAGCCCGGTCAGATCCATGCCGTGCTGGGTGAAAACGGGGCCGGCAAGTCCACCTTGATGAAGATCATTTTCGGTGCGGTCAAGCCCGATGCCGGCGAGGTCTTCTTCAATGGCCAGGCGGTGCACGTCAAGTCGCCACAAGAGGCCAGGGCGCTGGGCATCAGCATGGTGTTCCAGCACTTCTCGCTGTTTGACACGCTCACCGCCGCCGAGAACGTGTGGCTGGGGCTGGACAAATCCCTGAGCCTGGCCGAGGTCACCCAGCGCATCCGCGAGGTCTCTGGCGCCTATGGCCTGGAGGTGGACCCGGGCCGCCACGTGCACTCGCTGACCGTGGGTGAGCGCCAGCGCGTGGAGATCGTCCGCGCCCTGCTGACCAAGCCACAGCTGCTCATCCTCGATGAGCCCACGTCGGTGCTCACGCCCCAGGCGGTGGACAAGCTCTTCGTCACCCTGCGCCAGCTGGCGGCAGAAGGCTGCGCCATCCTCTACATCAGCCACAAGCTCGACGAGATCCGCGCGCTGTGCCACCACTGCACGGTGCTGCGTGGCGGCAAGGTCACCGGCGAGGTCGACCCGACTCAAGAGACCAATGCCAGCCTGTCGCGCCTGATGATCGGCGCCGAGCCGCCCGAGCTGCACCACACGCCCCCCGTGCTGGGTGACGTGGCGCTGAGCTGCAAGGGCTTGAACGTGCCCACGCTCGACCCGTTTGGCGTGAGCCTGAAGGACGTGGCTTTCGAGCTGCGTGCCGGTGAAATATTGGGCATCGCCGGGGTGTCGGGCAACGGCCAGCAGGCGCTGATGTCGGTGCTCTCAGGCGAAGACCCGCGTGCCACGCCCGGCAGCCTGCATTTGTTTGGGCATGACATCGCCCGGGCCAGCCCACGTGCACGCCGCCACCAAGGCCTCAACAGCGTGCCCGAAGAACGCCTGGGCCGTGGCGCTGTGCCCACCATGTCGCTGGCGCAAAACACCTTGCTCACCCGCACCGATGCCATCGGGCCTGGCGGCTGGTTGCGCATGGCCGGTGTGCAGGGCATGGCCGCAGAACTGATCGACCGCTACCGTGTGAAGGCCGGCGGGCCACAGGCACTGGCCAAGAGCCTCTCCGGCGGCAACCTGCAGAAGTTCATCATGGGCAGAGAGATCGATGCCAACCCCAAGGTGCTGCTGGTGTCCCAGCCTACCTGGGGTGTGGACGTGGGCGCGGCGGCCCAGATCCGTGGCGAGCTGTTGAAACTGCGTGACGCCGGCTGTGCCGTGCTGGTGGTCAGCGAGGAACTGGACGAATTGTTCGAAGTGTGTGACCGCCTGATGGTGATGGCCCAGGGGCGCCTGTCGCCCAGCGTGCCGGTGGCCGAAGCGACGGTGGAGCAGATCGGCGCCTGGATGAGCGGCCTGTGGACGGGCGCCGCAGCGGCCACGGCAGGGAAGAGCGACCATGTTCAAGCTTGAGCCCCGCGCCGCACCGTCCAAGGTGCTGACCCTGGCCTCGCCGCTGGTGGCCTTGCTCATCACGGTCATCGTGGGTGTGGGCCTGTTCATCGCCCTGGGCAAAGACCCGGTGGCCGGCCTGCGCATGTTCTTCATCGAGCCGCTCAAGGGCGGCTATGCCTTGTCGGAGCTCAGCATCAAGGCCACGCCATTGGTGC
The DNA here is from genome assembly GCA_947371645.1 of Burkholderiales bacterium. The sequence continues at coordinate 4,345 of CANBQJ010000097.1, read as the reverse complement.
TCATTGGCCTGGGCCTGGCCGTGTGCTACCGCGCCAACATCTGGAACATCGGTGCCGAAGGGCAGTTCGTGATGGGCGCCGTGTTCGCTGGCGGGGTGGCCATGCGCGCCACGCCCGAGAGCAGCAGCGCCATCTTCGTGGCCGTGCTGGCCGCGGGCGTGCTGGGCGGCATGTTCTGGGCCGCCATCGTGGCCTTGCTGCGCGACCGATTCAATGCCAGCGAGATCCTGGTCAGCCTGATGCTGGTCTATGTGGCCGAGATGGTGCTGAGCTACCTGGTCTACGGGCCCTGGAAAGACCCGGGCGGGTACAACTTCCCGCAGACCATCACCTTCCTGGACGTCACGCGCGTGCCCAAGCTCATCCAGGGCTTCAGGCTCAACGCCGGGGTGTTCGTGGCCCTGGTGGCGGTGGTGGGCTTCACTGTGTTTCTGTACCGCACGTTTGCGGGCTTTCAGCTGCAGGTGGGCGGTCTGGCCCCAGCGGCGGCGCGCTATGCGGGCTTTTCGTCGCGCACGGCCTTGTGGACGGCGCTGCTGCTGTCGGGTGGCATGGCCGGTCTGGCCGGCGCGCTGGACGTCGCCGGGCCTCAGGGCCAGCTCACGCCCTATGTGCCGGTGGGCTATGGCTTTGCGGCCATCATCGTGGCCTTCGTGGGCCGCCTCAACCCGGTGGGCATCGTGTTTTCGGCGATCTTGATGAGCATGTTCTTCATTGGGGGCGAGTTGGCCCAGTCTCGCCTGGGCCTGCCCAAGGCCCTCACCGGTGTCTTCCAGGGCCTGCTGCTGTTCGCGCTGCTGGCCTGTGACACCTTCATCCACCAGCGCCTGCGCTGGGTCAAGGCCGCGTGAAGGACAGCACATGACCGAATCCACCACCGGGATGTCCTGGGACACCTTCGCGCTGCTGCTGGCCGCCACGCTCAATGCGGGCACGGTGGTGGGCCTGGCCGCCTTGGGCCTGCTGATCAATGAACGTGCCGGGGTGCTCAACCTGGGCGCCGAGGGCATGATGCTGGTGGCCGCCATCGCCGGCTTTGCTACCGGCGTGCACACGGGCAGCGACTGGGCGGGCTTTGCGGCCGGCGCGGTAGCGGGTGGCGGCATGGCGCTCATCTTCGGCCTGCTGGTCATCTTTCTCAACACCAACCAGTACGCGTCAGGCCTGGCACTGAGCCTGTTCGGGTCAGGCCTGAGCGCCTTCGCGGGCATCTCTTACACCCAGCAGCGCCTGCCCGAGCGGCCGCACTTCGATATCCCCGTGTTGTCGGACATCCCCTTCTTCGGCCCGGCTTTTTTCAGGCACCACCCGCTGGTCTACGTCACCATCGCGCTGGCGATTGGCCTGAGCTGGTTCCTCATGCGGTCTCGTGCAGGCCTGGTGCTGCGCGCGGTGGGTGAGTCACCTGAATCGGCGCATGCGCTGGGCTACCGCGTGCGGCCCATCCGCTTGTTGGCCGTGGTGGTGGGCGGTGCGCTGTGCGGCGTCGCCGGGGCCTACATCTCGCTGGTCTACACGCCGCTGTGGGTCGAAGGCATGGTGGCCGGCAAAGGCTGGATCGCGCTGGCCTTGACGACGTTCGCCACCTGGCGACCCGCCCGCGTGTTGCTGGGCGCCTACCTCTTTGGCGGCGTGACCATGCTGCAGTTCCAGTTGCAAGGCCAGGGTGTGCAGATCCCCAGCCAGTGGCTGACGATGTTGCCCTACATCGCCACCATCGTGGTGCTGGTGTTGATCTCGCGCAACCCGATGTGGATCCGCATCAACATGCCCGCTTCCTTGGGCAAACCCTTCCATCCCGGCGCCTGACTTGGCATGATCGCGGCATCATCGCCGCTGCAGTCCGGTCTACGCTCATCCTGTTCCAAGCAGTTCGACCAACCCTGGAGAAGACATGAATTCGACATTGTCCAAACGCTCACTCTTGAAACTGGCCGGCCTGGCCTCCGTGGCCGCCACAGCCGCCCTGGTGGGTTGCGGCAAGAAGGAGGCCGCACCCGATGCGGCTTCGGCCCCTGCAGAGCCGGCATCGGCCGCGTCGGCCGCCGCCGCACCTGCAGGCCCGCTGAAGATCGCCTTTGCCTATGTGGGCCCGGTGGGCGATGCAGGCTGGACGTTTGCACACAATGCCGGCCGCCTGGCCGTTGAAAAGGAGTTCGGCACCAAGGTGCAGACCTCCATCGTCGAGAAGGTGCCTGAAGGCCCCGAGGCCGAACGCGTGATCCGCGACCTGGTCGGCCAGGGCAACACCCTGATCTTCGGCACCACCTTTGGCTACATGGAGCCCATGCTCAAGGTGGCGGCAGACACCCCGGGCGTCAAGTTCGAGCACGCCACGGGCTACAAGACCGCGCCCAACATGCGCACCTACGACTCGCGCACCTATGAGGGCGCCTACATGGCTGGTGTGATCGCCGGTGGCATGAGCAAGTCGGGCGTGATCGGCGTGGTGGGCTCCATCCCCATTCCCGAGGTGATCCGCAACATCAACACCTTCACGATGGGCGCGCAAAGCGTCAACCCCAAGATCAAGACCAAGGTCGTGTGGGTCAACGCCTGGTTCGATCCTCCCAAGGAAACCGAAGGCGCGCAAAGCCTGTTGAACCAGGGCGCCGACGTGCTGTTCCAGAACACCGACTCGCCCGCCGTGCTGCAAACGGCTGAAAAGGCCGGCAAGTACGCCTTCGGCTGGGATTCGGACATGACCCAGTTCGGGCCCAAGGCCCACCTGGCCTCGGCCATCATCAACTGGGCCCCGTACTACATCAAGGCCACCAAGGACGCCCTGGAAGGCACCTGGTCCACCGGCAGCGTGTGGTGGGGCGTGAAGGAAGGTGCCATCGACATCGTTTCCATTTCCGACAAGGTCCCGGCCGAACTCAAGGCCAAGGTGGACACCGTCAAGGCCGGCCTGAAGGATGGCAGCTTCGTGATCTGGAAGGGCCCGATCATCGGGCAGGACGGCAAGGAGATCCTGGCCAAGGATGCCATCGCCGACGACAAGTTCCTGGGCGGCATCAACTTCTATGTGAAGGGCGTCGACGGCGCCGTGCCTTCATCGAAGTGAGGCCTCAGGCCGGCGCCCGGATGGCCTCGCGGTCGTCAGGGCGCCGGCCTTTTTCTTTGCACCGTTCGCGTTCGCCACAGCATCCCAAGCCACAGAAGTCAAAGAAGGTCATGCCATGAGCACCCCCCGCTTCCACGTCCCCGCTGATCAGTTGCCTGCCTTGCTGCAGGCCATGCCCAAGGCCGAGTTGCACATGCACATCGAAGGCTCGCTCGAGCCCGAGCTGATTTTCGAGCTGGCCCTGCGCAATGGCGTGAAGCTGGCCTACCCGACCGTGGAAGAGCTGCGCGCGGCCTACGCCTTCACCGACCTGCAAAGCTTCCTGGACATCTATTACGCCGGCGCCTCGGTGCTGCTGCACGAACAGGACTTCTTCGACATGGCCTGGGCCTACCTGAGCAAGGCTCGCGCCGACAACGTCGTGCACACCGAGATGTTCTTCGACCCGCAGACCCACACCGACCGCGGTGTGCCCTTCGAGGTGGTGATCAAGGGACTGAGCCGCGCCTGCCAGATGGCCCAGGTCGAGCTGGGTGTGAGCGCCTCGCTCATCATGTGCTTCCTGCGGCACCTTTCTGAAGAAGACGCCTTCAAGACGCTGGAGCAGGCCTTGCCCTGGCGTTCGCTGTTCATCGGCGTGGGCCTGGACTCATCCGAGCGGGGTCACCCCCCTGAAAAGTTTGCCCGCGTGTTCGCGCGTTGCGAAGAGCTGGGCCTGCTGCGTGTGGCCCATGCCGGCGAAGAAGGCCCGCCTGCGTACATCACCAGCGCGCTGGACGTGCTGCACGCCCAGCGCATCGACCACGGTGTGCGTTGCGTGGAAGACCCTGCGGTGGTCAAGCGCCTGGCCGATCAAGGCATCGCGCTGACCGTGTGCCCGCTGTCCAACATCAAGCTGTGCGTGTTCAAGACCATGGCCGACCACAACCTCAAGGCCTTGCTCCAGCAGGGCTTGAAGGTGACAATCAACTCGGATGACCCCGCCTACTTTGGCGGCTACATCAACCAGAACTTCCTGGCCACCTTTGCCGACCTGCCTCTGGACGGCAACGATGCCTACACCTTGGCGCGCAACAGCATCGAGGCCAGCTTCGTGCCGGCTGCGCAGCAAGCGCCCTGGCTGCAGGCACTGGATGCCGCCTTTGCGCCCTTTCGGGTGCATTGAAAAAAGCGGCGCTCAGGCCAGCGCGGCCTTCAGCACCTCGGCCTCGGGCCCGAAGGCATAGGCGTCCATGGCCAGGTGGCCGTGCGTCACGCTGGCGTGCACGCGGGTGGCCA
>CANBQJ010000096.1 GCA_947371645.1 Burkholderiales bacterium | reverse complement strand
CCGGCGTCCACCACCGTGAGGGCCAGGCCGTGCTGGCGGGCCAGCACGCTCACCGCGGCCCCACCGGCCAGGAAGTTCTCGACCATCTGCCAGGTGACGTCGCTGGGGAAGGCCGACACGCCGCGTGCGGCCAGGCCGTGGTCGGCCGCGAAGACCACCATCTGGGGATCTTGCAGCTGCGGTTGCTCGCTGCCCAGGATCAGGCCCAGCTGCAGGGCCAGGCTTTCCAGCCGGCCCAGAGCACCCAGGGGCTTGGTCTTGTGGTCGATGGCGTGCTGCAGGCGCTGCTTCAGTTCAGGCTGCTGCAGGTCGGTGATGGCGTCCAGGGCGGTGAGGGTCATGGTCACGGTTGATGCGGTGTGGGGTGGGTGGGGCGGTCAGGGATGGATCAGCCGCACCAGCGTGCCGGCCTGCATGTGCTGGTCGATGAAGTCTGCGAGCCCGTCCATGACCTGGTCCAGCGCAGGTGGGGCCTGGTCGAACAGGGCCCGCATCACGGCCGGGTCCTCGAACAGGCCGTGCAGGTACAGGCCCATCACCGGGCCCTGTCGCCAGCCCAGGCAGTGGCCATGGGCGTCGCTCAGGATGGGTGTGTGGGCGTGAGCGGTGTCCACCGGCGTGGTGCGGCCGTGGTGGATCTCGTAGCCCCGCACGGCCACCTCAGTCAGGCGCGACCAGGGGCTGGCATCGGGCGCTTGCGTGGTGAAGCGCGCGTGGGTGGCCTGCAGCAGCTTGTGTCGATCGAAGGTGGTTGACAAGGGCAACAGGCCCAGGCCAGGCAGGCTGTGCACGGCCTCACCCTCCACGCCCTCGGGGTCGCACAGCTGTTCGCCCAGCATCTGCAAGCCGCCACAGATGCCCAGGACCGCCCGGCCCTGCTGGGCATGCGCCTCGATGGCCCGGTCCAGGCCTTGCTCACGCAACCAGGCCAGATCGGCTCGGGTGTGCTTGGAGCCAGGCAGGATCACCCAGTCGGCACCGTCGAGCTCACGCGGGTGGCGGGCCCAGCTCAGGCGCACGCCGGGGGCACTGCGCAGGGGCTGGAACTCATCGAGGTTGCTCAGGCGCGGGTAAGCGACCACCGCGATGCGCAGGGCCTGGCTTGACGCACTGGCCGTGGGCGCGTCGTCGAACACGCCGTCTTCTTCGGGCAGGCCATGGCCACGCCACATCGGCAACACGCCCACGGTGGGCACGCCGGTGAGGGCTTGCAGCTGCTCAGGGCCCGGGGCCAGCAGGCTGGCGTCGCCCCGGAAGCGGTTGAGCACAAAGCCTTGGATCAAAGCGCGTTCAGGCGCGGGCAGCAGCTGGTGGGTGCCGTAGAGGTGGGCGAAGGCGCCGCCCCGGTCGATGTCGGTGACCAGCAGGCAGGCGGCTTGGGCGTGCAGCGCGGTGCGCATGTTGACGTAGTCGCAGCTGTGCAGGTTGATCTCGGCGGGTGAGCCTGCGCCTTCGATGACGACCACGTCGTGGCTGGCCATGAGCGCGTCAAGCGCAGCGCGGGCGTGGGGCCACAGGGCCTCGCTGCGTTCGCGCCAGGGGATGTCGCGCAGGTCATTGCGCACCTCGCCCATCACGATGACCTGGCTGCCGGTGTCATGCTCGGGCTTGAGCAGCACGGGGTTCATGCGGACATCGGGAACAACACGTGCGGCCAGGGCCTGGAAGTACTGCGCGCTGCCGATCTCACCCGGCGCGCCATTCAGGCCTGGCACCACACGGGCGTTGTTGCTCATGTTCTGGGCCTTGAAAGGCGCCACCTTCAGGCCCTGGCGAGCGTACCAGCGGCACATGGCCGTGGTCAGCCAGCTCTTGCCGGCCCCGCTGGTGGTGCCCAGCACCATCACGGCTTTGGCGCGCATCTCAGTCTTCGATGCCACGCTGGGCCGGCACGCCTGCGTCGTAGTGGTGCTTGATGAGCTTCATCTCGGTCACCGTGTCGGCCAGGTCCACCAGCTCTTGCGGCGCACCACGGCCGGTGAGCGCCACATTCACGTGAGGCGGGCGCGTGCGCAGCACATCGAGCACGGCGTTGAGGTCCAGCCAGCCATAGCGGATGGGGTAGGTGACTTCGTCCAGCACCACCATGAAGTGCTCGCCAGCGGTGATGGTGGCCGCGGCCTTGGCCCAGCCATCGCGGGCCAGTTGGGCCGAATGGTCCAGGTCTTTGCTCTTCCAGCTGAAGCCGTCGCCCAGGCCCTCGATGGGCAGGCCCAGCTGCTCGAACATGCGGTGCTCTCCAAAGCGGGCCGAAGGCACCTTCATGAACTGGTAGATTTTGACGGCCTTGCCCCGGCCGTGCGCGCGCAGGGCCAGGCCGAAGGCCGCCGTGCTCTTGCCTTTGCCATCACCCGTGTGGACGAGGATGAGGCCGCGGCGGGCGCCCTCGGGCTTTTCTGCCTGGCGGTTGACGGGGGGATTTTCGATGTCCATGGTGGGCCTCGGTTCAAACGGATGTCAGGTTTGGGTGTGGCGTGCCGCATCGGCGGGCAGGTGCGTTGAAGGCTGGGTCGGGTGGCGCGCGAGACCGCTGTGGGGGAAGGCCACCCATTGCCCGTCCAGCTCGGCCAGGCGGACGCGGCCGTCGAACACGTCCACCAAGGCGGCGTGGGCCTCAGGGCTGTCTGCCGGACCATGGTGCATCACTCGGCCTTCCCGCATGACCACCAGTTCGTCGGCGTGCAGCGCCATGTTGAGTTCATGCAGCACGCTGACCACGGTCACGCCCTGGGCCACCTGCGCACGCACGATGTCCAGCCAGTCGGCCTGGTGTGGCGGGTCGAGGTGGGCCAGGGGCTCGTCCATGAGCAGCACGCGGGCCTGAACCGCCAGCGCACGCGCCAACAGCACCCGCTGACGTTCGCCGCCAGACAGTTGCCCCATGGGGCGGCAACGCCAGTCCCAGCAGTGCGTCAGGCGCATGGCCTGCTGCGCGGCGGCCAGGTCTTGCGCGCTGGGTGCAGCCAGCCAGGCCTGGTGCGGCAGGCGGCCCAGCATCACCACATCCTGGGCCCGCAGGTCTTGCGCGCCACCCTCGGCCTGGCCCAGCCAGGCCAGTTCGCGGGCCAGCGCCTTGGCCGGCCATTGCGCCAAAGCACGGTCGCCCAGACGCACCTGGCCGTCACAGGCCTGCAGGCCGGCCAGGGTGCGCAGCAAGGTGGACTTGCCCGCGCCGTTGGGGCCGACGATGGCCGTCCAGCGTGCTGCAGGCACGTCCAGCGCGATGTCGTGCAGCACGGGCATGCCCTGCAAGGCCACGGTGTGGATGCGCGCGTGCAGGCCCATGGGTCAGCCCCCCGTCCGGTGCATGCGCCACAGCAGGTAGACCCCGCCCAGCACGGCCGTCAGCACACCCACTGGCAACTCCTGCGGTGCCCACAGCCAGCGGGCGAGGACGTCTGCACCCAGCAGCAGCAAGCCGCCGGCCAGCGCCGACAGCAGCAGCACCGGGCCATGCGTGCCCGCCACCCGACTGCGCACCAGGTGCGGCGCCGCCAGGCCCACGAAGGAGATCAGGCCGACCTGCGCCACCGCCGTGCCCGTGGCCAGCGACAGCGCCCCCACCAGCAGCACGCGCACCCCGGCCAGGGGCACGCCCAGGCTGCGCGCGGTGGCGTCCCCCAGCCCGAGGGCATCCAGGCCCCTGCTGCAGGCCCAGGACAGCAGCAGCGTCAAGCCCAGCACGGGCGCCAGCAGCGCGACACTGCGCCAGCCCATGAAACCGGTGGTGCCCAACATGAAGGCCTGCATGGCCCGCATGATGTCCGGTGACATCATCATCACCAGTGCGCTCACGGCGCCCAACACCACGCCCACCACCACGCCGGCCAGCAAGAGACGCAGGGTGTGCTGCACGCCTCGCGCCAGGGCCAGGGTGAGCAAGACGGCCAGCACCGCACCCGCAAAGGCCGCGCCGGTGAGGCCCAGGCTCATCCACCAGTCGGCCGTGGTGGGGCTCACCCCCACGCCAGCCAGGAAGGCCGCCACGCCCAGCGCCGCGCCAGATGAACTGCCCAGCAGGTAGGGGTCGGCCAGCGGGTTGCGAAACAAGCCTTGCGCCACGGCACCGCCCAGGCCGAGCAAAGCTCCAGCCAGCCAGGCGCCCAGGCAGCGGGGTGCGCGGATCTCCCACAGGATCTGCAGGTGAACCGGGTCGTCCTCACCCCACATGGGCGACCACCCGATGCTGCCCACGGCCAGGCCCAGCGCCACCAGGCCCAGGCTCAGCAGCAGCAAGAGCAGCCCCAATCGCGTGGCGCTCATGGCGCCTTCCCCTGCGGCGTCGAAGCCATCTTGCGCAAGCAGGCGGCCAGCACCTGCGCCCCCTCGCCCAGCCGCGGGCCGGGGCGCGACAGCACATCGCCTTGCTCAGCCGTGAAAGCGCACACGCGCCGGTCACGCAAGGCACGGATGCCGGACCAGCCCGGCCGCGCAGGCAAGCTGGCGGCACTGCGCTCGGACACCATGATGAGCTGCGGGTCGGCGCGCACCACGAATTCGGGGTTGAGCTTGGGAAAAGGCCCCAGGCCTGCCGGCACGATGTTGACCAGGCCCAGCTGCGTCAGCAGGTGGCCGATGAACGAAGACTCGCCGGCCGCATAGGGCGCGCTGTCCACCTCGTAGTACACGCGCCAGCCACGGGCCTGTTCAGGCACACTTTGCGCGGCCGCGCCCACCTGCGCCTCCAGGCGCCGCCACAGGCGCTCACCGCCGTCGGGCTGGCCCAGCAACAGGGCCAGGGTGGCCGCCACGCGGCGCACGTCCTCGTGGGTGTGCGGCTCCAGCGCCACCACCTTCAGGCCCAGGGCCTCCAGCCGCTCGGTCGCCCTGGACGAGCCGGCCAGCAGTACCACATCGGGCCGCAAGGCCACCACGGCCTCGACGTTCACATCGTCCAGCCCACCCACATGCGGCAGGGCACGCACGCTGGCGGGGTGGTTGGCGTTGCGGTCCACGCCCACCAGTTGCGCACAAGCGCCCAGCGCGCACACGGTCTCCGTCAGCGAAGGCAGCAGGCTGACGATGCGTTGCGGCGGCGCGGGCAGGTTCACGCGCACACCACGGTCGTCGGTGAATTCAATGGTTGCGGCCCACATGGGCCCAACCGCACACAGGCCCAGGCAGGCGGCCAGGACCAGGCGTCTGAAGCACCGAAGCCAGCGCGCGTTCACGTGTGCACCTCCACCGGCCGCGTCCAGGCCTGGCCTGCCACCATCAAAGTCAGGTGCGCGCAACGCTGGGCCACAGCCTGGTTCAGCCACCCCAGCTCATCGACGAACTCACGCACCTCGCGAGACAGGGGCACCACGCCCCAGCCCACTTCGTTGGACACGAACACCAAGGTCGATTGGAGTGTGGGCAGCAAGGCCAGCACAGCGTCACGCTCTGCGTGCCAGGCCGACACCTCACCCTGCCCCTGAGCAGCACCGTCAACGGGGAAAAGCCAGTTGGTCAGCCACAGCGTCAGGCAATCCACCAACAACAGCTGGCCGGGCCCATCGGCCGCTCGCATGGCCTGACTGAGGTGCAGCGGCGCCTCCAACGTGGCAAAGCCAGCCGGCCGGTCCAGCCGATGCCGATCGATGCGCGCATGCATCTCGTCGTCATGCGCCAGCGCCGTGGCCACCACCGCCACCGTGCGGCCAGGCGCGGCCGACAACCAGCCCTGCGCCAGGCGTTCAGCCTGTCGGGACTTGCCGCTGCGTTGACCGCCGACGATGAGGTGGTGTGTGCTCATGCTGAACCTGACGTCAATTGGCCGGCGACCAGCGCAGGCCCACAAACACCGTGCGGCCTGGCGTGTTGAAGCCGTAGGCCGTCTGGTAGCGGTGGTTGCTCAGGTTGTCCACCTTACACGTCAGCTTCAGCCGCGACGACAGCGCGCGCTGCCCATCGACAGACCAGACGGTGTAGCCGCCATCCTGCACGGGCACGCGGGCATAGGTCACGTCGTCGAAATAAGCATCGGCGCGCTTGCCACTGAACTGCGCTTGCGCCCCCAGCGTCCAGTCGGCCACCGGCAACTCGGCCCGGATGCTGCCAAACGTCCGCGCCCGCCTCAGCAGCCACTCGCCGGTGTCGCTGTTGCGTGCGCTCGACCAGTTCAGGCTGCCCGTCCACTGCCAGTCACCCACTGCGGTGTGGCCCTGCCACTCCAGCCCCCGCGTGCGAGCGTGTTGCACGTTGCGGTATTGGCTGGCGTCGAACTGGATGAGGCTGTTGAGCTTGGTGTGGTAGGCCGTCAGGCTCCACGAACCCGCCTCGCCCGACTGAGACAGGCCCACTTCACGCGTCAGTGAACGCTCGGGTTGCAGCGCCGTGTCGCCATAGCTGCTGAAGAGTTGGTACAGGGTGGGCGACAGGAAGGCCGTGCCCGCAGACGCCCGCAGACGCCACCCTGGCTGAAAGGCCCACGCGCCCGCCAGAGAGCCGGTGCGGCGAAGGCCAAAGCGATCGTTGTCATCGGCGCGGCCGTTGACCGCCACCGACACCTCGTCCAGGTCCAGGCCATAGCCCAGCCCCAGCGCGCTGGTGTGCTGGTCCGCACGCTGCCCGTCGTGTGTCACCGGCAGGTAGGTGTCCAGCAGGTGATCCTGGCGATCGTCCACGGTCAGGCGCAGGGTGTGGGCATCGAAGCGCGCCTGGTTGACCACCGAAGCCGTCTGCGTGCGCGTGCTGGTGACCGCCTGGTAGAACTCCGAGCGGCTGTCGCTGGCGCTGGTCGTCTGCCCGATGGCCGTGTTCATGGTCCAGTTGGGCATCCAACGCGCCTGCCATTGCGCCTGCACCTGGCTGAGGTCCTGGTGCACGCGGTCGTCATACGTGGTGGTCGCGGTGTCGTCGTACTGCGCGTTCTGGTGCGAAGACAAGAGGCTGGCGTTCAGCTTGTGATCCGCATTGGCCTGGAAGGACACATGGGCCGATGCACTCTGGCGCCCGTAACCATCGCGGTCATCGGCCAGCGTGCCAGGCTGTGTGCCCGACTTGGCGTTGATGCCATGGCTGGCCGCACCGGCCACCGTGAAGCCATAGCGCCAGGCGCCTTGCTGAGCGGCCCAGCTGAGGTCGCCTTGCAGCGAGCCTTCGTCCGACAGGCCCAGCCCGCCCGACGCGCCCAGGCCCGACTGCCCCTGCTTGGTGAAGATCTGGATGACGCCAGACACACCCCCCGAGCCATATGCCACGCTGGCCGCGCCGCGCAGCACCTCGATGCGCTCGATCTGCTGCACGGGAATGGCCTCCCATGCGGCCACACCGTCGATGTTCTGCGTGTTGAGCGGCACGCCGTCCACCAGCACCAGCACGTGGCGCTGTTCGCCACCGCGCATGAACACGCCAGTGGTGCTGCCGCCGCCGCCCGTGCCGACCACCTCGATGCCGGGCACGTTGCGCAGCACGTCGCGGATGTTGCCTTGGGCCTGGCGGTCCAGCACGTCGCGCCCGATGACCGTCACATCGGCCATCACCTTGTTGATGGGCTGGGGCGTCCGCGTGGCGGTCACCACCAGCGTGTCGAGCTGGTCATCGGCCCAAGCCACCGCCGGGCACAAACCGGAAAGCAGCAAACCACACGCCACGGCACAGGCCGAGCGCAACCCTGGTGCACGCAGCACCTGTCGATTTTTGAACATGATGAAGAAAAGACAAACAGCACCCTGGCGAGCGTCCCCGCAGGCCGTGGGCAAAACGGCTGGCCACGCTGACGCGCGACAAGCCTCCTGTTGGCCGGTATCCGGGCTGGGCGATGCGGGCTGTGTGGCCTTCCCAGGCCCAAAGGGCCCAGTGGCGGAGAACACAGTCGGAGGCCTGCACCGGCATGACGCCTGTGCGAACCTCGATCGCCGACCGTTGCGGGGGCAGCGCAGGTCGGGTGTCCACCGTGGGTGGACGTCCCTCCTGCTTCCCGTTTGACTGCACCAGGTGAACCCCGGTGCGAGCACCAACGGCGCGCATTGTAAGCGGCCTACAATGCGACAGGCCCTGTTCAGGGCATTACCCCGCCGGCCGAGCCCATGTCCCGCATCGACGAACTCACCGATCGCATCGAACGCCTCCTGCTGCGCCATGAAGAACTGGCGCGCACCAACGCCTTGCTCCAGCAGCAGGTGAACGTGGTCACGCAAGAACGCGATTCGCTGCGCGCCCGCCTCACCGCCGCCCGCGCCCGCATCGACACCCTGATCGACAAGCTGCCGCAACTCACCGGCGAAGGGTCAGGCGCTGACGCCCGCGCAGACGCCGACGGCGGCCACTGAAAGCCCGCACCATGAATCAGATCGAAGTGGCCATCATGGGCCAGAGCTACCGGCTGGGTTGCCCCGAAGGCGGTGAAGAACGCCTGCGCATGGCCGTGGCCCAACTGGACCGCGAAATGTGCGCCATCCGCGACAGCGGCAAGCTCAAGGCGCGTGAACGCATCGCCGTGCTGGCCGCCTTGAACCTGGCCTACCTGCTGCACGAACCCAAGGCTGCAGCGGTGCCTGCGCCACCTGTGTTGACTGGCGCCACACCAGACACCGCCGACACCGCCACCCTGCAACGCATCGATGGGCTCATCGCCAGGCTGGACGGCATCCTCGAGCAAGACGGCCACCTCATCTGAGGGGTGCGCAGAGGAACGGTGGCTTCAAAAAAGAAGCCCTTTTGCCGGCTCAAAGTGTTCCCCAAACGGGCCCTGTAGGCCTAGAATGATTTTGTCCGTCGCGTTCGTGGTTGTTTTTATTTCCTTGAACCGATGCTCTTAGAGCCAGGGCTTGGAACATCGCCGTGCTGGTGTGATCGTCTCGCGTCAGATGAACCCGAAGTACTGCTGACCTCGCCCACCTGAATCCCCTGGGTTCAGGAATGCGGCAACCAGTCTGCGGCGGACACTTACAACACAACGGCCAGACCCTTCACAGGTGTCTGGCCGTTTTCTTTGGTGAGCCTGAAGTGGCAGCCGGGCGGCGGTTCAACGCGGTTTCAGTGTGGGTTCAGTGCGCTTGCGCAAACTGGATGCTGGCCAGCACGATGCGGTTGCCACCCTTTTCGCGGGCCGAAGCCATGGCCCGATCGGCGCTGCGCATCAGGTCATCGATGGCGCCGGCGGTATGCGGGAAGCTGGCCACACCCATGCAGACCGTGAACGGGATCTGTTGCCCGTTGAAGGGCACGATGTGCTGCGCGCACTGGCGGCGCAACTGCTCCATGCGCGAATGCGCCGTGGCCAGGCCCACGCCCGAGAGCAGCACCACGAAGCGATCGCCACCCAGGCGGCACGGGGAGTCCATGGCGCGGGTGTTGGCCCGCAGCAGACGGCCCAGGGCTTCGACCACGCGCTCGCCGCCCTCCGGGCCATGCAGGCGCAAGATCTCGTCGAGGTTGTCGATGGCCACCGCCACCAGCGCGAATTCACGCTGCTCGCGTGCAGACAAGTCCGCCTCGCGGCGCAACTGCTCATCGAAGTGGGCACGGTGGTAAAGGCCGGAGACGCCGTCACGCACCTGGTTGTCCTGCATGTCGCGGCGCAAGGCCTCGTTGGCCTTTTGCTGCTGCTCCAGCTGCGTCAGGGCGGACTGCAATTGCGCGTCGCGCTTGCGCTGCTCGGTCAGGTCCTGCCAAACGGACAGCAGGCGGCGATCTGCGCCCTCGCCCACCACCTGGCGCCAGGTGACGAACTCGTGCCGCACCCCGCCCACCTCCACCTTGTGCTCGGCGCGCACGCCAAAGCTGCTGGCCTGGGCCTGCTGGTCGGCCGCCCGCCAGGACAGCGCCAGGTCTGGGTCGAACAGTTCGGCGTCGGTGGCACCGGCCACTGGCTTGTGGTTGAGGCCCAGCATGGCGCAGGCGATGTCATTGGCCCGCTCGTAGCGACCCGTCGCCAACTCTTTCACCAACACGCCCAGCCCCAGCTGATCCAGGGCCGTCATCACGGCCTCGCTCAGGTTGAGGGCTGTGGGTGGCTTGAACTCGTCACGATCCGGCATGGTGTGGTCATCAGCAAAAGGGTTCGGCCGGCCAGGACCGCACGCCTGTCGCCACTTGGCAAACAAGCTCCTGCCGCATCTTCACCGAAAATAAAGCGGGGCGACCTCCTTCAAACATGGGATGTGCGCCGCCTTTATGCGACAGATTGACGCTCAGCCGAGGAAAACTGTCGGAACCATGTCTGAAGCCTGGAGTTCATGATGCGCATCAGTTTGCTGGGTTGTGGCCTGATGGGCACCCCGATGTCCCGCCGCCTGCTGGGCGCCGGCCTGCCCTTGACCGTGTGGAACCGCACGCCGGGCAAGGCCCAGGCCCTGGCGGCCCACGGCGCGCGGGTGGCTGCCACGCCCGCCCTGGCCGTGCAGGACGCCGACGTGGTGATCACCATGCTGGAACACGGCGGTACCGTGGAAGAGGTGCTGTTTGGCCTGGGTGCCGACAGCGCCGTGCAGGGCCTCAACGCCGCTGCCGTGGTGGTGGACATGAGCTCCATCCTGCCCGAGCAGGCACAAGACCACGCCAGGCGGCTGGCAACAGCCGGTGCGCACCATCTGGATGCGCCCGTGTCAGGTGGCACGGTGGGCGCCGAAGCCGGCACCCTCGCCATCATGGCGGGCGGCGATGAAACGCAATTGCATCGGGTAATACCCGTGCTGGCCCACCTTGGCCGCGTGGTGCACGTGGGCCCCAGCGGCAGCGGGCAACTGGCCAAACTGGCCAACCAGATGATCGTGGGCATCACCATCGGTGCCGTGGCCGAGGCCTTGTTGCTCGCCGAACGCGGCGGCGCCAACCCCGCCAAGGTGCGTGAGGCCTTGCGCGGCGGCTTTGCCGAAAGCCGGGTGCTGGAGGTTCACGGCCAGCGCATGGTCGATGGCGACTTCGCCAAGCGGGGTTCGCTGGCCATCCAGCTCAAGGACCTGCGCAACGCCCTGCACACGGCACAAGGGCTGGGCCTGGACACCCCCATCACGCGCCAGCTCGGTGAGCTGTTTGCCCAGGCGGCCGCAGACGGCCTGGGCGAGCTGGACCAGTCCGGCCTGTTTGTGGCCCTGCAAGGGCGGCCCCGTCTGGGCAATGCGCAGGACTTGCCCTAACATCGGTCACAAGGGCCGATAGCTCAGCTGGGAGAGCGCTGCGTTCGCAATGCAGAGGTCGGGAGTTCGATCCTCCTTCGGTCCACCAGACACCCTTTGTTCATGGGTATTCTGAGGCGAATATCCACCAGACCCACCAATAGACCCACCCACCAACGCACTGCTTGCAACCTCGACGTTTGTCCGCATCCGATTTGGGTGCCCACGCCGACGTCACACTCGTGAGTTCGTGCGAGACTCCTGTCGTTTACGGGGTTTGTGCAATGCAATCAAGGGAAGTCGGGATCGGCATCTACTCGCTGGCTGAGGCTGCGAGGCTGATTCACGCCGAACGGCGTTCTCTTGATCGCTGGATGTTCGGCTATGACTACCGTCGAAAGGGCGCCGATGGAGACCGCCACGAGTGCCACTCCGATCCGCTCTGGCAGCCGCAGTACGAACAACAGGTTGCTGGTGAAAAGGTGATCGGCTTCCGTGATCTGCTTGAGCTCCGCATCGTCCGCGAGTTCGTCACTCATGGCGTGTCTATGCTTGTCGTGCGCCGGTGTCTTGACGTTGCCAAGGAACTGTACGGCCTTGGCGACTTCCCGCTCTCCACTCGACGGTTTTGCACCGATGGCAAGACGATCTTTCAGGAGGTCGTGCGCGAAGGAACCGAGCCAGAAATTCTCGACCTTCGCAACCGGCAATACGTGATCCGAGACATCATCAAGCCATCGCTGTACGCCGGCATCGAATATGAGGGCGAGTTTGCACGCCGATGGTTTCCCAATACGGGCAAACGGGACGTGGTGATCGATCCAGATCTCCAGTTCGGCAAGCCAGTACTCCACGATTCCGGCGTGCCAACGGCTGCGGTATATGCTGCCTACTTGGCAGAGGGGCGCGACGCAGTTCAGGTCGCTCGCATGTACGAGATACCCAAACGCATGGTCGACGCGGCCGTGAAGTTTGAAGAACGCCTTGCAGCTTGAAGTTCCTCATTGACAACAACCTGCCGCCCAACATCGCGCGGGCCCTTAACTGCCTTTCCCACAAGCAGGGAATAGGAGTTACTGAGGTTGTTGCCCTGCGAGACCGATACCCCCAAGCGACACCAGACGTCGAATGGCTCACGGAACTAGCTGCTGAAGGCGGCTGGTGCGTCATCTCGGGGGATGCGTTCAAAAAGAGCCCGGCCGAGAAGGAGTTGATTCGACGCGCCGGGTTCGTTGTCTTCGTGCTGCAGAAGCAATGGTCAACCCACGCCTATTGGGAGAAGTCTGCCCAGTTGGTCTCATGGTGGCCCAGGATCACTGAACAGGCCAACCTAGTCACAAAGACCGCCCTGGTCGTGCCATGGCGCCTGCAATCTCGCTTTGAGCAGATCAGCCTGTAAGGCTCAGTGATCCAGGTCAGGGGCAGTCGAGTCGTCCACCGCCTGCGCAAAGGCCCCGAACAGGCCGCCCATGCGGCGCTGCAGTTCATCGGCCGAGATCAGGGGTAGGCCATGCCCCGCCAGAGCCACCTTGAGCGCCTCCAGGCTGGCGTGCCGCCCGGTCTGCCCGTAGCGGGTCTCGGCAAAGCATGGGGCGCCATCGGCCGCAAGCTCAAAGCGCACGGTGATGCCCTTGAGGGCGGCCAGGTCGCGCAAGTGCATGTACTCGGCGCGGTGCTCCACGGGCATCTGCGAGAGGTCCTCGCGGATGGGCTCGAAAAAGTCGTCATCGTCGATCATGGTGTCCTCACTGTCTAACGGCTTGGCCAAGATCTGGTGCACGAGCGGGCGCAGTCTGCCCAGGCGCCCACCACCAGTCTTGTGCCCAGTCCTTCTCAGCCTTGGCGCGCATGCGCTCCAGGTAGCCCGGGCTGAGGCTCTCCTGAATCGAGTGCATCACCGCGTGGTCGACAGCGGCCTTGGCGTACCAGATGCCAAGGTAAGGCAGGTGCGACCGCACGTAGTTCGCGGCCTCTGCGCCGGCGTGGGTGGGCTTGCCGGCCATGGCCTGGTCGATGTTGCCCTTGGTGAGCGAGTACAGGTCGGCTGCGTCGCTGATGACGGGGCCGCCCAGGGTCTTGCCCACGCTGTCCCATGCGCCACGGTCGGTGGTGGAGTCACGCATGATCAGGTCGCCATAGAAGCCCAGGCCGCCGCCTGTGGCAAAGGCCTGTGCCCAGAACTTCGCTGCATGCGGCCCGAACATGTCGATCGGGTCTTTGCCCATAACCACCTGCACCGCCTGGGTGGAGATGGCGCCTAGCGCGGTAGTGCCCAAGATCAGGGCCCCTGCATAGACCAGCCGATTCGCGAGCACTGGCGCACTGCCATCGCTCACCTGCGGCATGTCCAGCAGCCTGCGCCAATGCCGCGTGATCATCGCCAGAGGGAAGGACTTGAACAGCATGGTGCTGCGGGCAAACTCGCCCAGCCCGGTGCCTGCCTGCGTGCCGTTCCAGGTTCTGGCGGCCTGCACCTCCA
>CANBQJ010000095.1 GCA_947371645.1 Burkholderiales bacterium | reverse complement strand
TGCAGGAACTCGCCCAGCGTCTGTGTGCCCGGGATGGGCGCTTCGCGCAGGTGCTCGATGCGCTGCTCCACCAGGGCGTTGTAGGCCATCGTGGCCGAGAAGCGGTACATGTGCTGGGCGGTGGCGCGCTCGATGCGGGCCGCCAGGCTGATCAGCTCATGGAGCAGGGTCTGGTCCGGGATGTGGGTCTGCTCCATGTGCGCGGTGATTTCGGCCAGGTCGGCTTCGGCCTGGCCCAGCATGGGGCCCAGCGCCTTGGCCACCGGCAGGCCGCGCAGGGCCATCAGGCGGTAGGTCTCCAGCTCCAGCAGGCGCTGTGAAGTGCGCCCGGCGCGCAGTTCGCTGGTGTTGGTGGGGGCGATCACCATCATGCGTTCGAAGCCGCTTTCGCGCAGGCGGAAGTCGCTGAGCGCGCAAGCCCGGCGCAGGCCCAGCAGCGAGGCCAGCGTGGCGCGGCCTTCGAACCACGGGGCAGACAGCGCCTTGATGGCCGCCGGGTCTTCGGCGTCGCCGTGCACCATGGCCAGCATGATGGCCGCCACGGTCTGCCCGGGGATGGTGGCCAGCCAGTCGGGGTCGATGCGCAGAGAGGCCATCAGCACGCTTTCGTCCATGCCTTTCAACACGGCATCAGGCAGGGTCTGCACCAGCGAGTAGCGCGTGAACTCGGTGTGGCGCTCCCATTTGAGCGTGTGCGTGGCAAAACGCAGGCGCACGAAGTTGCTGCTCAGGTCGTCCAGTTGCAGGCTGCTTTGCCCGGGCAGCTGGCGCAGGTGCTCGAATTCCCGTTCGCGGCTGACGCCTTCATTGAGCACGGCCACGTAAACCACCAGCGCCGGTAGCCGGATGCGGGCGGGCGGGCGGGCATGCACCTCGTTGTGCAGCGTGGCGCGCAGGGCATCGTCTGCGGGCAGGGCGTGGCGCACCGTCAGGGCGCGGGGGTGGGTGTCAGGGTGGGGCGCTGGCATGCGGGCAAGTATGGCGCAGGCTTGCTGGCATGTTTGATGCTCATCCAGTATCACCGGATTGCAAATTCTTCATACCGGTGCATGACTGACCCACATCGACATGGCGACTTCATTCTTTTCCGTGTGCACGCCACTCAGCCCGCGCCAGCGATGGGGCCTGGGGCTGGGCTCATTCGTTCTGCCCATCCTGCTGTGGGCCCTGGTGAGCTATGTGCCCTGGATCTGGCACCCGCAGGTGCAGGTCACGTCCCCGGGTGATGTGGACTACTTCCAGCTGGGCATGCGGGTGGACCGCAGCGTCTTCGATGACGAGGTGCACAACATGGGGCTGGCCGGCAAGGCCCTGCCTCAGGGCGAGCCGGCCAACCCGGTCTACCTGCCGGCGCCCCATGAGGTGGCCAAGGCCTTTTACACCGGCTTCACCACCGCGCCAGAGCAGCGCGATGCCCCGTGGTTGCATGAGAGCCTGTGGCACAGCTGCCAGATCATTTTCTGGGGCTTTCTGCTGTCTTCCTTGATTGGCGTGCCGCTGGGCATTGCGTGTGGCACCTATTCGGCGGTGGCGCGGCTCAACGAGCCCTTCATCGAGTTCTTCCGCTACCTGCCCGCGCCCGCCTTCGGTGCGCTGGCGGTGGCGGTGCTGGGCATCCACGATGCGCCCAAGATTGCGGTCATCGTGATCGGCACCTTCTTCCAGCAGGTGCTGGTGATCGCCAACACCACGCGCAAGCTGGACTTCGCTTTGCTGGAAGCCGCCATGACCCTGGGCACCAAGGGCTGGCGCCTGATCTGGCGCGTGGTGGTGCCCGGCATCCTGCCCGATCTCTACCGTGACCAGCGCGTGCTGCTGGGCTGGGCCTGGACCTACCTGATCGTGGCCGAACTCATCGGGGCCAGCTCCGGCATCACCTTCTTCATCACCCAGCAGGCCCGCTACCAGCACTTCGACAAGGTCTATGCGGCCATCGTCATCATCGGGGTCATCGGCCTGGGCGTGGACCTGCTGCTGGCCATGCTGGGGCGCAAGTTCTTCCCCTGGGACCGTTCTCAAGAAAGGCGCTGAGCACCATGGACAATTTGCCTGTGTCCTATCTGGACCAGTCCGACGCCGTGCGCGAGCGCTTCACGCGGCTCAAGCAGCGCGAGGTCATCCTGGACGTCAAGGGCCTGGGCAAGACCTACGGCACACCCCAGGGCCAGCGCACCACCGCGCTGGAGAACATCAACTTCCAGACCCACAGGCGCGAGTTCGTGTGCGTGATCGGCCCCTCGGGCTGTGGCAAGTCCACCTTGATCCGCATCCTGGCCGGCCTGGAGACCTACGACCAGGGCCAGGTGCTGCTGGACGGCGAGCCCGTGGTGGGCCCCTGCAAGGACCGTGGCATGGTCTTCCAGGGCTACACGCTCTTCCCCTGGCTGACGGTGAAGAAGAACGTGATGTTCGGCCTGGAGGTCAACAACCACGGGCGCAACGAGGCCGAAGCCCAGGCGCGCCAGTGGCTGGACCTGGTGGGCCTGAGCAAGTTTGCCGACGTCTACCCGCACCAGCTGTCGGGTGGCATGAAGCAGCGCGTGGCCATTGCACGGGCCCTGGCCAACCAGCCCCGCATCCTGCTGATGGACGAACCCTTTGGCGCGCTCGACGCCCAGACCCGCGCCCACATGCAGCACCACCTGCTGGAGATCTGGAAGAACATCAACATCACCATCCTGTTCATCACGCACGATCTGGATGAGGCCATCTTCCTGGCCGACCGCATCCTGGTGCTCAAGGCCCACCCGGGCTCGGTGCAGGAGCTCATCGAGGTGCCGGTGCCCAGGCCCCGCCACGCCGGGCAGATCGGCGCGGCCGAGTTCCAGGCCACCAAGGCGCGGCTGGAGGCGCTCATCCACCCGCCTGGCGAGCACAGCGGCGGCAGCCAGGACGATGAGGTGATGCCCCAGCTCATCCGCCTCACCGATGTGAACGACAACGTGGAGTGAGACCGAAGATGACCCGCCTGGCCACCAAGCAAGCCTCAGCACCCCATGCAGAGGAGGGCACTGCCGCCCGCTGCCCCGGGGTGAGCCGCATCAGCATCTCCATGCCCGAAGAGCTGTTGCACAGCCTGGACGCCATGGTGGTGAGCCGTGGCTTCGAGAGCCGCTCGCAAGCCGTGGGCAGCATGATCACCGACCAGCTTGTGGAGCACCAGCGCCAGCTGGGCCAGGAGGTGATGGTGGGCACCATCACCTTGCTCTATGACCGCTCCGTGCGCGGCCTGCAGTCGCAACTGGCCGACCTGCAGGCCAGCCACATCGACGAAGTGATCAGCTCCTTGCACGTGCACCTGATGAACAAGCAGATGCTGGAGGTGCTGCTGGTGCAGGGGCCGGCCGCCCGGCTGCAGATGATCGCCGACGCCATGAGCACGCTGCGCGGTGTGCTGACGGGGCGCTTGCAGCTGATGGCGGCCGCCATGCCGCCGGTGCACCCGGCCTGATTCCAGGGGCGCCAGCTCAAGCCAGGGCATGTCAGGCCGATATCAGCCCAGACGCACGTCTGGAGCTCGACCATGTCATCGCCATCTACCAAGCTGTTCACTTCTTCACCACCACCGACGTCGCTCAAGCGCGGCGGCACGGTCCTGGCCCTGCTGGTGGCCTGCAGCCTGCTGGGCGCATGTGGCAACACCAAGTTCTGGTCGCGTGCCAAACCTGCGGGTGAGGCTGCTGGCCCCGTCGCCACGGCCAAAGCCAAGTCCGCCGCGACAACCGCCACTGGCTACACCGAGGACCTGGTCGCCATCACCGCCAGCCAGCACCTCATCCGGTTCACGGCCGCCTACCCGCAGCGCCTGACCCTGCGCCAGCGCCTCACCGGCTTGCCCGAAGGCGAGCGCGTCGCCGACATCGACTACCGTGTTGCCCGTGGCGTGCTCTATGGCGTGACCAGCGCCGGCCGCGTGGTCACCATCGACCCCTGGACGGCCCACGTGACGGTGATCTCGACCAGCCTGCCGAGCATCTCCTGGGGTGGCCAGCGTGCCGGCATGGATTTCAACCCGTCCGTAGACCGCATCCGCATCGTCACCAGCGGAGGCATGAACCTGCGCCTTCACCCTGACACGGGGGCCATCATCGACAGCAAGCCCAACGAGCCCGGCCTGCAGATCGACAGGCCCCTGGCCTATGCGCCTGGCGACCCGAATGCGGGCAAGGCACCCGAGGTGACGGCCGTGGCCTACACCTACAACAAGGACAACGAGAAAATCACCACGCTCTACGGCATTGACCGCGCCCGCGGTGTGCTGGTGCGCCATGGCAGCGTGGAAGGCGTGCAGCCCTTTGTGTCGCCCGACACGGGCCAGCTGAGCACTGTGGGCAGTCTGGGCCTGGGGCGACTGGAAGACGTCACCTTCGACATCTCCGACCTTCGCTACCTGGGGCTGGCTGCGGTCCGCACCCAGGCAGAGCCCCGCAGCGTGCTGGTGGACGTGGACCTGCAGACCGGTGAAGCCCGCACGCTGGGCTTCATCGGTGAGGGCGAGCCCGTGCTGGGGCTGGCCATCGTCCCCTGAACCGGGTGCTGCTCAGCGGATCTTGCCCAGCATGGTTTCGACCTCGCCCAGCACGTCGTGGAGCTTGCCCTGGGTGCTGGCCTTGCCGTCGACCTTGGTCTGGATCTGCTCGGTCATGAAGCACATGGTCATGCGCACATAGGTGCTGTCGAGTGCTTTGCGCACGGCGGCCATTTGCGTGGCGATGGGCAGGCAGGACTCGCCTTCTTCGATCATGCGCTGAATGCCACGCAATTGCCCCTCTGCGCGCTTGAGGCGGTTGAGGATGTCGGCGCGGCTGTGATCGTCGTGCAAGGCTGCCATGTGACTGCTTCCTGTCGGTGGGCCAGCGACTTGTGGCTGGCATGAGGGGCAAATTGTCCTACGCCCAGCTCGGGTTTGGGCCAGGCCTGCCCCCCTAGTTCGACAGGCTTGACGGCTTCACCAACCACCGCTTTCGGGTATAGGCTGGGGGGTATCCCGACCCGAGCCCGCCGGGTAAAGCCCCACCACCGGCTCACCCCGGGACCAGCACCGACGTGCCCGGGTGATCCGGTTGGTAGTAGACCGGCACCTTGGCGCCAACGGGGAAGGGTGCCAGCTCGGCTTGCGCAGAGGCCTCGTCGAAATGGTTGGGCCCGAAGGCGCGGATGCGCCGGCCGGTGTAGGCCACGCCCTCCACCACATAGTGGTATTCGACCTCGGCTGCCCAGTGGTGGCCCAGGTGCCCCTGGCTGTCGCCGGTTTCGTTGCGCGCCACCGCCCTGGACTGGCGGATTTCGCCCTGCACGCTGGGCCAGCGGGGGCTGTCACGCTTGACCTGCCAGGCATGCCAGGCCAGCGCGGCGATCACCAGGGCCAGAACAGGCAGCACGAGGGTTTCAAACGGGGAGTCCAGCAGGGGCATGTGGTGGGCGCGAGTCGAGGAAGCAAGGGGTGAATTTCGGGGCGGATAATGCGCCATGCCCGATTTTGCCCCCACCTCTGCTGCTTCCGCGCAGCCTGCGGCCAGCGCCTCTGTCAGCGCCTCTGTCAGCCCCTTCTATGCCCACCTGGCGCGCCTGCGCTTCATCAAGCGCTGGGGCCTGATGCGCAATGCCGTGGAAGAAGACGTGGCCCAGCACAGCTGGGAGGTGGCCGTGCTGGCCCATGCGCTGGCGGTGATCGGCAAAGAGATTCATGGCCGCGACGTGGACCCCAACGCCGTGGCCGCCAAAGCCCTCTTCCACGACGCCACCGAGGCCATCACCGGCGACCTGCCGACGCCCGTGAAGTACTCCCCGGCCATGCGGCACGCCAGCGCCCACCTGGAAGACGAGGTGGCAGACGAAATGGTCAAGCTGGTGCCTGCTGCCTTGCAAGACGCGATGCGGCCCATGATGGACCACCGCCTGTGGTCGCCGGAAGAGGTGCGCCTGGTCAAGGCCGCCGACCGCCTGGCCGCCTGGCTCAAATGCCGCGCCGAACTGCGCTATGGCAACCGCGAGTTCGAGCAGGCCGAGTCTCAGATCAAGGCCAGGATCGACGAGCAACCGGGCGATGAGGTGAGCTACTTCCTGCAGCACTTCGCACCCGCCTACGAGCAAACGCTGGACTCCCTGATGCAGGGCGGCTGACCCCATGGGTGCCCTTTTTCTGGTGGCCTTTGTTGGCACCTTGCTGGCTTTCCAGCCGCTGAGCACAGACCTCTACCTGCCTTCCGTGCCGGCCATGGCCAGCGAACTGCACCTGTCGGTGGTGGCTGCGCAGGGCACCTTCCTGGCCTTCCTGCTGGGCTTCGCGCTGGGGCAGTTGCCGGCAGGTGCCCTGGCCGACCGCGTCGGGCGCCGGCCCGTGATGGTCTGGGGGGCAGCTTTGTACGCGCTGGCGGCACTGGCTGCCGCCCTGGCGCCCGGTGCCGAGTTGCTGCTGCTGTCGCGTGGCGTCCTGGGCCTGAGCATCGCGGCGATGACCGTGGCCGGCCGCGCCGCGATCCGCGACGGCTTCGAGCCGGAGGCTGGCGAGCAGGCCCTGGCCAAGTGCTTTGCCGGCATGGGCATCTCCGCGGTGCTGGCCGGCGCCCTGGGGGGTGAGCTGGCGCGCTTCATGTCCTGGCGCGGGGTGCTGGGCATCCTGGCCGTGTGTGGCGCGCTGCTGTGGGCCTGGACCTGGCTGTCGTTCCGGCCTGCAGAGGCTCAGCCTGCGCATGAGGACCCTTCGACGGGCCCGTCACCGCTCCAGCAGATCCTGAGGCACCCGGGCTTCTGGCTCAGCACCCTGGTGGCGGCATCGTCTTACGCCGAGGCGGCTTCGTTCGTGAACGGTGCCTCCCTGGTGCTGCCGCAGCGCCATGGCGCCAGCCCCAGCGCACTGGGTTGGACGCTGACCGTCTGCTCCACCTGCTTCCTGCTCAGCACCTTCATCTGCCAGGTGGTGCTGCGCCGCTGGGGCGGCCAGGCGGCCATGCGCGTGTCGGTGGTCTTTTCGCTGCTGGCGGCGGTGCTGTTTGGCACCGCCTTCACCTTGGAGGGCGACGCCGCTCGCTGGTGCCTCACGGCCGCCCAGATGACCTACATGTTTGCCCACGGGCCCAACCAGGTGTGTGGCCAGGCCTCGGCGGTGGCACCTTTCCCGGCACATGCTGGCCTGGCTGCGGCCTGGTCGGGCACGATCATGATCCTGATCGGTGTGCTGTGGGGGCAGGCGCAGGCCATGCTGCTGTCGCACGGACTGCAGTACCTGGCGCTGTCGCTCATGGGGCTGACCCTGTTGTCGGCCTTGCTGGCGTGGCGCCAATCACGGCAGGAGTCGGTGCACCACGCCCAGTGAGGGCCCTGAGGCCCCAGGCGCTTGCGCTCAGTCGAATGCGTGGGTCAGCGTCAGCCCTACCGTGGCGCTGCGTCCAGGGGCGGGCTCGTAGTAGCGGCGGTTGCCTTCGTTGACGATGACCGAGCCCACGGTGTGCGCATCGAGCAGGTTGTCCACGCGGGCCAGGGCGTCCAGGCGCCAGTCGCTCAGCATGGTGTGCCAGACCGCGCGCACCGACCACAGCTGGTAGCTGGGCGCGAAGGTGTCGTTCACGTCGTTGGCCCAGATGCGGCCGCTGTGTCGCCAGCTCAATGCCGTGTGCCAGGGCTCGCCGGCGGGTTGCCATTGCAGCTCGGCAACGAGCACGCGGCTGGGCACGCCGGGCAGGTTGCTGCCGGCTGACACCTGCTGGGTGTTGCCCGTGGATGTGCTGGTGAACGGATCCTGGTAGTGGGCGGTGGTCCAGGTGGCCGCCCAATTGGCTCGCCAGTTGCGTTGCACCTGCCATTGGCCGTCCAGCTCCAGGCCTTGTCGGTGGGTGTGGCCCACGTTCTGGTAGGTGGCCCGCCCGCCGCTGTTGGTCTGCACGGCGATCTCATGGTCGGTGTTCACGTCGAACAGGGCCAGGGTGCCGCTGTAGCTGGGGCCGGCCGAGAACTTGCTGCCCCACTCGCGGTGGGTGGCAGATGCCGCCTGCAGCGAGGTGTTCCAGCCCGTGACCGTGCCCCCGTTGCTGCTGTAGGCCACTTCGTTGAGCGTGGGGGTTTCGAAGCTGCGGCCCAGGCTCAGGTAGGTTTGCCAGTTCGGTGTGAGTTGCCACATCAGGCTGGCCGTGGGGGTGCTGGCCGCAAAGTCCATGCGCCCGCTGTCGTCGCCATTGCCACTGACCACGTACTGGTCACGAGAGCGAAAGGCCACCTGGCTCTGGCGCCAGCCCAGACTGGCCTGCCAGTCGGTGGCCAGCTGCAACTGGTTGAACAGGTAGATGTCGCGGTTGTCGGCGCGGTTGAGCTCGTCGCGGCGCAGCGCGCCGGTCACACCCGTCACGCCCTGCGGCCCCAGGTTGTCAAAGTTCTGAAAGCCCTGGCGGTGCTCGCGCAGGCTGTCGACGTTGCTGCCCACCATCACCTGCCAGGGCAGCGTCAGCAGGGTACCCTGGTGGGCATAGCGCAGGTCCAGGCCGCCAAACTGGCGGTCCAGGTCGATCACGCCACCGGGGTTGGCCGGGCTGCTTTGTGTGTTGGCCAGGATGGCCTGCCATTGCGTGGCGCTGCGGCTGCCGGTGTAGGCCATGGCCCGCAGCTGGTTGTCGTCGTCCAGCTGGTGGGTCAACACCAGACCCATCTGGCTGTGGTCGATGGCTTTGCGGGTGTTGTATGCCAGGGCATTGCTGCCGGCCTGGCTGGGGTTGGCCTGCCATTGGTCTCGCGTCAAGCCCAATGGGTCTTGCACGTCGGGCATGCTGGTGTAGCTGGCCACCAGCGTCGCCTTGGTGGCCGTGCTCAGTTGCCAGCCCAGCTTGGTGTGCCATTGCTCGCGGGTGGCCTTGCTGTGCTCACGAAAGCCGTCGGTGCTCGACTGGCTCACGTCGGCCACGTAGTTGACGTCGCCGCGCTGGCCACTGGCGCTCACGGTGGTCTTCTGTGTGGCGTCACGGCTCATGGCGCGAGAGACGCTGAGTTGCGGCACGGGGCCGCCGTCGGCCGTGGACAGCGAGATGACGCCGCCAGAGGCATTGCCGTACATGGCCGATGCCGGGCCACGCAAGACCTCGATGCGCTGTGCCGCAGACAAATCGAACGACGAGCTCTGGCCTTGTCCGTCCGGCATGGTCAACGGGATGCCGTCTTCGTACAGGCGCACGCCACGCACACCGAAGGTGGCCCGTGCACCAAAGCCTCGGCTGCTGATTTGCAGGTCTTGCGCCAGGTTCTGGCGGTTGAGCACGGCCAGGCCCGGCACCCCAGCCAGCGATTCCGACAGGTTGATGCCCACCCCCGCTTCACGCACCTGTGCGCCGGTGACCACGCTCACCGCCGCGGGCGTGGCCTGCACACGCTGCGGCTGCCGGGTGGCCGTGACGGTGATGTCCGGCAGGGCCGTGTCGGCGTCAGCGGCTGGGGCTTGTTGTGCGCATGCCTGGCCAGCGGCCCACGTGCCCATCAAGGCCGCGACGGCCGAGTGGATCAGCAGTTGCCCTGTGGTGCGGGCGGTGAATGGGCTTGGCAGTGTGGTGGGTCGCATGAGGCAAGGCGGGCGCAAGGTGTGGGCGCAAGGGGCAGCACAAAGGAGCGGAGATGATGCACGCGTGGTGACCGTGCTGAACACATCGCTTTCCTGTCTGCACCGTGTGCACGCCACGCTCCACCTTTGTTTGCCGGCCTGGCGCCCTGGGCGACATCCAGTTCGGGGGCGGGATAACCATGCGCCCGTTGAGGACGTCGCGGTGGCCCAATCTCCTCAAGCATGGGAGTGCAAACCACCTCCCATGGACCCTTGCAAGGAGAACCCATGCGGTCGAGCGTGAAGAGTGTGATGTGTGGTGTGGCCTTGGCCTGTGGCCTGATGGGTGCGGCCAGCACGTGGGCGGCAACGGCCTGCACCGACAAGATCGGTGAGAGCGCGGCACAGACGCAGGTGTTGTCCAACGGCTTTGGCTTCAATGTGGCCAACACCCGCAACCAGACTTCTGACATCAGCGCAGACAACGTGGCCACGCTCAAGCTGGCGCTGACTCACGTGGCCGCTGGCAGCAAGGAAAAACGCGGCACGCCTGCCGTGACGCAACAGGTGGTCTATGCCTCAGAAGCCCGAGAGCTCGTGGCCTTCAACCGCGCCTCGGGTTGCGAATACTGGCGCTTTGCCGCGGCCGACCGCAGCAGCTTGCTGCTGGGCAACAACATCATCCGCCAGTCGTCCATCCAGTACCTGCCGGCACAAGGCACCCAGCCGCCCCTGGTGATGGCGGGTGACGCCTATGCCAACATGTACGCGGTCGATGCACGCACGGGCAAGAAGGTCTGGTCGGCCTTCGTGGGGGTGGACACGGCCTACAGCTGGGTCACTGGCTCGCCCGTGATCTTCGAAGGCACGATGTACCTGCCGATCGCCTCGAAAGAAGTGGTCACCACGGTGCTCAATGTCCTCACTCCTTGCTGCAAGAGCCACGGCGCCTTGCAGGCACTCGACCCCTACACGGGCAAGATCAAGTGGACTTACCACACGGTCACCAACGCCAGCTATGACGCCAAGACGGGTTTCTATGGCCCGGCTGGCATGAGCCTGTGGGGCACGCCGGCCATTGATGCGGCCAACCGGGCCGTCATCATCGGCACCGGCCAGAACCTGAGCCTGCCCACCACCACCAACGAAGACTCGATCATTTCGCTGGACCTGGCCACTGGCAAGGTGCGCTGGGTCTTCCAGGCCCAGGGCAACGACTCCTGGAACGGGGCCTGCGAGGCACCTGCCTACCTGGGCCTCAGCGGCCGTTGCGCGCCCAAGCAGGGGCATGACCTGGACTTCGGCGCCCCGCCCATCGTCGTCAACCTGCCGGGCGGCAAGCCCGCCATCCTGGCCGGCGGCAAGAATGGCGTGGCCTATGCCCTGGAGCCCAAGACGGGTGCCGTGATCTGGAGCCAGCAGTTGGGCGTGGGTGGCAAGCTGGGCGGCATCCACTGGGGCATGGCCGTTGACGCCACGCGCGTCTACGCTGCCGTCACCGACCTGGACGCCGGCAAGGCCGTGGTGCCGGTGGCCGGTGCCACGCCAGGCATCTATGCCCTCGACCTGCTGACGGGCAAACGCCTGTGGGAGCGCCACTTCCGCCACACCTACAACGGCGCCGACTACGACAGCCTGTTCTCGGCCGCCCTGAGCGTGAGCCGGGACGTGCTGTTCGCGGCCAACCTCAACGGCGAGGTTCTGGCCCTGCGCACCAGCACAGGTGAGGAACTCTGGCGCTTCAACACCGCCATCGCGGTGACGGACGTCAACACCGGTGCTGCGGGGCAGGGTGGCACTGTTGACGCGATGGGTGCTGTGCCCGTCGGCCGTGAGCTGTACGTCAACTCGGGCTACTCCACCTTCGCCAACACCAACGCGTGGATGGCGGGACCCGGCAATGCCTTGATGGTGTTCAGGTTGCCTTGACCCGTTGGCGGGGCCTCAGTCCGAGGCCCCTTTCGGCGCCCTGATGAGCTGTGAAAGCTGTGCACGGGCGGCGACGCAGCCCAAGGCATAGGCCGTGATAGGCACCTGTGAAGGGCGTTGACGCGGGGCCTCCCCCAGGAGCGTGGCACCCATGGTCACCAGCAGGCTGGCCATGGCCTGGCAACTGCGCAGTGTGTGGACCACCAGCACCTGCTCATCGGCGATGCGTTCGGTGGCATGCGTCAGCAGCACGCTGGCCACGCCTCGTCGGCGGTGCGCGCGCGACACGCACAGCAGGTAGAGCTCTTCTGGCGCCGGGGCACTGCCGGCCCAGGCGCCACCCGGAACAGGCCACGCCCGCAACAGGCTGAAGCCCAGCACTGCGTCGCCCTCGCGCACCACCTGCAGCCTGGCGGGTTGGGCGCCGGACTCATCGCGAAAACGTCGCCACAGCACCGTGGCGAACAAGCCCTTCGCCAGCCCGATCTGGTAGGGCCACTGCAAGTACTGGGTGTTGAGGTGGCGGTCGTGAGCGGCCTCCAGAACCAGTTGCAGGATCTGGGGGACGTCGCTCATTCGTGCAGGCTGAACCCCGAACGTCGTCGCCGTCTTGAGCGAGCCGCCGCCCGCCAAGGGACGGCAGTCGCGTCGGCGGGTGGGCGGTGAAGTTGATTGGGACGTTGATGACATCGCAGGTTCAACGGGCAGTCTCTGCGATTTAAATCGGCGCGATGGCTTCGCACCTGAGTGGTGCGGGCGTGAAGAATCACCGGTCCACAGCCTTCGATGCGCTCATGGCCGCCGCATCAAGGTGCTCTTGCCCATGAGGCTCTCCACCAGGTCCACGGCCAGCAGCGCGGTCTGGTTGCGCACGTCCAGCGCCGGGTTGAGCTCGACGATGTCCAGAGAGGCCAGGCAAGCCGCGTCGGCGATCATCTCCATGCAGAGCTGGGCTTCCCGGTAACTGGGGCCACCCCGAACGGTGGTGCCCACGCCAGGCGCGATGTCCGGGTCCAGGAAGTCGACGTCCAGGCTGAGGTGCAGGTGGGTGTGCTCGTCAACGTCAGACAGTGCTGCGTTCATGGCCTGGCGCATGCCCAGCTCGTCAATGCTGCGCATGTCGAACACATTGATGCCCACCTCGTGCACCAGGCGCTTTTCGCCTTCGTCCACGCTGCGGATGCCCACTTGCACGATGTCTTGCGGGCGCAGTGCAGGTGAGCGGCCCGACAGCGCGGTGAGCGCATCAGGCCCGAAGCCGCACAGGCAGGCCACGGGCATGCCGTGCAGGTTGCCAGAGGGCGTGAGCGTGGCGGTGTTGAAGTCTGCGTGCGCATCCAGCCAGACCACCTTCAACCGCTTGCCGGTGAGCTGGCAATGCCGCGCGGCGGCGCTGATGCTGCCGATGGCCAGGCTGTGGTCGCCGCCCAGCAGCACAGGCAGGTGGCCTGCCTGCAGGGCCTGCAGGCAGCCGTCGTGCACCAGCTGGTTCCAGTGGATCACTTCATGCAGGTGCCGATGGCCCGATTGCGGGGCCCGCTCCGGGTTGTCCGGGCCAATGAGGTCGCCATGGTCGATGACGTTCAGGCCCATGCGGCGCAGCGCCGGCGCCAGGCCGGCCACCCGCAAGGCGCCCGGGCCGAGGCGGGCGCCGATGTCGGCCGCGCCGATGTCGGTGGGGGCGCCGATCAGGGCGATGGTGTGCGGCTGGCGAGTGGCGTTCATGCGCTTGCAGGCGTGGTGCGCCCGTGTTCAGTGTCCGTGTGATGCCGCTGCATGCAACATCCAGCCCATGAGGTCTTTGGGGTTGTCCGCTTGGGCGATGAGGTCCAGTGGCCGCAACAGGCCAGCCATGCTGGCGCATCCATGCAGGTAGCGCAAGGTCGAAAAATCTTCGAGCGCAAAGCCCACGGAATCGAACACCGTGATGTCGTCGTCGTGCCGGCGGCCGGGCGCCTGCCCAGTCAGCACACGCCACAGCTCGGTCACGGGGAAGTCGCCCTCCATCTGCTGCAACTCACCTTCTTCTCTGGTCTGCGGCTCGAACTCCACGAAGACCCGGCTGCGGCGGAGGATGTGGGCGTCCAG
>CANBQJ010000094.1 GCA_947371645.1 Burkholderiales bacterium | reverse complement strand
CCGTGATGCCCTGCAGCAGGGCATCAACTTCATCTTGCGAGAGGATTTGCTGGTTCATGATCGCCAAACTTCCGATGCGTGACGGGGCTCAGTCCTGGCTCACTGGATGATGAAATTCGAGTAGTGCACTTGAACGATGGGGTTGTAGGGCTCGACGTGCTTCTTTTTCTTCTTCTTTTTCTTGGGTGCGGCGTCGGCCTCCGGGTCTTCCTCTTCGGGGTCTTCGACCTCGTAGCCCATGGCTCGGGCCGCTTCACGGCGAATTTCTTCGGCCAGCTTTTGCTTGCCTTCGGCGCTGAGCAGCTCTGCCGATGACTTGTGCGACAGGATCAGCAGCACCGCGTTGCGGATGGCAGGCATGTAGGCCTTCATCTCTTCGGCCATGTGCGCTTCTTCGACCTGCAAGGTCACGCCGACCTGGGCGTAGCGCTCCGAGTCCTTGTCGGACAGGTTGACGACGAAGGGGTCCAGGGGCACGAAGGCCGGCGGACCGCTCTTCTCTTCCTTGTGTTCGGGCTTGCTCGCCTTGGCAGCTTTGGCGGGCTTGGCCGTCTCTTCGCCACCGTCTTCGGCGGCGGCTGCGGCCTCGGCATCGGCGGCCTTTTTCTTCATGATGAAGAAGGCGGCACCGCCCCCACCCAGCAGCAACACGGCCACGGCGGCAATGATGATGATCAGTTTCTTGTTGCCCTTTTTGGGGGCGGCGCCTTCTGCCGGTGCGGCGGCGGGGGCTGCTGACATGCGTGATCTCCTGTGACCCGGGGCCTGCGCGGCCAAAAAAGCCGCCCAGCCATGTGAGGATTATTCGAAGTCAGCCGCCCTGGCGATGGACGGATAAGGGCAGGGAAAGCTGCGCGATTCCCGCCCCGTGAAACCAGGAGGCGGCTTCAGGCGTAGAGGTCCAGCCCGCCGGCACGCCCTGGGCGCGGCGCGGCAACTGCGCGGCCTGCGGGCAGGGCTTCACCCCCATCCAGACCGGTGGTGCGGGCGCCTGTGCCACCCTGCGAGGCCCCACCAGACTGTTCGAAGGCCTGCTGGAAGCTTTGCTGCGAGGTCTGTGAGGACACGTCGCCACCCGTGAGGTTGAGCCCCACGTCTTGCAGCGCCGTCGACAGCGTGGACATGCTGGCTTCGATGGCCTGTCTGGTTTCTACAGCAGCCGCGGCGAAGTTCACGTTGGCATCGTTGCCATCCAGTGAAATCTTCACGTGAATGGGCCCCAGTTCGGCCGGGTTGAGGTGCAACTCGGCCGTCATCGGGCCGTTGTCGACGGCCTTGTTCACCCACATCGTGAGCTGATCGCTCAGCGCCTGGGCAAAGGTGTCGCTGCCCACTGGTGACTGCAGGCTTGCCGTTTCATGGGGCACGGCGCTGGCAGCATCGCCAGCCTGCCAGCCCGGGGTCCGCATGGCCGTGGCACCAGACAGGCCAGCCAGCGAGTCGTTGCGGCCCTGGCTGGCCAGCTCGTCCTTGAAGCTCTGAGGCAGCTCGGCTTGTTGCTGTGCGGCGAGGGCCACGCCAGGCTGGCGCGAGGCCAGGTCGGCGGTCGCCGCCAGGGGGTTGCTGGTCGCCGCACCGGCAGCGTCGGCCCCGGCCGCGTCCACCTGGGTGGCGCTGGTCTTGGCCGTCCCGGCCGCCTCCGATGCGCCGCCGCCCTTCAGTGCCAGCTTCTTGCCGTGCGTGGGGTCACCATGCGTGAGCCCGGCCAGCCAGGCCATCATGGAGGCGGCGTCGTCGGTCTTCACCTCGGGTGGCGGGGTCAGCTCCCGCACGATGGCGTTGCCTTCGGCAGCGGTGGCGTCGCTGGCCTTGGCCGGGGCGTCGTCATCTTCGTCCGCCGATGCCTTGGTGGCGTCGTCCTTGGGTTTGGCCACAGCGGGATCGGCCTTCGGCTTGGCCTGGGGAGCAACCTTGTCGGCCGCGGCCTGCGCCTGAGCGTGCTGCTCGGACTGTCGCGTGGCGGCCGCCGTCTGCTGGCGAGAACGGTTCAGCGCCTGCTCCAGCAAGCGGGCCGCCGTCGTGTTGTTGTCGCGCGCCGGGGCTTCGCTGGGCTTGGGCTGCGGTGATTTGCTGTCGCTGGCCGTTTGAAGCTTGTCGGGGGTCAGCGCGTGTTTTTCCATCCAGGCATTGAAGGCGCCGGAAGAAGCCGACTCACCTTGCGCGTTGGCCTGCAGGCGGGCCAGGATGTCGGTGCCCAGCTGCGTGGTGGACGGTGCCTGGTTGCCGTTGGAGTTGATCGGGGTCGCCATGTCCATTCCCTTTCCCTGGCCGCGCCGTCAAGGCGCTGGCCTGTGATGAGTCAAGTCACCGTGGGCGGGCCGCCGGCGTCACCACGCCAGGGCGAGGCGCGGTGCTGCCTTGCGGCCAGCTCGTCCGTGGCCTTTTGCTCCTGACGCTCTTGCTGGCGCTGCCATTCCGACTGGCGGCGCTCCAGCAGTTGCGTGATCGCAGCCACCTTGCGTTCACGCTCCATCAGGGTCACCTTGCAGCGCTCCTCAAAAGCGCGTGCATGGGCGACCTTCACATCCTGATCGCTGACGGCGTCGCCCAATCGCAGCATGAAGTCCTGATAACAGCGCATGATCTCGACACCACCCGCTTGACGAAATTGCGCTTGCCACTTCACCTGGTAGTCGCGGCGCCAGTCACTGAGGGATTGGGCCTGGCGGCGGGCGGCCTCTGCAGCCTGGCGGGCACGCTCCAGTTCACCCATGGCCTCGTCGCGGCTGCGCTCGGCGGTTTCCAGCAAGACCAGCAGCGAAGACGAGGGGGCGTTCATGGCTTCGGGCTCGGGTGAGGCTCAGGTGTCGGCGGTCAGTTGCGCACGATGTGGTTGAGCTCGCCCACGCTGTCGTCCAGGCGGGCGCGCGTGTGCATGTCTTGCTGCAGCATGGCCATCATGGCGGGGTGCAGGCGCACGGCCATGTCCAGCTCCGGGTCGCTGCCAGGGCTGTACGCACCCAGCTGGATCAGGT
The DNA here is from genome assembly GCA_947371645.1 of Burkholderiales bacterium. The sequence continues at coordinate 10,745 of CANBQJ010000094.1, read as the reverse complement.
CGCGCGCCTTGCTGTACTTGGACCACAGCTGGCGGAAGCGGCGGGCGTCTTCGATGTGCGTCAGGTCGGCCACGTTGTGCATCACGCGGCTGGCCGAACGTTCGATGTCGATGGCCGGGAAGTGGCCGGATTCGGCCAGTTCGCGCGACAGCACGATGTGGCCGTCCAGGATGGCGCGAGCGGCGTCGGCAATCGGGTCTTGCTGGTCATCGCCTTCGGACAGCACGGTGTAGAACGCCGTGATGGAGCCATGCCCGTTGAGGCCGTTGCCGCTGCGCTCGACCAGCTGCGGCAGCTTGGCAAAGCATGAGGGCGGGTAGCCCTTGGTGGCAGGCGGCTCGCCAATGGCCAGGGCGATTTCGCGCTGGGCCATGGCGTAACGCGTGAGCGAATCCATGAGCAGCAGCACGTGCAGGCCCTGGTCGCGGAAGTGCTCGGCAATGGCCGTGGCGTAGTTGGCGCCTTGCAGACGGGTCAGCGGCGGGGCATCGGCAGGCGCCGCCACCACCACCGAACGGGCCAGGCCGTCTTCGCCCAGGATGTCTTCGATGAACTCCTTGACTTCGCGGCCCCGCTCGCCGATCAGGCCCACCACGATGACGTCGGCCTGGGTGTAGCGGGCCATCATGCCCAGCAGCACGCTCTTGCCCACGCCAGAGCCGGCGAAGAGGCCGATGCGCTGGCCCCGGCCCACGGTCAGCATCGAGTTGATGGCGCGCACGCCGGTGTCCAGGGGCAGGCGCACCGGGTCGCGCTCCATGGCGTTGATGGGGCGGCGCGCCAGGGGCTCGCTGCGCACGTGGTGCAGGCTGCCCTTGCGGTCCAGTGCTTCGCCCTGGGCGTTGATCACGCGGCCCAGCAGGCCATTGCCGATGGGCAGGTGGCGGGTGCGGTCTTCGCTGCGTCGCCAGGGGTGGTTGGGGCGACCCAGCACCGGCGGGTTGATGGGGATGGTGCGGGGCACCACGCGGGCGCCGCTGGCCAGGCCGTGCACCTCCGCCGTGGGCATGAGGTAGGCGCGGTCGCCGGTGAAGCCCACCACCTCGGCCAGCACGGGGGTGGATTCGAGCCGGGTCTCGGAATGAATCTCGCACACGGCCCCAACGGGCAGGCGCAGGCCGGCGGCTTCGAGCACCAGGCCAGCCACACGCACCAGCTTGCCTTGATTTTCCAGCGGCAGGCGGGCGCCGGCACAGGCGTCCAGGTCGTCCAGGAAGCGGGTCCAGCGGCCCATGGCCACGTCGAGGCCGGCACGGATGGGCATGTTCATGGCTGAGCCTCCGGTGTGTCGTCGGCCAGCAGGCGGGCGCGGGCTTCAGCGGCCAGGTCGGTACGGGCGTCTGCAGCCGCTTCGATGCGTTCGGCCAGCGTCGTCACCGAGGTGTCTTCATGGGCCTCGTGGCCACCGTTCCAGGGCGCACGGTGGCCCAAGGCGGCCGCGGCCAGGTCCCAGCGTGCTTCCACGGTGGCGTCCACCACCGCGATGTCGGATTCGACCAGGCAGCCGCCTCGCGTCAGGTTGGCGTCTGACAGCACGCGCACGCCGCGTGCGGCCAGCACCTCGGCCAGCTGGGCCTGGGCCAGCGCATGGTCGTCGGGGTGCAGGCGCAGCACCACCTGGCGCGCAGAAGACAGCAAGGTGCTCAGCACCTCTTCGGCCACCACCACCACGGTCTCGGGCTGCACGGCCAGGTCGGCACGCACCACCTGGCGGGCCAGCTCCAGCGCCACACCGGCCACGCGACCAGCCAGTTGCTGCTCCAGCGACTCCAGCCGCTGGTGAAAATCAGCAGCCAGCAGGCCGATCTGGTCGCTCATGTAGGCCGCCATCTGGGCCGATTGGGTCTGCTTGTAGCTCTCCAGCGAGGCCAGGCCATTGCGGTAGCCCTCTTGATAGGCCGTCTGGCGGGCTTCGCGCAGCAGCGCCTCGACAGGCACAGGCGGCGGCGCCACAGGCTCGGCCGCTGCGGGCTCGGGCTGGGGCTCCTGGCCAGGCATGCCGCCAATGACGGTGCGGCGGGCCGTGGGCCTCGCGGCCTGGGCATTGGCCGCAGCGGCAGATGACGGTGCCGGCGCACGGGGCTTGGCCTGCTGGGTTGCTGGCGCAGGGGCGGCCTTGGCTTTGGGCGCAACGCCACCCGTTGGCGGCACGGCCTCACGCAGCACCTTGCCAATTTCGGCGTGCTGCGCCGCATTCGTCTTGCGGTTGAGCACCTCGGCGGCGGCCCGCTCGGCCAGGGTGGGCTTGCGCAGGCCCACGTCGCCAGGGCCCTGATCGGCCGGCGCCTGCTCGAACGCGGTCGGGTTCCAGGCAGCGAAGTCGCCCAGCTCCTCTCGCGGGATGAAGCGGGCGTAAGGATTGGGTGGCGGGTGGCCACCTGGCGGCTGCGAAGGCTTAGACGTACTCATCGTCGCCTCCGCTGGCCAGCGTGATCTGGCCTTCGTCGGCCAGGCGTCTCACGATCTTGAGCAGTTCCTTCTGCTCGTTTTCGACTTCGGACAGCTTGACCGGGCCACGGCTGTCGAGGTCCTCGCGCAGCGTTTCGGCCGCACGGCTGGACATGTTCTTGAACACCTTCTCGCGGATCTCCGGCGAACCGCCCTTGAGCGCGATGATGAGCGACTCGGTCTGCACTTCCTTGAGCAGGGCCTGGAAGCCCTTGTCGTCGAGCTTGCCGAGGTCGTCGAAGGTGAACATGTTGTCCATGATCTTCTGCGCCAGATCGGCATCGGCTTCGCGGATGTAGTCCAGCACCGAGGTCTCCAGCGCAGAGCCCATGAGGTTGATGATCTCGGCCGACGGCTTGACGCCGCCCAGCGCCGACTTCTTGATCTGAGAGCCCCCCGACAGCACCCGGGCCAGCACCTCGTTGAGGTCCTTGAGCGCGGCGGGCTGGATGCCGTCCAGCGTGGCCAGGCGCACCATCACCTCGTTGCGGTGGCGGTCGCTGAAGCACTTGAGCACCGACGAGGACTGGTCCGCGTCCAGGTGGGCCAGGATGGCGGCCACGATCTGCGGGTGCTCGTTGCGCAGTAATTCGGCCACCGAGCCCGGGTCCATCCACTTGAGGCTTTCGATGCCCGAGGTGTCACCGCCCTGGATGATGCGGTCGATGAGGATGTTGGCCTTGTCGTCGCCCAGCGCCTTGCGCAAAACCGCCTTGATGTACTCGTCGGTGTCCGACACGATCGACTCGATGCCCTTGGACTCCTCCGTGAACTTGTCGAGCACGTCGCTGACCCGCTCCTGCTTGATGGTCTTGAGCTTGGCGATGGTTTCACCCAGCGCCTGAACCTCTTTGGGCTCCAGCTGCTTGAAGACTTCTGACGCCCCCTCCTCGCCCAGCGACATCAGCAGGATCGCTGCGTCTTCGAGACCCTTTTCGTCCATGATGCGGTCCTCTTTTCAGGCTCGGGGCCGTCAGTTGTTCATCCAGCCACGCAGCACATTGGCCACGGCCTGGGGGTTGTCTTTGGACAGCTGAATGGCCCGCTCCAGACGCGTGTCCCCTCCCGGACCTTCCAGCGCCAGCGTCGTGCCGTGGAGGCCAGGCAGCTCCTCGTCGTCGTCCACCACGGCACTGAGTGCTGCGGTCTCGGCTTCAGTCGGTTCCGGGGAAGGTGGCGGCTTGGCGGCCTGGATGGCAGGCCGGATCGCGCCAAACACCACGATCACGGCGGCCAGCGTCAGCGCGGCCGGCACGGCCAGGGTGCGCACGATGTCGATGGTCTCCGGGCGCTTCCACATCGGGGTGTCGTCCACCTCTTCCTTGACCTGCTGGAAGGGGGCGCTCACCAACTTGATGGAGTCGCCCCGCTTGTCGTCCATGCCGATGGTTTCACGCACCAGGGCGGTCAGCTTGTCCAGCTCTTCCTGAGAGATGGGCTGGGTGTTGCTCTTGCCTTTGGCGTCGGTGGTGGTGCGGTGATTGAGCACCACGGCCGCATTCAAGCGTTTGATGTTGCCGGTGGCGTTGCGCGTCACCCGCACGGTCTTGTCCACCTCGTAGTTGGTCACGGCCTCACGGCGGCTGTTGCCCCCGGTGCTGCCGCCTTGGGCGGCCTGCAGCGGCTGTGACGCGCCATTCACGGGCGCCGTGGCCGGCACCGGCGGCTGGTTGCTGGCCGCGCCGGGCACGCCAGAGGGCGTGGCACTGCCCTGCCCCGACTGCTCGGTGGACTGCTGGCTGCGCACCGAAGCGTCGCCCGGCTTCTGGTTGGGCTTGTATTCCTCGGCGGTGGATTCGGTCTGCGAGAAGTCCACCTCGGCCGTCACCTGAGCTCGGAAGTTGTCCTTGCCCACCACCGGCTCCAGGATGTCGCGGATGCGCTGGGTGTAGTTGCTCTCGATCTGGCGCACGTACTGCAGCTGCTGCGCATCCAGCCCGCCCTGGTCATTGCCTTCTTGCGGGCCCGACAGCAGCGCGCCGCTCTGGTCCACCACGGTGACGGCCTTGGGCGACATCTCCGGCACGCTCGAGGACACCAGGTGCACGATGCCCGCCACCTGGGCCCGGTCCAGCACACGACCCGGGTAGAGCGTCAACACCACCGACGATGAAGGCTTTTGCTGCTCGCGGAAAAAGCCGTTCTGATTGGGCAAGGCCAGGTGAACGCGGGCGGTCTGCACGCTGGCGATCGACTGGATGGAGCGCGTCAGCTCACCCTCCAGCCCGCGCTGGAAGTTCAGCCGCTCCTGGAACTGGGTCACACCAAACTTCTGGTTCTCCATCAGCTCGAAACCCACCACCGAGCCCTTGGGCAGGCCGGCAGCCGCCAGTTTCAGCCGAACGTCATGCACCTTGTCGGCCGGCACCAGGATGGCACCACCGCCATCGGCATGCTTGTAGGGCACCTGCATCTGCTGCAGGCTGGCAATGATGGCGCCACCGTCCTTGTCGGACAGGTTGCTGTAGAGCACCCGGTACTCGCCCTCACGGCCCATCATCAGCATGGCCATGAAGATGCCCAGCAGCGCAACCAGGCCGCCGGCCAGCATCAGCTTGCGCTGTGCAGGCAGTGCCATGATCCGCTGCCCGAAGTTGGGCGGGGCGGCGTCGATCACCGGGCCCGAGGGCACGGCAAGCGGTGAGGGAGTGGCGACGGTGACATCCATGTGTGGTCGGTTCTAGAGGCTGCGCACCGACAACACACGATGCCGCAAGCCCACTGGTTCCGGCCCATTATTCGGAGTCGGGAGCGGCAAAAGTGCCGCAATGAACCCCCCAAAACCCGGGCACTTCCAACCATCGCGGACGAGGCAAACCCCTAGAGTGGGCACATCGCAACGTGACACCCCGTCTCCCTGACTCAGGTATCGGCAGCATGGACCTCAAACTCAAGCCCTTCGATTTCGCCCAGGCCGCGTCCCGCGCCGGCATGGCCGACGTCGCCCGGCGGGTGGAGGCCAAGACCCGCCTCGACGGCCAGGTCAGCACACCGGCCGTCGACAAGGCCAGCTTCCAGTCGGCCCTGGGCGGTGCGCTGAAGAACATCAGCCAATCGCAGGCCACGGCCACGGCCATGCAGCGCGAGGTGCAGTTCGACAACCCCACCGTCAGCCTGGAAGAAACCATGGTCGCCATGCAAAAGGCGCAACTGGGCTTCCAATCTGCGGTACAAGTGCGCAACAAGCTGGTGCAGGCCTACACGGACATCATGAACATGCAGGTGTGACCGGCTGGGCTTTTGCCGCCAACCCCACACTGCCATGCACCCTCAGCGCAGCACGCTGCCCCTGGCCCGGATGCTCATCTGCGGCGCCTTCATCGTCACCTTGTCCATGGGCATACGCCACAGCTTTGGCCTGTGGCTGCAGCCCATCACCATGGCACACGGCTGGACGCGCGAGCAGTACTCGCTGGCCCTGGCCGTCCAGAACCTGGTGTGGGGCCTGTCCGGCCCCCTGGTGGGCTGGTGGGCCGACCGCGACGGCGCCTTCAAGGTGCTGCTGGCCGGCGCGCTGCTCTATGCCCTGGGCCTGCTCGGCATGGCCACGGCGCCCGGCCACTTCGCCTTCATGTTGAGCACCGGTGTGATGATCGGCGTGGCCCAGGCCTGCAGCACCTACGCCGTCATCTACGGCGTGCTCGCCCGCAACGTCACGCCAGCCCAGCGCTCCTGGGCCATGGGCATCACCGCAGCGGCCGGCTCATTTGGCCAGTTCCTGATGGTGCCCGTGGCCAGCGCCCTCATCCATGCCTGGGGCTGGTCGCAAGCCTTGATGGGCCTGGCCGTGAGCGCCCTGTTTGTCATGCCGCTGGCCTGGGGCTTGCGTGAACCTGCCCGCAGCCCGGCCCCCACGTCGGCCACCGCGACAAGGCCCACCTCGCTCAGCCACGACGACGACGGCATCCCGCTCACAGGCAGGGCCGCCCTGAAAGAGGCCCTGGCCCACCGCGACTACCTGCTGCTCACCGCCGGCTATTTCGTGTGCGGCTTCCAGCTGGCCTTCATCGGCGTGCACCTCCCCAGTTACCTCAGAGACCACCAGATGGACGCCGGCGTGGCCACCACCGGTCTGGCCCTGATCGGCCTGTTCAACGTGATGGGCAGTTATGCCGCAGGTGCCCTGGGCAACCACTTGCGCAAACCCTGGTTGCTGTCCGGCATCTACGCCCTGCGCGCCCTGGCCATGCTCGCCTTCGTGCTGACTCCGCTGAGCCCCTGGAGCGTCTACCTGTTTGCCGCCGCCATGGGCACGCTGTGGCTGTCCACCGTGCCGCCGACCAACGCCATCGTGGCGCAGATGCTGGGCGTGCGCCACCTGTCCATGCTGGGTGCACTGGTCTTCCTGTCTCACCAGGTCGGGTCGTTTCTGGGCGTGTGGCTGGCCGGGCGGCTGTACGACGCCACGGGCAGCTACCAGGTGGTCTGGTGGATGGCCATGGGCCTGGGCCTGATGGCCGCTGCGGTGAACCTGCCCATCCGGGAGCACCGGGCGCCGGCCGGACGGCGCGTGGACCGGCGCCTGCCTGACGGCCTGCCCGCATGAGCAGCCCGAGCCCCGACCCCACCATGGCGCCCCCCAGACCAGCGGAGCGGCTGTGGCGCATCGGCATCTGGCTGACCGTGGCCGGCGCCCTGGCCGCCACCTTTTGCTTATATTGGCGGCCGGACGTGGCCTTCGACCTGGCCACCCGCATCTGGAGTTGCATTTGACATGGCAGTGGTGATCATCACAGGCTCCTCCGACGGCATCGGTGCCGAACTGGCCAGGCAACTGGCCCAGGAACAAGGTGCCACCCTGCAACTGGTGTTGGCCGCCCGCGGCGCCGACAAACTGGCCGCGGTGGCGCAAAGTTGCGAAAAGCTGGGCGCCCAGGTGCTGGTTCGCCCCACCGACGTCGCCATCGAAGCCAACTGCAAAGGCCTGATCGCCGACACCGTGGCCCGCTATGGCCGCATCGACACCCTGGTCAACAACGCCGGCATGTCGGCCCACGCCCTGCTCGGAGAGGTCGTCAGCCTGGACTGGTACCAGCGCCTCATGCAGATCAACCTCTGGGGCAGCGCCTGGTGCACACAGGCCGCCCTGCCCCACCTGGAAGCTGCCCAGGGCCGCATCGTGGCGGTCTCCAGCCTGGCCGGCCTGATCGGTGTACCCGGTCGCACGGCCTACTGCGCCACCAAATTCGCCATGACCGGGTTTTTCGAGGCCCTGAGGGTCGAGCTCGCAGCCAAAGGCGTCTCGGTGACGATTGCCTACCCCGGCGTCGTCGCCACCGACATCCGTTACCGCGGCTTCAACGCCCAGGGTCAGCCCGCCGGCCGCAGCGGCCTGGACGAGGCTGGCGCCATGAGCGTCGAGACCTGCGCCCGCCTGATCCGCCAGGGCATGGCACGGCGTGAGCGCGACGTCGTGATGAGCGCCAAAGGCAAGGCGGGCCGTTGGCTCAAGCTCATCGCCCCTGGTCTGGTAGACCGCCTGGCCAGTGCCGCCCTCAAGCGCGAGCCTGGCCACTGAAGCCCACCCGCACCTGGCAGAGAACCCTGAGCCCGGTTCACCGGCAACTCTCCGCCGCCACGCCAAGCCCCCACGGCCGCGCCCGCTAGAATCGCGGGATGCAAGGAAGCACCATGACACCCATTTTTGGCAGCATCGTCGCCCTCATCACCCCCATGCACGCCGACGGCAGCGTGGACTACGACGGCCTGCGCAAACTGATCGACTGGCACATCGCCGAAGGCACCCACTGCATCGGCGTGGTCGGCACCACCGGCGAATCGCCCACCGTGACGGTCGAAGAGCACCGCGAAATCATCCGCGTGGCCGTTGAGCAGGCCAAGGGCCGCGTGCCCATCATGGCCGGCTGTGGCGCCAACTCCACCACCGAAGCCATCGAGCTCAGCGAATACGCCAAGAAGGTGGGCGCCGACTGCACGCTGCAGGTCGTGCCCTACTACAACAAGCCCACGCAAGAAGGCATCTACCAGCACTTCAAGAAGATCGTCGAGGCCGTCGACATCCCTGTGGTGCTCTACAACGTGCCCGGCCGCACCGTTGCCGACATGCTGCCCGAAACCGCCCTGCGCCTGGCACAGGTGCCTGGCGTCATCGGCATCAAGGAAGCCACCGGCAACCTGGAGCGCGCCGCCTGGCTGATCAAGCAGGCCCCCAAGGGCTTCTCGATCTACTCCGGTGACGACCCCACCGCCGTGCTGCTGATGCTGCTGGGCGGACACGGCAACATCAGCGTGACGGCCAACGTGGCACCGCGCGGCATGTCCCAGTTGTGCGAAGCCGCCATGGCCCGCGACACGGCCAAGGCCATCGCGCTGCACATGCAACTGCTGCCGCTGCACAAGCACCTGTTCGTCGAGCCCAACCCCATCCCTGTCAAATGGGCCCTGACGCGCATGGGCAAGGCCGGTGGTACGCTGCGCCTGCCCCTGACCGAGCTGTCTGCACCTGCACAAGCCGTTGTCGAGGCGGCCCTGCGCGAAACCGGCGTGCTCTGACCCGCCGGCAGGCCGCACGGCCCTTGCCTCACCGCCGACACCTCAGCCCACACCCAAGGGCCATCCACCGCGGATGGCCCCTACTTTTGAAGCCATGACCGTTTCGATCCGCCCCCAGACCGCCACCGCACTGGCCGCCGCCCTCTGCGTCACGTGGGTGTCCACCGGCTGCAGCTCCGTGGGCGACGCGCTCTCCGGCGACAAGGTGGACTACCGCAACACCGGCTCCCAGACCGTCAAGCTCGATGTGCCCCCCGACCTGAGCCAGCTGCCGGGTCAGGTCCGTTTTGGGCAGGTCACCTCGTCCACCATCACGGCCAGCAGCCTGGGCGGCAACGCCGGTGCCCCGGGCACCCAGCCCATCAGCATCGCCATCAACCAGGCCGGCGCCTACAAACTGGAACGCCAGGGCCAGACCCGCTGGCTGTCCGTGGCCCTGCCGCCTGAACAACTCTGGCCTGCGCTGCGCAGCTTCTGGCTGGACCAGGGCTTCGATTTGCTGGTCGACCAGGCGGACACCGGCTTGCTGGAAACCAGCTACCTGGAAAACCACGTCAAGGTGGGCGACGATGGCGTCGTGCGCAAGACCCTGGGACGCGTGTTCGAGTCCCTCTACGACTCGGGCGAGCGCGACAGCTACCGCATGCGCATCGAGCGCACCGCATCGGGTTCTGAAATCTACATCGCCCACCGCGGCCTGACCGAGCAATACGAAACCGCACAGAAGGACCGCACGGTCTGGCGTGGCCGCCCGTCCGACCCGCAGCTGGAAGCCGCGATGCTCAGCCGCTTGCTGGTGAAGCTGGGCGTGCCCAAGGCCTCCGCCGACGCCACCGTGGCCGCGGCAGCCCTTGCACCAGAAACGAAGCCGACGCCCGCCAGCAGCTATGCCCAGCTCAACAGCGACAAGGTCTCACTGACGCTGGACGCTGACCTGGACACCGCCTGGCGTCGCGTAGGCCTGGCGCTGGACCGCAGCGGCTTCACCGTAGAGTCGCGCGACCGCAAACAAGGCAGCTACGACATCCGCCTGTCCGACAGCGACGTCGAGGCCAACCGCCCGGGCTTCTTCGCGCGCATGTTCGGCGCCAAGGCCGTGGGGGATGGGCTCAGCCGCTTCCGCGTGACCGTGCAGGGCCAAGGCAAGCAGGCTCAGGTTCAGGTGCTGTCCGACACCGGCAAGCCTGTGACGGACAACCCCATGGCCCAGCGCGTGGCCAAACAGCTGCTCGACGAACTGGTGTGAAGCCCGCCCCCGGACGCCCGACCTGAGCCAGGGCGGCCTTCGGTCGGCACCAACGACAACGCGGACCGAGGTCCGCGTTTGTCATGGCGCGCCTGAAGTGGCAGCCCGGTGCAAAGTGGTCTGGCATGTCGCCGCTGAAGGCGCGAATTACCGCACAAACACCCATGAAAAAAGCCGCTCGTCAGAGCGGCTTTTTCGTACCATCAAACTGAGATCAGTTCGAGGCAGCGCTGGCAGCTTCAGAAGCAGCTTCAGGAGCCGAAGCGGCCGAAGCAGCTTCAGGAGCCGAAGCGGGGGCAGCTTCAGGAGCGGAAGCGGCCGAAGCAACTTCAGAAGCGGCAGCAGGAGCTTCTTCAGCCTTCTTACCGCAAGCGGCCAGGGCGATGGCAGCGATCAGCGAAGCCAGCAGGAGCGACTTTTTCATGCTTGTGTCCTCAAAAGGGTGTCAATAAAACCGGGGGGAAGGAACCATGTGCAAAGCCCATAGTCCCGAAAGAGACGAGGGGCAAAGGATGTTTTGCAACAGCCGTTGCTCCAC
>CANBQJ010000093.1 GCA_947371645.1 Burkholderiales bacterium | reverse complement strand
CAAAAGCACGAAGCCGGCGTGTGCGCGGCCGGCACCTACCTGGACTTCAGCCCCGCCGACCGCTGGATCGTCAGCGAGCTGCAGCGCGTGGAAGCCGCCGTGGCCCAGGGCTTCACCGACCTGCGCCTGGACAACGTGGCCAACGCCATTTACCAGTTCGTGTGGGACGAGTACTGCGACTGGTACCTCGAAATCGCCAAGGTGCAGATCCAGACAGGCGATGAAGCCCAGCAGCGCGCCACCCGCCGCACGCTCATCCGCGTGCTCGAGACCGTGCTGCGCCTCCTGCACCCCATCACGCCCTTCATCACCGAAGCCCTGTGGCAAGAGGTCGCACCCGTGGCCGGCCGCAAAGAGCCGGGCTCGGACGACTCCATCGTGCAAGCCGCCTACCCGGTGGCCGACCTGGAGCGGGTGTGCGCCGACAGCGACGCCTGGATGGCCAGGCTCAAGGCCATGGTGGGCAGCGTGCGCGCCTTGCGCAGCGAGATGGGCCTGTCACCGGCAGAGCGCATGCCCCTGCTGACCACGGGCGATGCCGACTTCATCACCCAGGCCGCGCCCATCCTCAAGGCCCTGGGCAAGCTGGCCGAGGTGCAGGTGCTGGACGAAGCCGCGTTCGCCCAGGCCACGGCGATGGCCCCGGTGTCGGTGCAAGGCGAGGCACGCCTGGCCCTGCACGTCGAGATCGACCTGGCCGCCGAGCAAGAGCGCCTGGCCAAAGAAATCAAGCGCCTCGAAGGCGAAATCGCCAAGGCGCAGGCCAAACTGGGCAACGAGAGCTTCGTGGCCCGCGCACCCGCCGCCGTGGTCGACCAGGAAAAGCAGCGCGTCGCTGAATTCACGGCCGCCCTGGCGCGTGTGCGCGATCAACACGCACGCCTGGCTTGACCTGAAGCACTTCCGCGCCGATATACAGGCGGCCATCGCCCGAACTTCTGGGAAACCCCTAGGAATTTCCGGCGACTCGGCTGGTCTGTGTTCATCACCATTGAAGCAGTAACAAGGAGTCCCACATGAGCATCACCAAGGCCATCTTCCCGGTCGCAGGCCTGGGCACGCGATTTCTGCCCGCCACCAAGGCCCAGCCCAAGGAAATGCTGCCCGTGGTGGACAAGCCCTTGATCCAGTACGCGGTCGAAGAGGCCTACGACGCGGGCATCCGGGAGATGATTTTCGTGACGGGCCGCCACAAGCGCCCGATTGAAGACCATTTCGACACCGCCTTCGAGCTGGAGTACGAACTGGAGCAAGCAGGCAAGACCGAGCTGCTCCAGCTGGTGCAGTCCATCAAACCTGCCGACATGGAATGCGTTTTCGTGCGCCAGCCCAAGAGCCTGGGCCTGGGCCACGCCGTGCTGTGCGGCGAGCGCCTCGTGCGTGGCGAGCCCTTCGCCGTGCTGCTGGCCGATGACCTGATGGTGGGCCAGACCAGCATCCTCAAGCAGATGGTCAAGCAGTTCGATGAACTGCAGAGCTCCATCCTGGCGGTGCAGGAAGTGCCGGCCGAGCACACCAAGCGCTACGGCATCGTCGCCGGTGAGCAGGTGAGCGAACGCGTCATGGCGGTGTCCAAGATCGTTGAAAAGCCGGCCCCTGACGTGGCCCCTTCGCGCCTGGGCGTGGCCGGCCGCTACATCCTGTCGCCCGCCGTGTTCGAGCAGATCCGCCTGCAACCACGCGGCGTGGGCAACGAGATCCAGTTGACCGACGGCATCGCAGGCTTGCTCAAGTCTGAAAAGGTGTTTGCCTACCGCTACGAGGGCAAGCGCTACGACTGCGGCAGCAAGGAAGGCTTCCTGGAGGCCAACGTGGAGCTGGCGCTCAAGCACCCCCAGGTGAGCGCCTGGTTCCGCCAGTACCTGCGAGAGCTCAAGCTGGACTGATTCATCAGGCGGCAGCAAGGCTGCTGCTTCGGGATGAAAAAAGCGCCTCTTCGTGAGGCGCTTTGCTTTGCGCGGGCCCTTGCCCGATCTGGCGAGCGTCAGTGCCCGTCCGGGTGCCTGGGTGGCGTTGAAGGCACCAGCCCGGCCACCTCCAGTTGCATCATGATCATGTTCACCAGAGAGGCCACCGAAGGCCGGCCGGTGTCGACGCTGTAGTGCGCCGTGGCTTCGTACAGGGGGTGACGCTGGGCATGGAGCTCCTTGAGCTTGGCCAGCGGGTCTGCCACCTGCAGCAAGGGCCTTTGCGTGTCGTGCCGCAGCCGCCGGTAGAGCTCGTCCGGCGTCGAGCGCAGGTAGACCACGGTGCAACGCTCATGCAGGTGCCGGCGGTTGGGCTCGCGCAGCAAGGCCCCGCCACCGGTGGCCAGCACCTTGAGGCCACTCTCCTCTTGCGTCAGCGCATCGAGCACCGCCGATTCATGATCTCGGAAAGCGACTTCACCCTGCTGCTCGAAGAACTGGCGAATGGGCATGCCCAGACGCTCTTCCAGCACGGTGTCGCTGTCCACAAAGGGCCAGCCCAGGCGTCGGGCCAACTGTCGCCCGACGGTGGACTTGCCACCTCCGGGCAGGCCCACCAAGGCGATCGATCGCATCAACGCAGGGCTGCCTTTTCGGTGACCACCTTCGGGGTCAGGAAAATCAGCAATTCGGAGCGCTTGGAGTTGCGGATGTTGTTCTTGAACAGCACGCCCAGGTAGGGAATGTCGCCCAGGAAAGGCACCTTCTGGGTGGTCTCGTTTTCCTGCTGCTGGAAGATGCCCCCGATCACCACCGTGCCGCCGTTTTCGACCAGCACCTGGGTCTGCACGTGCTTGGTGTCGATGGCATAGCCGGCACTGGTGACCTGGCCCACGCTGTCCTTGTTGACGTCAACGTCCAGGATGATGCTGCCCTCAGGCGTGATCTGCGGGGTCACTTCCAGCTTCAGGTTGGCCTTGCGGAAGGAAATGGCCGTCGCACCGCTGGAGGTGGCCGTCTGGTAGGGCAGTTCGGTGCCCTGCTCGATCAGCGCCTTGACCTGGTCGGCCGTGATCACGCGTGGGCTGGAGACGATCTTGCCCTTGCCGTCGGCCTCCAACGCAGACAACTCCAGGTTCAGCGCATGGTTCACGGTGGACGAGAACAGCGAGATGCCCATGGACGCGGCGCTGTAGCCATTGAGCGCCGTGGCAGGCAGCTGCACGAAATAGCTGTTGGCCACGCTGGCGGCAGAACCCGTGAGGCTCTGGCCCGTTTCAGCCACCACGCCAGAGTAGCTGCCCGACACGCCCAGGCTCAGCTTGCCCGAATCGGCCACTGCCGTCTTGTTGGAAGCGCCCAGGCGCACACCCAGGGTGCGGCCAAAGGAGTCATCCGCCTCAACGATGCGGGCCTCGATCAGCACCTGGCGAACCGGGATGTCGATCTTGGTGATCAGCTGCTGGATCTCTTCAAGCTTGGACGGGATGTCGTTGATGAAGAGCTGGTTGGTGCGGGCCTCCGAGATCACGCTGCCGCGCGGCGACAGGATGCGGCCGTTGTTGGTGCCACCACCGCTACCGCCGCCGCCAGCACCCTTGCCCACCAGGCCCTTGGCCACGTCATCGGCCTTGGTGTAGTTGAGCTGGAAGGCCTGCGTGCGCAGCGGCTCCAGCGCGGCCACCTGGGCCTTGGCTTCCAGGTCGATCTTTTCCTTGGCGTTGATTTCGTCCTTGGGTGCGATCCACAGCACGTTGCCGGACTTGCGAACGCCCAGGCCCTTGGCCTGCAGGATGATGTCCAGGGCCTGATCCCAGGGCACGTCTTTCAGGCGCAGCGTCACGCTGCCATTGACGGTGTCACTGGTCACCACGTTGAAGTTGGTGAAGTCGGCAATGACCTGCAGCAGCGCACGCACTTCGATGTTCTGGAAGTTGAGCGACAGCTTCTCACCCGAGTAGCCGGGGCCTTGGGTCAGCTTGTTGGGGTCGACCTTGCGGGGGCGCACTTCCAGCACGAACTGGTTGTCGCTCTGGTAGGCGGAATGCTCCCAGTCACCGCGCGGCTCGACGACCAGCTTGACGCGCTCGCCCGACTGGCTGGCCGACATCGACTGCACCGGCGTGCCGAAATCGGTCACGTCGAAGCGGCGACGCAGGCGCTCAGGCAAGGTGGCCCGCACGAACTCGACCACCAGGCTCTGGCCTTGCTGACGGATGTCCACACCCACTTGGTTGTTGGGCAGCTCGACCACGACGCGGCCCGCACCATCCTGACCACGGCGGAAGTCGATGTCCTTCAGCGCCAGGGGTGCGGCGTTCTGGTTCTCGGCGAAACGCACGGTGTTGTCGGCACCCGCCGCGGCCACGGCTGCCGCCACCGGCTTGGCGCTGGTGGTGGATGCGGGCGCAGGCGCAGAAGATGCCGCCGGGTCCAGCACCAGCATCAGGGTCTTGCCCTGCAACTGCGCGCGGTAGGTGGTGGGCTGGCGCAGGTTCAGCACCAGACGCGTGCGCTCACCGGCCTGAGCCAGGTTGGCACTGCGCACATTGCCCTGGTTGATGTCCACGGTGTTGCGGGCCATGCCGTTGGTCACGCCCGGCAAGTCGATGGCAATGCGCGGTGGCGCCTGCACCACGAAGCCAGCCGGCAGTGAAGCCAGGGGCTCCGACAGCTCGATGCGGACAACGTCCGAGCCAGCCTGTTGCGAACTGGTGATGGCTTGCACCACCGCAGCAGCCCAGCTGAAGGCCGACGCCGAGCTCAAGGTCAGACCGACCAGGGCCAGGCGCAACGCGTTGATCTTCTTCATGTCCAGATTCCTTCTCATCGCCCACTCTCCTGCAATTGCAGGGTGGTCGGCCGCTCGATCCACTCGCCTGCGGCGTCCTGCACGATCTCTCTCAAGGTGATTTCAGTTTCGCTGATCTTGGTGATCTTCCCGTAGTTCACGCCGAGGTACTCGCCCACCTTCACCTGGTAGAGGAGGTTCTCGACCTTGAGCAGCGCAAAGGGCACACCCTTGCGGTTCACGCTGCCCACCATGGTCATGCTGTCCAGGGGGAAGGCTTCGAGCGGCTCCTTGCGCCGGTTGAGCTCGGCCGCTACTGCTGAATTCGGCTGTCTGGCCTCTTGCTTGAGCACGCCGGTGAATTTCTGTGGGCTGAAGGGCTCCACGCTGTCCATGCCGGCATAGGCCTGCGGGTTGAATTTCTGTGGCGGAGACAGGGGCTTCACGCTGGGCTGAACCTCATGGCGCTGCTGTTCCATCCACGCTTGCAGCTCTTCGTCGCTGCCAGAGCAAGCCGCCAGGTTCAGGACCAGCAGGCTCATGCCTGCCATCGTCAGGGCACGGCGCATCATGGCTTGCCTCCCTTCTTGGCCTTGCTCTTGGCACGTTCGGAGCGCATGGCGTCCAGTTCGGCCTGATCAAGGTAGCGGTAGGTCCGCGCGGTTGCCTCCATCGCGAGGTTGCCACCGCTGGCATCCTTGGCGTTGGCCGGCGTGATGGCCAGGTTGTGCAGGGTCACGATCCGCGAGAGGTTGGCGATGTCGGCAGTGAAGGCGCCAATGTCGTGGTAACGCCCGGACACCTTGATGGATATGGGCAACTCGGCGTAGTAGTCCTTGACCACCACCTGACCCGGCCGGAAAAGCTCGAAGTCCAGCCCACGACCCAGGCCAGCCTGGTTGATGTCGGACAGCAGTGCGTCCATTTCAGCCTTGCCGGGCAGCTGCTTTTCCAGCTGCTTGACGTATTCCTCGACCTGGATGCGCTGCTTGCGCAACTCGCCCAGGTTGACGGCCTGGGCCACCTTGCCGCGGTACTCGTCTTTCAAGCGAGGCTCGCGGTCGCGCTCGGCCTGCAATTCGTCGGCCTGCGAAGACAGCACAGCGAACCAGCCCAGTGCGACCACGGTGAGCAAGGTGGCCAGGAAGGCTGCCAGCTTGGGCAGCAGCGGCCATTGCCCCGGTTCATTGGGGTTGAGCCCGCTGAACTGCGATTGGGCTTCTTGCAGCCAGTTGTTGACATCGATGTTGAAGGTGCTGTTGGCCATGTGTCACTTCCCCTTGGCCTGGGCCGCTGTCGGGCCCGACGCGGCGCCTGCTGGCCCCGCCACCTCACCCGGACGCTTGAGGCCCAGGCGCATCGAGAAATCAAACACGCGCTTGGTGTCGCGTGTCGTCTTGTTGTTGCTGGCGCCGGCCGCCTTGATTTCGACCAGTTCAGGGTGCTGCAGCCAGGTGGACTTCACGTTGGTGTTGCGCAGGAACTCCGAGACACGCTCGTTGGTCTGCGCGTAGCCGGTGATCTGCACCTGCTGGCCGTTTTGCCTGATGGACGTGAGGTAGATGCCCTCAGGCGTCTGGGCCACCAGCTCGTTGAGCAGGTAGACCGGCATGTTGCGGTCGGTCTGGAGGTCTTCCACGGCGCGCTGGCGGGCCTTGAGCGAGTCGATTTCAGCGCGCAGTGCGGACACGTCCTTGATCTCGTCGTCCAGCTTGGTGATCGCCGCCTGCAGGACGCTGTTGCGCTCTTGCTGGGCAGAGATCATGCGCATCTGAACGCCGTACCACAAGGCCACCACCACGGCACCACCGATGGCCGACAAGCCGAGCCCGGCAAAGAACGCCTGCTTGCGCAGCTTGCGTTTTTCTTCGCGGTGCGGCAGGAGGTTGATCAGGATCATGCGAGGAACCTCCGCATCGCCAGGCCACACGCGGTCAGGTAGGACGGCGCTTCACGGCGCAGCTTGCTTTCGCGCACGGCCGCGCCCAGCTTCATGCCATCGAAGGGGTTGACGATCATCGAGGCAAAGCCGGTGAGGTCGGTGACGCGGTCTTTCAGACCCGGCAAGGTGGCGGTGCCACCGGCCATCATCACGTAGTGCACCTTGTGGTGCGGTGTGCTGGTGAAGAAGTACTGCAGCGCCCGGCCGATTTCCTGCGACAGGCTGTCCACGAAGGGGGCCATGATCGAAGACTGGAAATCTTCAGGCAGGTCGCCGCTGAGCTTCTTGAGCTCGGCTTCTTCAAAGGAAAAACCGTACTGGCGGGAGATCAGCTGGGTCAGCTGGGCGCCACCAAAGGCCTGGTCGCGGTCGTAGAGCAGTTCGTCGTCGCGCAGCACCTTGAGGCTGGTGGTCTCGGCACCGATCTCAAACAGGGCGACCAGCGCATCCTTGCCTTCACCCGGCAGCGCGGCGATCAAGCGGCCCATGGCCAGCCGAGAGGCATAGGACTCGATGTCCAGGATCGCGGGCTTGAGGCCAGCGGCCTCGGCCAGGCCCTGACGGTCTTGCACACGGTCCTTGCGGGATGCCGCAATCAGGACCTCCACGTCACCGGCAGAGGTGGTGCTGGGGCCCGCCACACAGAAGTCCAGGCTCACCTCGTCCAAGGAGAAGGGGATGTACTGATTGGCTTCGGCCTCGACCTGCAGCTCCATTTCTTCTTCGCGCAGGCCTGCCGGCAGCATGATCTTTTTGGTGATCACCGCCGAGGGGGGCATGGCCATGGCCACGTGCTTGGTGCGGGTGCCGCTTTTCACGACCACCTTGCGCACCGCCTCGGCCACTTCATCGAACTTCTCGATCTGGCCGTCGGCGATCCAGCCCTTCTCGAAGGGCTCGGAGGCAAACCTGTCCAAAGTGAATTCGCCAGACGCAGTCTGGCTGAGCTCGACCAGCTTCACGCTCGATGAACTGATGTCCAGTCCGATCATGGGCGGATGCTTGCGGCCTAAGAGCGTATCAAGAAAGCTCACACCGTCCTCCACGCGCCAACAGCTGGCGCTGGAAAGTTAATAAACCACTTCAATGCTATCAGCAAAGTTTTTGAGTCTCAAAGGAGGTAATGCAGGATAAATCCGGAGCGCGTTGCGCCTTGCACACGCCTTACAAGCGGTTGCAAAACCGACAATTCAGCTGCATTTCGTGCGTTTGGGGTCAGGCCGGCTCATCCAACCCCCGGGGGTTTCTATAATCGGCTGACGTTTGCGTACCCATGCCCATGACCGATTCCCCGTCGCCTTCCGTGTTCCGGAACCTGTCCAACCGCTTGCATCACTGGTCACAGAAATGGTGGGTGAGGTGGATCTTAAAGCCACTCGCCGCCCTGGTGGGTCTGGCGCTGGCCGGTGTACTGGGTGGGGCGTTGCTGATTGGCCTCGGCGTGGCCATGGCTTACCCCAATTTGCCTGAAGTTTCTGGCCTGACCGACTACCAGCCCAAAATACCGCTGCGCGTTTATTCGGCCGACCTGGTTTTGATCGGTGAATTTGGCGAAGAAAAGCGCAATTACCTGCCGATCAAACAAATCCCGAAGGTCATGCGCGACGCCGTGCTGGCCATCGAAGACGCCCGCTTTTACCGCCACGGCGGGGTGGACTACGTGGGCGTGCTGCGCGCGGGGCTGGCCAACTTCGGCGAGTCGCGCAGCCAGGGCGCCTCGACCATCACCATGCAGGTGGCGCGCAATTTCTACCTGCCGACCGAAAAGACCTTCACCCGCAAGATCTACGAGATGCTGCTGGCGCTGAAGATCGAAAGCCTGTTGAGCAAGGACCAGATTCTGGAGCTCTACATGAACCAGATCTACCTGGGCCAACGGGCCTATGGCTTTGCAGCAGCCAGCGACACCTACTTCGGCAAGCCCCTGAGCGACATCACCGTGGCCGAAGCGGCCATGTTGGCCGGTCTGCCCAAAGCACCTTCGGCCTACAACCCGGTGCGCAACCCCAAGCGCGCCACCATCCGCCAGCAATACATCATCGACCGGATGTTCGACAACGGCTTCATCAGCGCTGCCCAGCGTGACGAAGCCAAGGCCGAAGACCTGCGCTACCGGAGCAAGGCCCCCATCCCGGTGCACGCCGAGTACGCAGCTGAAGCAGCCCGGCTGCTGGTTCATGAACAATACGGTGAAGAAGCCTACACACGCGGCCTCAATGCCTTCACCTCCATCAACATGGCGGAGCAAACCACCGCCTTCAAGGCCTTGCGCAAAGGCCTGATGGACTTTGACCGCCGCCAGGCCTGGCGCGGCCCCGAAGGCTACGTGGACCTGCCTGGCGACCCCAAGCTGGTGGACGTGCGCGTCGCCGAATCCCTGGAAGAACACCCGGACAGCGACGAGATCCATGCGGCAGTGGTGCTGGAAGCCCAGCCCAAGCGCATGCTGGTGTCCCTGCAGTCAGGCGAACAGATCGAGTTGACGGGCGACGCCTTGCGCCTGGCCGCCGTGGGCCTGAGCGACAAGGCGGCGCCCAAGCAGCAGATCCGGCGCGGTGCCATCGTTCGCATCAACAGGGACAAGCAGGGCAATTGGTATGCACTGCAACTGCCCGAGGTGGAAGGCGCGTTCGTGTCCATGGACCCACGCACTGGCCTGATCCGCACCATGGTGGGCGGCTTCGATTTCGGGCGCAACAAGTTCAACCATGTGACGCAGGCCTGGCGCCAACCGGGCTCCAGCTTCAAGCCCTTCATCTATTCGTCGGCCCTGGAAAAGGGCTTCACGCCGGCCACCGTTGTCAACGACGCGCCCTTGTTTTTTGACGCCGGCACCACGGGCGGCCAGCCCTGGGAGCCCAAGAACTACGACGGCAAGTTCGAAGGGCCGATGCCCCTGCGCAAGGCGCTGGCCAAGTCCAAGAACATGGTGTCGATCCGCGTGCTCCGCTCGGTGGGCGTGAAGTACGCACAAGACTGGATCACCCGCTTCGGCTTCGATGCCGACAAGCACCCGGCCTACCTGACGATGGCGCTGGGTGCAGGTTCGGTGACGCCTTTGCAGATGGTCGACGGCTACGCGGTGTTTGCCAACGGCGGCTACCGCGTCAACCCCACGCTGGTGACCAAGGTGACCGACCGCCGCGGCCGCACCCTGGCGCAATACCGCCCCCTGCCGCTCGATGAAAGCATGCGCACCATCGACGCGCGCAACGCCTTCGTGATGAGCAGCCTGCTGCAGGAAATCACCCGCTCGGGCACGGCGGCCAAGGCACAAGCCACGCTGAAGCGCCCCGACCTCTACGGCAAGACCGGCACCACCAACGACTCGATGGACGCCTGGTTTGCGGGCTACACCATGCACCAGGTGGCGGTCGTCTGGGTGGGGCACGAGCAGCCCCGAAAGCTGGGCGACAAGGAAACCGGTGGTGGCCTGGCCCTGCCCATCTGGATCGACTTCATGGGCACCGTGCTGCGCAACGCGCCCGTGGAGGAGCCCTCTCCTCCCGAGGGCGTGGTCAACATCGGCGGCGAATGGTTCTATGAGGAGTACACCTCAGGCACCGGCGTGAAGGAGTTGGGGCCCGACAGCAGCGATGGCAGCCCTGGCCACGTCCCTGGCCCCAGCACCGAAGAAGAAAAGCGCAGCATCCTGGACCTCTTCGGGGGCAAGGGTGAGGGCGTCAAACCTTGATCAGAAACCCAATGTGCACTTGCTTTGCTCGCTGGCACAGGACGACAGCAAGCTGAAAAATTCTTCGCCGGAGCGGGTGTCCAGCCAGCGGCCGTCAGCGGCCAGTTTGAAATGGAAGCCGCCGCGCCTTGCCGCCAGCCACAATTCATGCAGCGGCGGCTGGGCGTTGACAATCAGCTGGCTGCGGTCGGGCAGCACCAGGGTGACCATGCCACCGGAGCGGGCAGCGTCGATGTCCACCAGGTCGGCTTCCAGCCAGCGGTCCACCTGGGTTTCGATGCGGCGCAGGGTGGCCGAAATGGCCTCGTCGTACTGGGCTTCGGTGAGGCCGTATGGGCTTGCATGGTGGCCTGCGGAGGTAGACATGTTGGCTTCCTTAAAATCACGACAATGAACCGTCAACCTGAAATTCTAGGCAGCGGCGCGCGCCCTGCACTGCGCCACCCACATGGCCGGTGGTTTTCGTCGGCATTGCGACGGCCTGTGGCAGCCTTGTTGCTGGCGGGTCTCGCGTTGGTGGCCGGATGCGGCCAGAAAGGCGCACTCTACCTGCCCTCGCCGGCCGGCGCCCCAATTCCTGGGTCGGCCCCTTTGCCTTCCTCGGCAGCTTTGCCCGCCACGCCACCGCCGTCGACACCCTGATTTGCCCCCTCACTCGCCCGCTCATCGCCACACCGCTTCACAGATTGCCCCCCATGACCCTGCCTGGCTCCCCCTTTCTCGCGTTCCGTGACGGCCACCTGCACCTGGACGATGTCAAGTTGTCCGAGCTGGCGCGCTCCCATGGCACACCGCTGTACGTGTATTCGCGCCGCGCCATGCTGGCGGCCCTGGCCCCTTACCAGCAGGCCTTGAAGGGCCGCGCGCACCTCGTGTGCTTTGCCGTCAAGTCCAACTCCAACCTGGCCGTGCTCCAGACCTTTGCCCAGGCAGGCTGCGGCTTCGACATCGTCTCGGGTGGCGAACTGGCCCGGGTGCTGGCCGCAGGCGGTGACCCGGCCAAGGTGGTGTTCTCCGGTGTGGGCAAGACGCGCGCAGAAATGAAGCTGGCACTGGAAACCGGTGTGCGCTGCTTCAATGTGGAAAGCGTGGCCGAACTGGAGGTGCTGTCACAAGTGGCCAGCAGCCTGGGCCGCGTGGCCAAGGTGAGCCTGCGCGTGAACCCCGACGTGGACGCCGGCACCCACCCTTACATCTCGACGGGCCTGAAGGGCAACAAGTTCGGTGTGGCGCATGACGTTGCGCTGGACACCTACCGCCGTGCGGCCAGCCTGCCGGGCATCGAGGTGGTGGGCATCGACTGCCACATCGGCTCGCAGATCACCGAGGTGTCGCCATACCTGGATGCGCTGGACCGCGTGCTGGACCTGGTCGAATCCATTGAAGCAGCCGGCGTGATGGTCCATCACCTGGACCTGGGCGGCGGCCTGGGCATCACCTACACCGATGAAACCCCACCCTCGGCCGCAGAGCTGATCGGTCAGTTGCTGGCAAAGATCGACGCGCGGGGCCACGGCCACCGGGAGCTGGTCTTCGAACCAGGTCGCTCGCTGGTGGGCAATGCGGGCGTGCTGCTCACCGAGGTCATGTTCCTCAAGCCCGGCGAGCAAAAGAACTTCTGCGTGGTGGACGCCGCCATGAACGACCTGATGCGACCGGCGTTGTACGAGGCCTACATGGGCATCGTCAACACGCAGCAACGCGACGACGCCACCACCACCTGGGACGTGGTGGGCCCGGTGTGCGAATCCGGTGACTGGCTGGGGCGGGACCGCGACCTGGCTGTCCAGCCTGGGGACGTGCTGGCCGTGCTGTCGGCCGGGGCCTATGGCATGACCATGGCCAGCAACTACAACACCCGGGGACGCGCTGCCGAGCTGATGGTGGACGGCAGCCAGGTGTGGGTCATCCGTGAGCGCGAAACGGTGAGCGAGCTGTTCGCCAACGAACGCCTGATCGGCTGAGGCGCACAAGAAAAAGCCGCCCCGGTGAGGGGGCGGCAAAGCTTGGAGAAATCTGAAAGGGGCCTGTCAGAACTGGTGTCGGATGCCCAGCGCGACCACGCGGGCAGTCGCGTCGACGTTGGCCCCACCACCTGCAAAGAAGGGCGACTCGGTTGAACCCAGCGCGCCCAGCAGGGGCACCGGACCACCGGCCACGTACACGCCAGGGGTCTCGGTGGCAGCCAGGCCACCTCGGTTGTCCTTCAGGACGCCGGCGCGGACGTACAGCTTGGTGCGCTTGGAGAAGTTGTAGTCGCCGATCAGCATGAGCACCTTGTCGCTGCCATCGGTGCCACCCGTGAACTTGGTGTAGCCGACCTGCGCACCCACCGCAAAATTGTCGATGGGGTGCTTCACGCCAATGCCCAGGGTGCTGACCTTGATGGTGGGCATGGTGTCCATGGCAAACCGGGTCTGGTGCAGGTTGGCGCCGATCACGGTGCCCAAACCGGGCACAACGTACTTGGCGCCCAGCGACACGGCAGTGGCCTTTTCCAGGCTGTAGAGTGTGGCCCCGTTGGTGCTGATCACCAGTTGGGCGTTGCCGTATTTGTTCTGGTGGTAGGCGCCGTTGACTTGCAAGTCTGCATCGACCGCATAACTGGCCAGCAGGCCCACGGTCTGGCCGCGGCCCTGGGTGCCCGATGCCTCGGTGCCCGCTGCGGCGCCACCCACGATCTGACCGGTGGCGGCCGCGGCAGTACCCTGGCCACGGTTGCTGCTGATCTTCTGGTCAATGCCAGCCTGCGGCGAGTAAGAAGCCACGGCCGTCAGGCCGCCATCTTTCAGCCAGTAGCTGATCTGGTTGTCCTGGCGAATCTGCAGGTTGTTGGTGGCCAGGCCGAGCGCCTGCATGTCGGCCCCACCCAGCGCCTCGACGGTGGTAAAGGCGAAGGAGTAGAACATCGGCGCATATTGGCGACCGACGCGGACCTCACCAAACGGCGTGGTCAGGCCGGCGTAGGCCTGCCGGCCCCACATGCGCGAGTCCTGACCGCTTTGTGCGCCGGTGTCTGGCGACATCTGGCCTTCCAGCACGAAATTGCTTTTGTAGCCACCACCGATGTCTTCGACACCCTTGACGCCTATGGCGTTTTGCGACGAAATGCTGGGAGAGACACGCGTCGTCGTGGAGCTGTTGGCGTAGGCCGCAAGCCCGGCTGCGCTGGCCCCGAAATAGGTGCCGGACACATCGCCCTTGCCTTTGTGGACGTTGTCCACCGCAGCGTCAATGTTGCCGTAGAGGGTCACGCTGGACTGTGCGAATGCAGTGCCAACACCCAGGGTCGCCAGAGCTACCGCGACTGCTTTGGTCAAAACGGTTTTTTGCATGTGTATCTCCTGTTTGGACCCCCCTCAAACCGGGGGAACGAAACAGATTGTTGCTGACCGCTCGTGAAGTGCCCCCCAGGTTTATGCTCAGTGTCTCCAATTGGCGACAGTGCAATTGCGGCAAAACAAACGCAAA